>QYQC01000163.1 GCA_007280315.1 Betaproteobacteria bacterium | reverse complement strand
TCGGAGAGGTGGATAAGAGACAGCTTCCACGCTGCTTGTTTCCAGGCGGCACAACAAGGAAGCGGCGGAGCACGCGCTGCAGGCGCAAATCAATCACCTGCAACTCGTCTACGACACTTCCAGCGCCGCGATTTTCGATGTCGATGCCGGCGGGGTGATCACCCACGCCAACCGGCGCATGGCGGAAATGTTCGCGCGGCCGATCACGCAACTGATCGGCAGTGAGTACCTGAGCCATATCGATCCGGACGAGCGCGACTCGGGAAACTACTCGATGTCCAGTCTGATGAAGGGCGAAGTGCCGGTGCTGGATCGGGAGCGGCACTATCGGCGCGGCGATGGAAGCGATTTCTGGGGACGCATCACCGGGCGGCGCATACTCGATGCGGCAGGCGGGGTCATCGGCTTGGTCGGCGTGATCGTCGACATCAGCCAGGCCAAGCGCGCGGAAGCAGCGCTGCGGCGCAATGAAGCCCATCTGCGCGAGTTGTTCGACGCGTTTCCGATCGAGATCGCGCACGTCGACAGGGCGCAACGCATGTCCTTCGCCAATCGTGCCTACCGCAATACCTACCGCGGCGATCCCACCGGACGCCTGGTGCGCGAATTCATCGGCGAGCAGGCCTACGCCGTCGTGCAACCCAGCATCGAGCGCGCCCTCGCCGGAGAAAGCGTTCATCTGGAACATTCCTTCGCCGATAGCGACGGCCGGATTGCCACGCGCTCGCTGCGCTATGTCCCGGAACGCGATGCAACGGGTGAGGTCATCGGATTTTTCGCATTGCGCGAGGACGTGAGCGAGCGCAGGCGGGCCGAGGACAGAATCCGCAAAATCAAGGAGGAACTGGAGCGGCGCGTGCGCGAGCGCACGACCGAGCTGCGCGCCGCCAACGAAGCGCTGCAGGGCGAGGTCAGGGAGCGCCGCCTGGCGGAGACCGCCGCATTGAATCTTGCGAACCGTCTGCGCAGCATGACGCGCCGGCTGGGCGAGGCGCAGGAGGTGGAGCGGCGGCGCCTTTCGGCGGAACTGCACGACGGGGTGTGTTCCAATCTGGCGGCCATCGGCCTCAATCTTGCGCTGTTGCAACGACAGCTGCCCAACAGTGATGCGGCCAGCTTGCAGCGGCGCCTGTCCGAACTCATCGCGCTGATCGACGAGGCCAAGGCGAATGCCAAGGACATCAGCGTCGATCTGCGCCCGCTGCTGCTCGAGGACCGCGACCTGTTCTCCGCGCTGGAAGAATACGCACGCAAGTTCGAGGGCAGTACCGGCATCGCGGTCAGGGTGAAAGGCGCGAACTCGGGTGTGCGGTTGCCGGCGGAGAAGAAAATCGCGCTGTTCCGCATCGCGCAGGAAGCGCTGACCAATTGCGCCAAGCACGCGCAGGCGAGCGAGATTGCGATCGAGTTCAATCTGGAAACGGATTTTCAGCTATTGAGTGTCGCCGACGATGGCATCGGCATCGATCTGGCCGGCGTCAACGGGAAGAAGCACGGACTGGGGATGCTGTCGATGCAGGAGCGGGCCGAAACCATAGGCGGTGAGTGGCAGATCGAATCGGCGCCCGGAAAAGGAACGCGGATAAGCGTAACCGTTGGCGCCGCGCCGGCCTCGTAGTAGGAAGATTCGCGCCGGCCGCGGAAACGGATGCTAACCGGCCACGCCTCCTACCTGCAGACCGCGCCGGCTCGCTTCGATCACGGCCTGCGCGCGGCTGGTGACATCGAGCGCGCGAAAGATGGCGATGGTGTGGTTCTTGACCGTGCCTTCCGCCAGATCGAGCTCGCGGCAAATTTGTTTGTTCGACATGCCCCGCAGCAGGCAGGCGAGCACATCCACCTGCCTCGGTGACAGCCCGAGGCCGGCCAGCCCCTGGCGCGGTGCGCCGGGTGGCCCTGACTGCGTTGAGCGTTCAGCTCTGGCAGGGCTCGCAATTGCCGTGGGCAGTGCGATGTTTCCCTTGAGTGCATGCTCCAGAAATTTCGCCAGCAAATCCGTGGGTGTGGACTTGCAGATATAACCGGTGGCGCCGCGCTCCAGCGCATCGATGACCGTCGCGCGCGTCTCGTCCGAGGACAGCACCACCACCGGCAGGGATGGAAGTCTGAGTTTGAGCTCCGACAGCAGATCGAAACCGCTCATGCCCGGCATGTGCAGATCGAGCAACACCAGCTCGGTATCCGGATGCTGTTCGAGCAGCGCCAGCGCTTCGGTGGCGTTTCCGGCTTCGATGATTTCGATTGCCTCGTTCAAGCCCTTGGCGATATGCATCACCGCCGTGCGTATCGGCGGATGATCGTCGCAAACCAGAAGCTTGGCGCAGGACATGTCGGATCAGCCGCGGCCGCGGTGCAGCCGCTAGGTCAGGTTGGCGACGCCGAACGCCACCAGCGCGCAGGCGCCCGCCGTCATGAACACCAGATCGCGCAGGTTTTTCCAGTCGACCGGGGTGACGCCTTCCTTTTTCTTGCGCATCATGTTCCATTCGTAGAGGATGAGCAGAATCCCGAGGCCGGCCGTGATCAATATCGATTTCATCACCAGAGTCATGTGTCTTTCCCCCCTAAGAGTCTGTAACAACACGAGGGGATAACTCCCCTCGTGCTCCCCTAAGTCAGCCGGTAAGAAAATGACTTTTGTTACCGGTTTCAAGTCATTCGGTCAAATTTTCATCGGCAAGATTACCATTTGCAGGCCGTGAAGGTGCAGGCGGCGCTGCAGCGACAGGGCTGCCTCGTTGTGCAGCAGACGGATGAGCCAGTTCTCCCGCTCGAATACGAGTTTGCTGGCGAAGAAAATGCAGTTCGGGAATTCCTCATGTACCTGGTCCGCGAGCCTGGCCACCTCGTCTATCGGATCGGTGCCCAAGGCGAGATAGGATTTTGCCGCCCAACCCTTGCTGTTGCAGAAATTGACGAAGTAGGTGAGGGCCACGTTGGCCTCCATCTGCATCAGCTTCATATCCTCGCCGCCGCCATAGCTGTGCGCATCGACGGTGCGCGCATTGATAAAAATGAAATTGCGGAAATGATGCGGAAACATGCGGTGCACCCAGAGCAGGGTGTGCAGCCCGCCGCCGCGGCTCGATCCCACCAGAAATACGGCGGTCGGCAGGTCCGGATCCGGCTTCGGCGCATCGGCGACGCTGCCGAACGGCTGATTGGCGAATATTTCATCGACCTTGCGAATCTGTGCCCTGGCCCAGTTGTAGTGGTTGCGTATGGTCAGGCAGATGCCGATGATGGCGGCGATGATGAGTACGGTCAGCCATCCGCCTTCGGTAAATTTGTCCACCAGCAGCATCACCAGGATTACCGAGCATACGATCAAGCCGGCCGCGGACAAGGCCAGGCGCGCAATCCATTTTCCCTGTTCGCCGCGGTGCCGCCACCAGTAGACGCACAGCCCGAACAAAGAGATGGCAAAAGTCAGAAACACGCTGACGCTGTACAGAACAACCAATAGCGACACGCTGCCGCCGGTCCAGATCAGAATCGCCAGCGCCGCCAGGCCCATTACCAGAATGCCGTTCTCGGTAACCAGGCGGGTCGACAGGTAGCGGAACTTGTGCGGCACCCAGGAATCCGCGGCCATGTTGGATAGAACCGCCGGTCCGCCCAGAAAACCGGTGTTGGCGGCGACAAACAGCAGCCCGCCCTCCAGCGCCAGCACCGTCCACAAGGCCGCCTTGGTGACCCACGGTTCCCAGCCCAGGCTCTCGATGATGGCGCCGAATGCAACGGCGTTCAGCGTCTGCCCTTCCACCGGCTTCGATTCCCACAGAAGGTAGAGCAGGATGATGCCGCCGGCGGTGAAGGCGAGCGACAGCGCCATGTAGAGCATGGTGACCTTGCCCGTCCGGACGCGCGGTTCGGCCAGCACGTTGACGTTATTCGATACCGCTTCCAGGCCGGTATAGGTTCCGCCTCCCTGCGAGTAGGCGAGCAGCATGAATGCGGCTACGTGCGCCCAGCCCAGCTGCCCGGACAGCCTGGCGGTTTCCGTCAGCGTGGCCGGAATGAGGCGCGGCAGATATTCGATATGCGCAGCCAGGCCGTAGATGATCAGGAACGCGTGGGTGATGATAAAGCCGAGAAAAACCGGCAGCAGCACCTTGATCACCTCTTTCATGCCGCGCAGGTTGAGCACGATGAGCACGATGATCAGGCCTATTTCCGCGGGGAGCTTGTGCGCCTGGAATCCGAGAGGGAGCAGGCTGAACAGCGCATCCACCCCGCTGGCTATCGATATGGCGATGGTGAGCACGTAGTCGAGCACCAGCGCGGCCCCGGAAGTCACACCGGCATAGGGGCCGATGAGTTTGGTCGCCACCTTGTATCCGCCGCCGCCGGTGGGAAACAGCTCGATCACCTGGTTGTAGGCGAGTGCGATGATGAATACCGTGACCGCGGTGGCCAGCGCCAGGTACAGGCCGAGGCCGGTGTGCTCGCCCAGCGCCTGGAACGATTGCTCCGGGCCGTAGCAGGAGGACGAAATGCCGTCCGCGCCCAGGCCGACCCAGGCAAAAAACGCCACCAGCGCGATGTTGTGGCGCGTCTCCTTGTTCAGCGGATCCAGAGGCGCGCCGACGACACGGGTGCGCAGTTGTGTGTATATCGACATGCCGGAATCCGGGTCAGGAAGACCGGTCGGTTTCCAGTTGCTTCTGAATGCGCCGGGCAAACACGGTCATTTCCTTCGCCGCCTGCATGTCGCCCTTTTTCTGCGCCACGACGATGCCTTGAAGATAGGCTTCGAGTGCCGCCTGCGGCCGGCCGGTTTCAGTGTACGCTTTGCCAAGCAGCTTCCACGCCGCCGAGTAGGCGGGATCACGGGCCACGGCTTCGGCGAGTTGCAGCTGCGCGTTGTGGGCGTCGCCGATTTTCAGATACTCGTTGCCAAGCGAAAAGCGCAGTAACGCTCCATCGCGCGGCGTGCCGATGAGCGTTTGCAGGTTGGCGATGACGGTTGAGGTCATTGTAAGATTCGGCCATCGCGGGAAACCCTGCGCGACCGGGTCGCAATTATAGGCCTGTTTTTACAAACGCAACTTTTCGGGGATGCACGGGAACCATGGCCAAATCCATCATTTCGACAGCGCATGCGCCGGGCGCCATCGGCACCTATTCACAGGCGGTGCGCTGCGGCAACACCGTTTATGTTTCCGGCCAGATCGGCCTCGATCCGCAAACCATGCAGCTGGCCGAAGGCATCGATGCGCAGATACAGCGCGTGTTCGAAAACCTGAAGGCGGTGGCGCTGGCCGCGGATGCGACGCTGGGCGATGCGGCCAAGCTGACCATCTATCTCACCGACCTTGCCCATTTCGCCAAAGTGAACGAGGTCATGGCGCGGTATTTCACCCAGCCCTATCCGGCGCGCGCCGCCGTCGGCGTTGCCTCGCTGCCGCGCGGTGCGCTGGTCGAGGCCGACGCGATACTGGTGACCGGCTGAGCGGCGAGCAGTGGCGACAGCGGCGAAACCCGCGCCTTCGTTGAAGGCGAAACTGGAAAAACTCGGCATCCGCAGCCAGTTCGATCTGGTGCTGCATCTGCCATTGCGCTACGAGGATGAAACCCGGCTCACTGCGATCGCCGATGCGCACGAGGGCGTTCCGGTGCAAGTCGAGGGCACGGTGATCGACAGCAAGATCGCCTACCGGCCGCGGCGCCAGTTGGTGTGCACGATCGAGGACGACAGCGGACCGTTGACCATGCGCTTCCTCAATTTCTACGGCAGCCAGGCGAAGGCGCTGGTCGCCGGAGCGCGCGTGCGCGCCTTCGGCGAAATACGCCCGGGCTTTTTCGGCGCCGAAATGGTCCACCCGCGCTATCGCATGGTGCACGCCGATACGCCGCTGCCCGAGGCGCTGACGCCGATCTATCCGACTACTGCCGGACTGCCGCAGGCGGCGTTGCGCCGCCTGATCGGGGAGGCCCTGGCGCAATGCGAACTGGACGAAACGCTGCCGCCGGACACCGTCGCGCGTTTCGGCCTGCCGGCGTTTCGCCAGGCCATCGACGCCCTGCACCGGCCGCGGCCGGGCGACGATGCACGCGCACTCACCGGGCGCACCCACCCGGCGTGGCGGCGCATAAAGCTGGAAGAACTGCTGGCGCAGCAGCTGTCGATGCGCCTGCATTACCGCGAGCGCAAGAGCAAGACCGCGGCGTCACTGGGCAGGCCCGGGGCGCTGAGCGCGGGCCTGCTGAAGCAGCTGCCGTTCAGGTTGACCGGCGCGCAACGTCGCGCCTGGAGCGAAATCGAGCACGATCTTGGCGAGACGCATCCGATGCACCGCCTGTTGCAGGGCGATGTAGGCAGCGGCAAGACGGTGGTGGCGGCGCTGGCGGCGCTGCGCGCAGTGGAGAACGGCCGCCAGGCTGCGGTGATGGCGCCCACCGAAATCCTGGCCGAGCAGCATTTCCGCAAATTCTCCGAATGGCTCGTGCCGCTGGGGGTGGAACTCACCTGGCTCTCGGGCAGCCAGAAAAAGAAACAGCGTGCGCAGGCGGCGGCGGATATTGCTTCGGGCGCGACGCGGGTGGCGGTGGGCACGCATGCGCTGTTTCAGGAGGGCGTCACGTTCCAGTCGCTCGGCCTGGCCATCGTCGACGAGCAGCACCGGTTCGGCGTCGAACAGCGCCTGGCGTTGCGCGCCAAGGGGTCGGCCACTAAGGGTTCTGCCACCGCGGGCGCGGGCGACGTCAACACCGAACCGCACCAGCTGATGATGAGCGCCACGCCCATTCCGCGCACGCTGTCGATGAGTTACTACGCCGACCTCGACGTATCGCTGATCGACGAATTGCCGCCGGGGCGAACGCCGGTCAGGACCAAGCTGATCGCCGCCGAGCGCCGCGACGAAGTGCTCGCACGGGTGCGCGACGCCTGTCGCGCCGGGCGACAGGCCTATTGGGTCTGTCCGCTGATCGAGGACAGTGCCGAAGACCCGGCGGGCAATGCGCGTGCGCGGGGGCCGCGACCGGGCGCGCGGCAGGCCGAGGCGCTACAGCTTCAAACCGTGATCGACACCCACGCGCGCCTTGCCGGCGAATTCGCCGAACTCGGAGTAGGGCTGGTGCACGGGCGGCTGAGCGGTGCGGACAAGGCCGCGGTGATGGCGGAATTCGCCGCCGGCAAAATCCAGCTGCTGGTGGCGACCACGGTGATCGAGGTCGGCGTCGACGTGCCCAATGCGTCGCTGATGATCATCGAGCACGCCGAGCGCTTCGGACTGGCGCAGCTGCACCAGCTGCGCGGCCGGGTGGGGCGCGGCGCGGACGACAGCGCGTGTATCCTGCTCTACCAGAAACCGCTGGGCGAGATCGCGCGCGCGCGGCTCAAAGTAGTATTTGAAACCAGCGACGGTTTCGAAATCGCGCGCCAGGACCTGGCGTTGCGCGGCCCGGGCGAATATCTGGGTGTGCGCCAGAGCGGGGCGCCGCTGCTGCGCTTCGCCGACCTCGAGCTCGATCTGGACCTGCTCGAGGCGGCGCGCGATCTGGCGCCGCAAATGCTGCAGCATCATCCGGAGCAGGCGCGGCGCCATCTGGCGCGCTGGTTGGCGGGAAAAAGCGAATTGATGAAGGTTTGAACCGATGGAACTGGCGCAACTCAAGCAGCGGCTGTCGCTCTACGAAAAGCTGATGCGGCTGGACAAGCCCATCGGCACGCTGCTGTTGCTGTGGCCGACGCTGTGGGCGCTGTGGATCGCGGCGGACGGACGGCCCGCATGGATGATGGTATGGATCTTCTGCCTCGGCACGCTGCTGATGCGCTCGGCCGGCTGCGTCATGAACGATGTTGCGGACCGCAACTTCGACGCGCACGTCAAGCGCACCAGGGATCGGCCGGTCGCGGCCGGCCTGGTGGGCGTGAAAGAAGCGCTGTGGCTGGCGGTCGTCGTGACGCTCGCCGCTTTCAGTCTGGTACTGACGCTTAACCGCTTTGCCATCGCGCTATCCTTCATCGCCCTCGCGCTCGCCGCCAGCTATCCATTCACCAAACGCTTTCTTTCCATGCCGCAGGCCTATCTGGGCGTGACTTTCGGTTTCGGCATCCCGATGGCGTTCGCGGCCGTGGCGGACGCTCTGCCGGCGCTCTGCTGGTGGCTGCTGCTGGCGAACATCTTCTGGGTGATCGCCTACGACACCGAATACGCGATGGTGGATCGCGACGACGATGTCCGGATCGGTATCCGCACCTCCGCCATTACCCTGGGGCGCTTTGACGTCGCCGCGGTGATGCTGTGCTACGCGGCCATGCTCGCGGTGTTAGTAGTCATCGGCATGAAACTTCAGTTCGCCCTGTATTACTATCTGGGTCTGGCTGCGGCCGGGCTCATCATGCTGTATCACTACAGCCTGATACGCGAGCGCCGGCGCGAGGGTTGCTTCAAGGCGTTCTTGCACAACAACTGGGTCGGCGGGGTAATTTTTGCCGGCATCGCTGCGGATTACGTTTGGCGTTAACAGGACATTCATCCATGCGCTATAAGGATCTGCGCGACTTCATCGCGCAACTGGAACAACTGGGCGAATTGAAGCGCGTTTCGGCCGTGGTCGATCCCTGCCTGGAGATGACCGAAGTGTGCGATCGCGTGCTCAGGGCCGGCGGTCCGGCGATCCTGTTCGAAAATCCCAAGGGCTTCGACGGCGCAGCCGGGCGCGCGCGGATTCCGGTGCTGGCGAATCTGTTCGGCACGCCGCGGCGCGTCGCGCTCGGCATGGGCGAGGATTCGGTCGAGGCGCTGCGCGAAGTTGGCAAACTGCTCGCCTACCTGAAGGAACCGGATCCGCCGAAAGGTCTGAAGGACGCCTGGGACAAGCTGCCGGTGCTGAAGCAGGTGCTCAACATGGCGCCGACGGTGAAGGACAGCGCGCCGTGCCAGGAGATCGTGTGGGAGGGCAGGGACGTCGACCTTTCGCGGCTGCCGGTCCAGACCTGCTGGCCGGGCGATGCCGGGCCGCTGATCACCTGGGGGCTCACCGTCACGCGCGGGCCGCTGAAGACGCGGCAGAACCTGGGCATCTACCGCCAGCAGGTGATCGCGCCGAACAAAGTCATCATGCGCTGGCTGGCGCAGCGCGGCGGCGCGCTCGACTTTCGCGACCATGGACTGCATCATCCGGGGAAGCCGTTTCCAATTGCAGTGGCCCTGGGCGCAGATCCGGCCACCATCCTCGCCGCGGTCACGCCGGTGCCGGATTCGATTGGCGAGTATCAGTTTGCCGGCCTCTTGCGCGGCGCCAAGACCGAACTGGTGAAATGCCTGGGCAGCGACCTGCAGGTGCCGGCTGGCGCGGAGATCGTTCTCGAAGGCGTGATCCACCCGGAGGAAACGGCCCTTGAAGGTCCGTTTGGCGATCACACCGGCTATTACAACGAGCAGGAGCGCTTTCCGGTGTTCACCATCGAGCGCATCAGCATGCGCCGCAATCCGATCTACCACAGCACCTACACCGGCAAACCGCCGGATGAACCGGCGGTGCTGGGCATGGCGCTGAACGAGGTGTTCGTGCCGCTGCTGCAGAAGCAGTTTCCCGAGATCACCGATTTCTACCTGCCGCCCGAAGGTTGTTCCTACCGCCTCGCCGTGGTGAGCATGAAGAAACAGTATCCCGGCCACGCCAAGCGCGTGATGTTCGGCATCTGGAGCTTTCTGCGCCAGTTCATGTACACCAAGTTCATTATCGTCACCGACGACGACGTCGATATCCGCGACTGGAAGGAGGTGATCTGGGCGCTGACGACGCGCGTCGATCCGGCGCGCGACACGCTGCTGGCCGAGCGCACGCCGATAGATTATCTCGACTTCGCCAGCCCGGTGTCGGGCCTGGGATCGAAGATGGGTATCGACGCGACCAACAAATGGCCGGGCGAAACCACGCGCGGCTGGGGCAAGCCGATCGCCATGGATGCTGAGGTGAAGCGGCGCGTGGATGAACTGTGGAGCGGCCTGGGGCTATAGCGGCGTCGGTGCTGGGGGGTATTAACAAGTTCTAGCGCTACAGTTCGGCGTATCCGGTTTCGTCGGTCGATTTTGCTGTGCAGGTATTGCGCGCTCCGCGCGCCAACCGCATTTTCCGTACGGATGAAAAGCTATCCGAACAGAAAATGTGGTTACGGTTAACCCCAAGGAGGGCAGGGGGTCTAACAGAGATCGTCGATTGCGCACGGATACGCTTTTCATCCGTGCGCAATCGACGATCCGCGCGGACGGGCCGCCGTCCGCGCCAGCTCTAGTGCGACAGTTCGAAGTATCCTTTTACGGCCGTCGATTTTGCTGCACAGGTATTGCGCGCTCCGCGCGCCAACCGCATTTTCTGTACGGATGAAACGCTATCCGTACAGAAAATGCGGTTACGGTTAACCCCAAGGAGGGCAGGGGGTCTAGCAGAGATCGTCGATTGCGCACGGATACGCTTTTCATCCGTGCGCAATCGACGATCTCTGCTAGAC
>QYQC01000170.1 GCA_007280315.1 Betaproteobacteria bacterium | reverse complement strand
GGCGCCGATCCGACGCAGGCCGCCAACCAGGATCGCATCACGTCCCGCGTCTGGCTGATACGCGGAGGCAGCGAGGGCCTGTACAACATCGCGCAGGAAGGCTCCTTCAGTCAGTTCTTCAGCCCGACCGATACCGAGTGGGCCTCCGGCAGCATCGCGAATTATGCATCGCTCACCTATGCCGACTGGGAAACCTGGGCCAAGAGCGTGGGAGGCCCGCCTGCCACTCCGGGAGTGAACGCGGTGCTGCATCTGAAGACGGACGACATCTACCTTGCCATCAAATTCCGCTCCTGGGGCCAACGGTCGGGCGGATTTTCTTACGAACGCTCCACCCCCGGAGTCATCCCCGTAACAACAACGGCGACACCTACGACGACCACGACTGTGACCACCGTTTCGTCAACCACGAGCACGACGCTCGCTGGCGGCAGTTTGGGCATTGTTGCCGGCTGGAACCTGGTGGGCAACGGTTCCGGCGGATCACTCGCGGTCGCCACCGTGTTTGGCGATGCCGCAAAGTTTACTACGGTCTGGAAATGGATAGCCGCCGGTGCCAAGTGGGCCTTCTATGCGCCATCGTTGGTCGGACAGGCGCTGGTCGATTACGCCACCAGCAGAGGATACGACGTGCTGACCACAATCAACGCTGGCGAGGGCTTCTGGGTCAACGCAACAAGCCCATTTACGGCGCCGTTGCCTGCCGGAACGGCGATTACCTCGACCTCGTTCCAGACGATGGCGTCGGGGTGGAACCTGATTGCCATCGGAGACAACAAGACGCCAAGCCAGTTCAATGCGCTCGCAAGCACCGTTACGCCTTTTACGACGATGTGGGCCTGGGATGCGGCGCAGTTGAATTGGTACTTCTACGCGCCCTCGCTCGATGGCGCAGGAACTCTGTCCACGTACATTTCATCGAAGGGCTATCTCAACTTCGGCACCAAGGTACTCGACCCGGCGACGGGATTCTGGGTTAACAAACCGTGACTTAAGGATTGAGCTGGCGGTATACGACGCTGGCCACCGCCAGAAGACTCGCACGGTCCATCTCTCCAGACAATGCGTAGCCGAGTTTGCCGTCGATCCAATAGAACACCGCGACCTCGCCTTCCTGGCTGAAGCGGAAGGCGGTGTCACGCGGCTCGGCGCTCCTTAGCGAGACGTACAGCGTGATGCGCTGGCCTTTCTTGTCCTGGTACATCAGCTGTGCGCCTGGCCCCTTGGTGTCGGGCAGCAGCCGCCCGCCCACCAGATCGAATCCCTGCTGCGTCAGCAGCGGCACCTTCAATTCGTTCCCCAGGCGCTTGGACAGCCACTTCACCAGATGGTCCTGCTGTTCCGCGCCGACTTCCACCGGGTGCCGCACTTCGGGAGCGTACACCGCGTAGGCAACGGCGGCCCGGCGCGGCAGCGCCATCGCCTCCGCAAACCGATCGCTACGGTAGGCGTGCGACATCCAGCCCAGCCCGAACGCGAGCCCCACCACGCCGGCAGCCAACGCGTACTGCGGCCAGCGGCCCCGCGATGGACGCGCCGCGACCAGCCGCTGCGGCACCGGTTCGTTCAGCACCGCGTTGTAGATCGCGCGCAGCGCTTCGTTTTGCGCGCGCCAGAGGTGCACGCGTTCGGTCGCCGCCGCATCGTGCGCCAGATGCGCCTCCACCTGAACCCGGCGCGCGTCGTCCAGCTGCCCATCAACATAAGCGTGCAGATCGGTTTCGCTTAGATTGCTCATTTCACTGCCTTGAGGCTGGTTACGGTGGCGGCGCCCGACATCACGGTGCGCAGGCGTTCGCGCCCGCGTGACAGGCGCGACATCACGGTGCCGACTGGAATGCTCAAGGCCTTGCTCACCTCGGCATAGCTGAGTTGCTCCAATCCCACCAACAGCAGGACTTCGCGCTGCTCTGCCGGCAGTTGCCTTAGCGCCGCGTCCAGATCGCGCAGCTCGAACGGGTCGGACTGCGGCGGGCTTTGCAGCCCGTGTTCGACCGCCTCGTCCAGAGCCAGTTCGCGCCGCGCCTTCAGCTGATTGATGAACACGTTGTGCATAATGGTGAACAGCCAGGCGCGCAAGTCGCTTCCGCGCCGCCACAAATAGAATTTCACCAGCGCGCGCTCGAGCGTATCCTGCACCAGATCATCGGCCCGCTGGCTGTCACCCGCCAGGGCGCGCGCATAACGCCGCAGGCGAGGGATATGGGCGATGATCTCTGCGCTCTCCATCAGAGCATCATAGCAATGCCGGACCAAGAAATCGTTGCAAAATGCCAACCTCGAAAATTGTCATTCCGAGCAGAGCGAGGAATCTGCTGTAAAACAAAGCGAGAAGCAGATTCTTCGGGCTTCGCCCTCAGAATGACATTTCATTCTGCAACAGGTTCTAAGAGCCTATTACAAAATGAGGGGATATCTCCCCTCATACTCCCCTAAGTCAGGGGCCATTTCGGTAATTCTGAAATGGCCTCTAAGTGCTTTCTTCATGGCGTCCCCCTGCTGGAGAAAAGTTGTCGCGCATGATCAAACAGCCGGACAGCAGAGTTTATTCCAGCACCGGTGAGATTCTTTACCGAGGCCTTTCCATGGTTTACAACGGGTGCACCATTACCGGCAGTTCGGAATAGCCTTTGACAAAGCTGGAGTAGATACGTTTCGGTTCACCCACCACCTCTACGGCGTGAAAGCGCCGCATGATTTCTTCCCACACGATGCGCAGTTGCATTTCGGCCAGGCGATTACCCATGCAGCGGTGAATGCCGAAGCCGAAGCTCAGATGCATGCGTGCATTGGGACGATCGATCAAGAACTCATTGGCGCGCACGATCGCATCCTCGTCCCGGTTTCCGGAGGCATACCACATGACCACCTTGTCGCCTGCTTTGATGGTTTTTCCGCCCAGAACCGTGTCCACTTTCGCGGTGCGGCGCATGTGGGCGAGGGGAGTTTGCCAGCGAATGATTTCCGACACCATGTTGGGAATCAGGCCCGGGTTGTCGCGCAACTTCTGGTATTCACCGGGGTTTTCATTCAGTGCCAGCACGCCGCCGGAGAGCGAATTGCGGGTGGTGTCGTTGCCGCCGACGATCAGCAGGATCACGTTGCCGAGGTATTCCTTCGGCGGCATGTCGCGCGTTGCCTCGCCGTGGGCGAGCATGGACACCAGGTCGTTGCCGGGTTCCCGGTTGACGCGCTCGTTCCACAGGCGGGTGAAATACACCTGGCACTCCTCGACCAATTCCTGCCTCTGTTCGTACGAATCGATGATCCCCCGGCCCGGTATGGCGGTGAACGCGTCCGACCACCTGGTCAGTTTGCGGCGGTCCTCGAAGGGGAAATCAAACAGCGTCGCGAGCATCTGCGTGGTCAGCTCGATGGATACTCGTTCCACCCAGTTGAATTTCTCGCCCAGGGGCAGCCCATCGAGGATGGCGCACGCCCGCTGCCGGATGACGCTTTCCAGTTTTTTCAGGTTCATCGGCGCCACCACGCCCTGCACCACCTTGCGTTGCTCGTCATGCCTGGGTGGATCCATGGCGATGAACATGGGATAGACGTTTTCCGCGTTGGTATCGAGAATACCGATCGTGGGTTCGGAAGAATAAATGTCAGGTGAGGTATCCACCTGCATGATGTCGGCATATTTGGTCACCGACCAATAGGGGCCGACTGCCGACGACTTGCAGTAGTGAACCGGGTCTTCCCTGCGCAGGCGCTCCAGAAACGGCAAGTATTCGTTGGCCTGCCAGATACCCGGATGCGACAAGTCGATTTCGTCCAGCGGAATGGTGCGGGGGTCGCGCCCCACCATGCTCCAGACTTTCTTTTTGATTTCCTGTGTTTCGTTCATGCGCATACTCCACCGAATCTGCGGGCAAAAATCAGCCGGATTGTCACCGACCGGAGCTAATACTGAAACTCCGGCGTTGTCACCACCAGCCCATCGAGTTTTCCACTGAGCTGGATCTGGCAGGACAGGCGCGAATTCGGCTGTCGATCCGGAGTTAGCCCAAGCATCGATTCTTCCCATTGCCCGATGGGGCCGACCCGGTCGAGCCATTCATGGTCCACGAATACGTGACAGGTCGCGCAGGAACAGGCGCCGCCGCAGTCGGCATCAATGCCGGGCACGGAATTTGATTTGGCCACCTGCATCAGCGAACCATCTGCTTCTATTTCAATTTCGCGCTCACTCGCATCGTGTGCGATAAACCTGACTCTGATCATTCCGCGGACGCCAGCATTGTTGGTAGGGAAGGACAATAGCAACTTGTCCCGCAAAGGAAAAGCACATTGTCAGCTCATAGGGTCGTGGACGGCGGCGTGGCCAATGGGCAGGATCTGGCCGAGCGCTGAAGCATGCCCGGCCGCGTGCGCATGACCGCAGGCGGCCGGGTATTGCCTTGACAATATTTGCCTAGGCAATTAGCATCGGTTCCCCTTTCCGGACGCGGTTCCGCGATGCAGCCGATTTACGACATCGAAACCTTCCGCCCCAGCCAGGGCGTAGGCGCCTTTATCGGCCGCGCGCGGCGCACCATCGTCGAGGCCATCGACCAGGAGCTGGCGCCGCTGGACATCAGCCACGCGCAATGGATCGTGGTGATGCTGCTGGGCGACGGCGTCGCCTCAACCGCGGCCGAGCTGTGCAAAATTCTGATCTACGACCCGGGTGCGATGACGCGGCTGCTTGACCGGCTGGAAAAAAAAGGCGTACTGCGCCGCATGCGCACCAAGGGCGAGCGCCGGTCGGTGCGCCTCGAACTGACCGCCGAGGGCAGGAAGCTGTACCCGAGAATCCTCCAAGCGTTGGTGCAGGTATTCAACCGCCTGCTGCGCGGCTTCGGCAAAAAGGAGGTACAGCAGCTCGAAGGGCTGTTGCAACGCATGGTCGCCAACGCATGACCGCTGAACTCCGGCTACGCACACGCCGCCCGCGGCAGCGACGGCGCGCTGCACTCGCCGCCCTGGCCGCCGCCCTGGCCGCCGCCCTGCTCGCCGCGGGCTGCGCCAGCTTCGACGGACTTGCGACCAAGGCGCTGCGCATCGACCCCGCGACCCTGGAGGCGAGCCGCGCGCTTTCCGGCGCGCCATTGTCGGCTGCGGGCTGGCCCGCCGCGAACTGGTGGCAGCGTTTTGGCGACCCGCAGCTGGACGCGCTGATCGGGGAAGCGCTCGCCGGCAACCCCGGCATGGGCAGCGCACACGCGCGCATCGACCGCGCGCGTGCGCTGGCGGCGGGCTACGGCGCGGCCCTGGCGCCCCAGGCGAACGCCGGCGCCAACGTCACGCGCCAGCGCTACTCGGGCAACGGCATCTTCCCGCCGCCGATCGCCGGTTCCTGGCACACCCAGACTGATATCGCTGCGACTTTCGGCTATGAGCTCGACCTGTGGGGTCGCAATCGCGCCGCATACGACGCCGCGCTGGGCCAGGCGCGGGCGGCCGAGGTCGACGCATACGCCGCGCGGCTGCTGCTCGCGGCCGGCGTCGCGCGCGCATACGCGCAGCTCTCGCGCAGCTTCGACCAGATCGAGCTCGCGCGGGCCGCGCTCAAACAGCGCCAGGCAATGTTCGATCTCACGCGGCAGCGCGTCGCCGCGGGCATCGATTCCGAAGTCGAACTCAACCAGGCGGAGGGATCGATACCCGCCGCGCGTCAGCGCATCGTTCAGCTGGAGGAAGAAATTGCGCTCGGCCGCAATCTGCTCGCCGCGCTCGCCGGCCGGGGGCCGGATCGCGGCCTTGCCGTTACGCGGCCGCAGTTGCAGGCGCAGCCGGTCGCACTGCCCTCGGTGCTGCCAGCCGATCTGCTCGGCCGGCGGCCGGACGTGGTGGCGCAGCGCTGGCGCGTGGAGTCGGCGCGCCGCGACATCGATGCGGCCAAGGGACAGTTCTATCCCAACCTCAATCTCAATGCCCTCGTCGGCCTGCAAAGCGTCCGCTTCGCCAAGCTGCTCACCGCGCAGAGCGAAAACCCCTCGCTCGGGCCGGCGTTGCGCCTGCCCTTGTTCGATGGCGGACGGCTGCGCGCCAATCTTGCGGCTAGGGACGCCGACTACGATGCGGCGGTGGAACAATACAACCAGACGCTCGTCGACGCCTTGCACGAAGTGGTGGATCAGCTGGCGTCGATCCATTCGGTGGACGCGCAACGGGTCGAGGTGGAGCGGGCGCTCGCCGCCGCGCGCGACGCCCATGCGCTGGTGGCCGAGCGGTTTCGCGCCGGCCTCAGCAGCTATCTGCAGGTGCTCGCCGCCGAAGCGCCGCTTCTCGAACAGGAATTCCTGCGCGCGAGCCTGCGCGCGCGCGCGCTGGAACTCTCGATCAATCTTATCCGCGCGCTGGGCGGCGGCTTTGACGACACGGGCGCCGCGGGCGCCTCCTGATACGGCACCAACAGGGATCATCGAATGAACGACAAAGACAAGACGGGCGCGACGCCGCCGAACGGGCGGCGCAGGCTGCTGGTTTCGCTGGTGCTCGGATTGTTCATCCTTGCCGGCATCGGCTACGCCGTCTATTGGACCACGGTCCTGCGCTATGTCGAATCCACGGACGATGCCTACGTCGGCGGCAATCTGGTACAGATCACATCGCAGGTGGCGGGCACGGTGCTCGCCATCGGCGCCGACGATACCGATTACGTCACGGCGGGAAAGACGCTGGTCGAACTCGACCAGGCGGATTCCCGCGTCGCGCTCGAGCAGGCCGAGGCCGCGCTCGCGAAGAGCGTGCGCCAGGTGCGAAACCTGATCGCCACCACCGCCTCGATCGAAGCCAATGTGGCACTGCGCCAGACCGAGCTCGAGCGCGCCCGCGCCGACCTGGAGCGGCGCGCGCCGCTCGCCGCAAGCGGCGCACTGCCGGCTGAGGAACTGCAGCATGCGCGCGACGCAGTGGCGCTCGGCCGCGCCGCGCTCGACGCGGCCGAGCAGCAACTCGCCGCGCACAAGACCCTGATCGACCACACCAGCGTCGCATCCCATCCGGAGGTGCAAAGCGCCGCGGCGCGCTTGCGCGAGGCATACCTGGCGTATGCACGCACTGCCCTGCCCGCCCCGGTCTCCGGCATCGTCGCCAAGCGCAGCGTGCAGGTCGGGCAGCGCGTCAGCCCGGGCGCACCGCTGATGGCGGTGATTCCGCCGGATCAGGTGTGGGTGGACGCGAATTTCAAGGAAGGCCAGCTGCTCAACCTGCGCCCCGGCCAGGCGGTCAGGCTCAACGCAGACATTTACGGCAGCGCCGTCGAATTCCACGGCCGGGTAGCCGGATTCGGCGCCGGCACCGGAAGCGCTTTCGCGCTGCTGCCGCCGCAGAACGCCACCGGCAACTGGATCAAGGTGGTGCAGCGCGTGCCGGTGCGCATCGTGCTCGATCCGGCCGAACTGGCCAGGCATCCGCTGCGGCTCGGCCTGTCGATGCAGGTCGATGTCGACACGCACCAGCGCGCGGGCGAGCTTGGACCCGCCGCCTTGCGCAGCGCGCCCGTCTACCAGACCAAGGCCTATGACTCGCTCGGCGAACTTGCCGCCGGGCGCGTCGCCGCGATCATCAGCGCCAACGGCGGCAACCCGCGCGCGGCGCAACGACCGGTGAAGAAGACAGACCGGGCCGCAGCGCCTGGATCCGGCGCACGCTAGAAATCCCGTCAGGAATTGCGCAGCATGCCGGACAATGAACCCTACACCGAGCACAAAACGCCGGTATTGCTGACGCTGTTGCTGGCGATGGCAACGTTCATGCAGGTGCTCGACCTGACCATCGCCAACGTATCGCTGCCGGCGATAACCGGCGATCTGGGCGCTGCCACCAGCCAGGGCGCCTGGGTCATCACGTCCTACGCTGTCGCCAACGCCATCACCGTTCCGCTCACCGGCTGGCTCGCCGACCGCTACGGCCAGGCGCGCATGTTCGTCATCGCCACCGCCTTGTTCACCTTCGCCTCTCTGCTGTGCGGACTGTCCTGGACCCTGCCCATGCTGATCAGCGCGCGTGTGCTGCAGGGTGCAATGGCCGGCTTCATGGTGCCGCTGTCGCAGGCGCTGCTGATCGGCAACTACCCGCCGGAAAAGCGCGGCATGGCGCTCGCCATCTGGGGCATGACCGTGGTCGTCGCACCCATCGTCGGCCCGCTTCTGGGCGGCTGGATCACCGACAACACCCACTGGTCGTGGATTTTCTTCATCAACCTGCCCATCGGCGTGATCGCCGCGTTCGGCGTGTGGCAGCTGCTCAAGGAGCGCGAGACGCCGCTGCGCCGGCGGCCGCTGGACCGCGTCGGGATGGCGCTGCTGGTGATCTGGGTCGGGTGCCTGCAGGTGCTGCTGGACAAGGGCAACGAACTCGACTGGTTGAATTCGAATTTCATCATGACGCTGGCGGTGATCGTGGTGGTGAGCTTCAGCCTGTTCGTGGTATGGGAGCTCACCGACGCGCACCCGATCGTGGACCTCGAACTGTTCCGCCACCGCAACTTCGGCATGAGCGCGCTTGCCCTGAGCCTGGCCTACGGCGTGTTTCTCGGCACCACGGTGATCCAGTCGCTATGGCTGCAGACGCAGATGGGTTACACCGCGCAGTGGGCGGGTTATGCGCTTGCGCCGGTGGGCATCTTCGCCGTGCTGCTGGCGCCGCTGATCGGCCGCGGACTGCAGCATATCGACCCGCGCCGCTTCGCCACCGCGGCCTTCATCGTGTTCGCTGTGTGCTTTTTCCTGCGCACCCGGTTCACCACCGGCACCGACTTCGCCACCATCGCCCTGCCGCAGCTGCTGCAGGGCGTGGCCGTCGCCATGTTCTTCGCGCCGCTGGTGAGCATCAACGTCGGCGGCATCGCGCCGGAGCGCATGGCCTCCGCGACGGGCACGCAGAACTTTTTGCGCACCATGTGCGGCAGCTTCGGCACATCGCTCGCAATCGCCTTCTGGACCCGGCGCGAAACGCTGCACCGCACGCAGCTTGCCGAACACATCAACGTCTATGCGCCGCAATCCACGCTGTTCTCCTCGCGCCTGGAAGCCGCCGGAATTCCAGCCGATCAGGTGCACGGAATACTCGACCGGATTCTCTCGGGACAGGCAAACATGCTCGCCACCAACGACGTTTACTGGCTGTCGTGTGCCCTGGTCATCGCGCTGATACCGGTAATCTGGCTGGCGCGGCCGCCTTTCGGCCCGCCCCGGCCGGCCCCGGCCAAGTAGCCCGATCGGGCCAGCGCATGGCCGGCCGGGCAATAGGCAGCGTGGACGATCGCTTATCCGGCATAATGTCTGCTCCAGGCAATCCCGAAGGTCACGCCCATGAATGCCCCTGCTTCCCCTGCCGCCTCCGGCAATGACTCCACCTCGGTACGCGAGCTCGCTGCCCGGATTTATGTCGAACTGGTCGGACGCGTCATGCTGACTGCCGCACAAACCAAGCCCAACCCGGTGGACCTGGCCAAGTATGCCTACAAGCTGGCCGAGGCGTTCCAGAGCATCGAGATCGACGCACAGGCCGACGCCGTCGCCAAGACGGCGAAATATGACGTCAAGGTCGACGACATGGCGAGCTGGAAGAAATAGCCCGGCCCGGGCGTCCCGCCTGCGGCGCGCCGCGCGTCACCGCTCTTCCCGGGCCCGGCCCGCCAATTCAAGGACATCGCGTGGCGCCGATCATCACTGTCAGCAAACTCACCAAGACCTACGCCTCCGGGCTGCACGCGCTCAGGGATATCAACCTTGAAATCCGCCGCGGCGAAATTTTCGCGCTCCTCGGACCCAACGGTGCCGGCAAAACCACGCTGATCAACGTCATTTGCGGGATTGTCACACCGACCAGCGGAAGCGTGGTGGCAGACGGCGACGACATCATTACCGGCTATCGCAGCGCAAGGGCCAAGATCGGCCTGGTGCCGCAGGAGCTGTTCACCGACGCCTTCGAAAGCGTATGGGCAACGGTGAATTTCAGCCGCGGGCTGTTCGGCAGGCCGCGCAATGCCGCCCTGCTGGAGAAGCTGCTGCGCGACCTGTCGCTGTGGGACAAGCGCGACAGCAAAATCATGACCCTGTCCGGCGGCATGAAGCGGCGGGTGATGATCGCCAAGGCGCTTTCGCACGAACCGCAAATCCTGTTTCTCGACGAACCCAGCGCCGGCGTCGACGTCGAGCTGCGCCGCGACATGTGGGAGATGGTGCGCGGCCTGCGCACCAGCGGCGTGACCGTCATCCTCACCACGCATTACATCGAGGAGGCCGAGCAGATGGCCGATCGGATCGGTGTGATCAACAAGGGCGAGCTGATACTGGTGGAGGAGAAGACCGCGCTGATGCAAAAACTCGGCAAGAAACAGCTGAAGCTGCGCCTGAAGAGCCCGCTTGAGCGCGTTCCGGGCGGGTTGGCCGGCATCGCACTTGAATTGTCGCCCGACGGCGAGGAGCTGGTCTATACGTTCGACACACAGGGCGAGCGCACGGGAATCGAGGCGCTGCTGCGGCGCCTGGCGGAGCACGGTATCGCGTTCAAGGACCTGCAGTCGAGCGAGAGTTCGCTCGAGGACATTTTCGTCAGTCTGGTGAGGGCAGGCGCATGAACGGCTACGCCATCCGCGCCATCTACACCTTCGAGATGGCGCGCACCTTTCGCACGCTGATGCAGAGCATCGCCTCGCCGGTGCTCTCGACATCGCTGTACTTCGTGGTGTTCGGCGCGGCGATCGGTGCGCGCATGGGCGACATCGAGGGCGTCAGCTACGGCGCCTTCATCATTCCCGGACTGATCATGCTGGCACTCCTGAACGAGAGCATTTCCAACGCCTCCTTCGGCATCTATATGCCGAAGTGGTCGGGCACGATCTACGAACTGCTGTCCGCGCCGGTGTCTTTCATTGAGGTCGTGATCGGCTACGTCGGCGCCGCGGCGACCAAGTCGGTGATGCTGGGCGTGCTGATCCTGGCGACGGCGCGCCTGTTCGTCGATTACCAGATCGCGCATCCGCTGTGGATGATCTGCTTTCTTACCCTCACCGCGATCACCTTCAGCCTGTTCGGCTTCATCATCGGCATCTGGGCGGACGGCTTCGAAAAACTGCAGATCATCCCGCTGATGATCGTCACGCCGCTCACTTTTCTGGGCGGCAGCTTCTATTCGATCAGCATGCTGCCGCCGCTGTGGCAGAAAATTACCCTGTTCAATCCGGTGGTGTATCTGATCAGCGGCTTCCGCTGGAGCTTCTACGGCATTGCCGATGTCAGTGTGGCCGTCAGCCTGGGCGCGACCCTCGCCTTCATGGGTGCCTGCCTTGCGGCGGTGTGGTGGATCTTCCGCACCGGCTACCATCTGAAGAATTAGTGGCGGACGCGGCGGGCGGCGGACGCGCCGCATTTGCGCCTCGCGCAGCTTTCTCGCTTCCCTGGCTGCCGGTCGCCGCCGGTGGTCACCGGGATGTGCTCATAGGCGATACGACGCCGTTCGCGCAGAACGCTTCGGCACCGACTTCCACCGTTCCGGCCGAGCGCCGGGAGACGCAGCTCTACTTCAGCGCCCGGCGGAACTGCTCCAGCCGGCCATGGTAGTCCTCGGCGTCGCCGTAATCCAGATACCTGGCGTACCTCGCGTTGGTGCCCAGCACCTTGCGCGCGTGCTTGATCGGGCAAAAATACTGCTCGGTACGCGAGACGATTTCGGAAATGTAGGCAAGCAGCCCGCTGGCGTAGGCGCAGTACTCGCAATGAAGTCGTTCGTAGAAGTTGAGATAGCCGAGCTGGTGGCGGTCGAACACGATGTAGTCGGCGCGCGGTACCTTGGCGATGCGGTAGATCGGAAAGCTGAATGCCTGATAGAGCGTGACCGTGAGGTCGAGCAGCGCCATCGGGATCACCATGAAGTAAATGACCGGGCCGGTGATCAGGTTCTGCGGCCGGTCAGTCACCAGCCAGCGCAGGAAATGGCGCTTGAGCTTGCGGTGCGCCACGCGCACATCCTGTTCGAACTCGACGCGCTTGCCTTTCAATTGGAACACGATGCGGCTCTCCTGCTCGTGCAGCGTCGTCTCCAATTGGCCTTCTAACGCGGCGATCTGATTGAGCAGGTCGCGTATCTTGTCATTCATGGAATTCCAATTTTGTTCAATCGCCTGGGAGCCCGGTGGCGCGGCCTAACGCGCCCGCCAGTGTACGCCTATCCACGCGGCGAGCTCGCGCCATGGGCAGACGTCAGGACTCAATGGTGTCCGAATGCCGCGATCGCGCGGGCCGGCCCGGTGAGTTCGAGGATGTGCATGCCGCCGCGGGCGCGATCGACAATATAGATGTAGCCTCGGTCGTCGACTTCGACGTTGTTGGTGTAAGTCACGCCGCTGCCGCGGACAGCAGGAATGTAATAGCCGATTTCCTTCGGCTGAGCCGGATCGCGGATGTCCACCGCGCGCACGCCGGCGTTGAAGTGGGCGAAGAACACGATGCGCTTGTAATAGATGGGGCTGAAGCTTTCGTTCGACGAATGGGTGCCGAAGCGCCCGCCGCGGCGGCAGAAATCGCCGCCCGCCTCATCCACGGTCCAGTTCGCCACTATCTGCGGTCTGGCCTCTGCGCCCACATCCACCATCCACGCTTTCTGCCGCGGCTCGCGGCAGCCCTCGGCCAGCGACTCGCTGGTGACCACGACGAAATCGTGCGTTTCGCCCGGCTTTCCCGCGACCTCCATGCCCGTCAGCGGGAACGCGGTATGCGCGCCGGCGTCCCGCTCAAGATCGAGCCGGCCCCTCTGTGGATACAGCAGGTTTTCCGGCGTGGGCGCCTTCGGGCCGTTCAAGAGCTTGTCGCGATCCACGATCTGCAGGATGCCGTAGCTGCTGGTGCCGTAAGCGAAGTAGACGCGCTTCCCCCTGGGTCCTGTGGAAATCGGTCCGTGCAGTTCGGTCGGCACCGGCCCGGCCGCGCCAGGCTGCTGTCCGGGCAGACCGAAGTTGCGCATGAACACCGGTTTCGCCGGATCGGCTAGATCGTAGATCTGGGTCATGCGCGAGGTGCGCCAGCCGGGAACACCGGAAACCAGATAGGCAATGCCGCTGTCACATTCCCACCAGCTCTTGTGCGTGCCATGGAGCCCGCTAGCCACTGTGACCAGCAGCGCCGGCCTGGCCGGATCGGTGACATTCCACACTTCGTGCGCCGTGTTGCCGAAGGTGCGCAGCAGGTACACGCTTTTTTTGTCCGCGCGCGGCAGTTCGGACCCGTTGCACACGCGCACCATCTGCGCACCGCCGCCGGGCGCGCCCGGAATATGCGACAGCATTTTCGGTCGCTGCGGATCGGTCACATCGAGGATCGCCGTGCCGCTGTGCTCGCTGTTTCCGCTGAGTGCGTTTGGCAGATTGCCGCCATGCAGACCGACGTAGGCAATCCAGCGCCCGCCCTGCGCATGCACCAGCGGTTGATAGGCGCTGCGGCCCTGCAGATCGTGATGCCCGACCAACTCCATGTTGAGCTTTTCCGCCCGGTCCGGCGCCTGCGCTGATGCGGCGGCGCAGGTTGCCAGCAGGACAGTACAGGCCAGACGGCGAACACCTGCGGGTGCGCTGCAGCGAAACACATTGGGGTCGCGCAGCAAAGACATCCGCCGCCGCCTAGTACTCGCCGTCCTCGCGCAACCTGTTGATCAGCGCGTTGCTGACGATCCGTCCCTCTTTGCGAAATGGCCGGAAGCCGCAAATCGCCATCCCTTCATGTGCGCTGAATGGCTCCGCTCCGGCGAGTCCTTTGCGGGCCAGTTCGGAAATGACCTGCCCGACAGTCTTCTTTTCCCGCCGCGCCAGATCCTTGGCCGCAAACAGCACGTCTTCTTCGATGTCGAGAGTGGTACGCATCGCTGGATGCTATCGCATCAAGCATCAGCCGTCCATTTGACTTGCCTCCAATGCGGGCCCGACCGAACCGCCCCCCGCGCCGGAGCGCCATCGGACCGGCGTGGCTACATGCACACGGATTTTTCCTGCGCGCAATCTGCGAGGGTCCGTTGTCCGGGCACGCCGGCGACCTAGTGAACTGCCGCCCACGAATGGCTCCCTGAGGTAGCGGAGGAAGGCCGATAAACGCCTTTCCTACCATGGGAAGCGGCAAATTGATAGGATGGGCAGTCGCGACAATAACACCGCATCGCACGATCGATTCGGGAATCGGGAGGAGGCTCAAATGCATTCGTGCGAAAGTACAATCGAAATGTTCCTTTTGGCGAATGCAAGGAAGCGCATGCGCCGAACCGGCATGTTTCTCGCGCTGCTCATTCTGTCGCCTGCTTCATTCGCCGCTCTGAATGAAGTAAACGCGAGCAATCCGTATACGTTGAGTCCGCCGGTATCAGTCGGCAGCTACTACGATATTACGTTGCAGATAAGAAATAACGGCACGTCACTGGTCAATCTGACGAGTTTTTCGACTACTGGGCCTTTCACCCTGCAATGGAATACCTGCGGGAGTTCACTGGCGGCCGGCGCCGCTTGCAGCGGCAACATAGGATTGAGGTTCATGCCGACGGCTGCCGGGACCGCCTCCGGGTCGCTGGTGGTGGGGAACGACAGTGGCGACGGACCGTTCACACTCAACCTGGTGGCGACGGGCACCGCGCTCCTCGCGCCGACGGTGACCGCCGTCTTCAGCCCGAACAGTATTTACTCTGTCACAGGCGTGTCCACGCTGACATTGACGTTTGCGAATCCCAATAGTGTGTTCTTGACCCCTTCATTCATTAACGTGAACCTGCCAGCCGGGATCAAGACCGCGGCGAGCCCGAGCCCGGCCAGTAGCTGCGGCGGTGGCATCTGGTCCAGCCCGGGCGACCAGCCGCCGGCACACCAGCCGTTAGTTGAGTTTCTCGGCCGGGGCACCGTGATCCCCGCCAACGGGTCCTGCGCGATCTCGATCGACGTCGTGTCCTCCAATGCCCCTGGGACCTATACTTTCAACGCGCAGCCGCTCGCCACGTCGGAAGTGTGGAGTGCTGCGCCAGCCAACGCAGCGTTGACGATCGTCGCGCCAATACCGGGTACACCCGGCGCACCGGCCATCGTTTCAGTGACTGGGGGCAATGGTCAGGCCACGGTGACGTTTGCCGCACCTACCGATACCGGCGCATCGACGATTAGCGGATACACGGTGACGTCAAGACCACCAGGTGGCGTGGACGTCAATGCCGGCAGCGCCAGTCTAAGCCATGTCATCACCGGCCTCGCCAACGGGACCGCCTACACCTTCGCAGTCACCGCCGCCAATACCGCGGGCGCGGGCGCGCCTGCGGCGCTGTCCGCCGCCGTGACCCCCGCGACGCTCCCCGGATCACCGGCAAACGCCATCGCCACCGCGGGCAACGCCCTGGCCCTCGTGACCTTCGCTCCCCCGGCCAGCAATGGCGGCAGCGCGATCACGGGCTACACAGTGACTTCGAGCCCGGCGGGCGGCGTGGACAGCAACGCCGGCAGCACAAGCCTCAGTCACAAGATCACCGGGCTTGCCAACGGCACGGACTATACCTTCACGGTTGTCGCTGCGAATGTGCTGGGCACAGGTGCGTCTTCGATCGCCTCGAACCACATCACTCCGGCGATTCCCCTGGTGCGCACGCCCCCGCAGATGACTTATCAGATCCCGCAGTCGCGTTCCATGATTACGACGCCGGTGTCGGTGATTCCTCCGGGTCCGCGCGTGTTGCCCAATTTCGAGACTGCGTATCTCGCACCGCGCTCGTTTGAATTCGCCGACTTCAACGGCGACGGCTACCTGGACATCGTCGTGGCGCCCGCTTTTGCGCAACACTTGCCGAAACTGCCGATCGCCATCTGGCTCAACCGTGGCGACGGTACCTTCTATGACGGTACCGCCGACGTCATGGAAGGGGCACCACCCTTGACTTGGAACGCCACCCAGATCCTGATTGGCGACGTCAACAACGACGGCCGGCCCGATGTATTCATTCTCTCCACCGGCGCCGAGTTTGCGGTGGCAGAAGGTCTTCCAGACTCAGGCTTCTACAACACGCTGCTGTTGAGCCAGCCGAGTGGCAAATACAAGGACGCCACAGCTCAAATCAACTCAAATGCGTCGGCGTTTAACCACATGGGTGGAATGGGTGACGCCAATGGCGACGGAAATCTCGATGTGCTGGTGAACGCAGGGGGCACCACATTGGTAAAGGTAAACGGCATCAAGTTGCTCTACGGCGATGGCAGGGGAAATTTCAGCGACGCGACAAGTGCACTTCCGCCGGAGATCCGGTGGATGCCAGACACGCAGCGCCCCGGCGATCTGGCGTTTCCCAACTTCGAATACCAGCCAACCGGATGCGCAGGGCTGGCCGATCTGGACGGTGATGGCAAGGCCGAGGTAATTACGGGAACCTACAGCACTCCGGACCGCGGCCCCAACGGCAGGAGAACCGTCCGCATTCACAAGCTCGGGACGGACGGAAGATTCGTCGAGCGTGGCCGCGTAAGCATCCCCGATGCGATCGCGAGCATCGAATATGGATACGATCCGCCGCCGCCCGTGTTCGCCGGACTTGGCTGCTCGCAGATCGTCGCCGGTGATTTTAACGGCGACGGCCGCGTCGACCTGTTGGTGCAATGGGAGGGCGCGGGAAAGTGGTATGTCGAACTGCTTCGGAATGACGGCAATTTCCAGTTCACCGACATCACCCTGGAGGCACTGGGAAAGTACGAACAAGGGTTCAAGGACTTTGGCGCGACCGTCGCGAACATGGGTCCCAGTCACTATCGCCTACTCGATATCAATGGCGACGGCACGCTGGACATCGTCAGCCAATTGGGCGGAACTTCGATCACCAATCTGATTGTGCATAGCGCTTACGTGAATGACGGCGCAGGCCACTTTACCCCGTGGATCCCACAAGGTCCCTCCGGCCCGCTCACGCCCGCGGATTTCCTGTCCGCGTCAAAATGCAGCAACTGCTCCTACGAGCCCATGGTGTTCGACACGAACAGGAGCGGGTTCGCGAGCGTTGTGCTGCTCGACTTCCAGTCCTCGGTCACCTCGTCCACCCCGTCGCAGACGTCGGCAATTTACCTGACCGCATTTACGCCTGCGGCGACCGCTCCGGTGTTACTGAATCTGGTTCAAGGCTGGAACCTCCTCGGCAACGGCGTCAATTCAGCGCTGGATGTAACTGCGATCCTCGGCGATACGGCGAAGGTATTGACGGTTTGGAAATGGATTGCCGGCAAAGCGAAATGGGCGTTTTATACTCCGTCCCTTGCCGGCCAGGCGCTGGCGGACTATGCCGCAAGCAAAGGCTACGATGTGCTCGCCGCGATCAGTGGCGGTGAGGGCTTCTGGGTCAACGCGAAAATCGCGTTCACCGCACCGCTTCCAAGTAGCACGGCAGTATCCTCTTCATCGTTCCAGGGAATGGCCTCCGGCTGGAACCTGATCGCAACAGGTGAGAGCAATTCACCAAGTCAGTTCAACGCGCTCGCCGGCGCGGCGACGCCTTTTACAACACTCTGGTCCTGGGATGCCGTCCAAACGAATTGGTACTTTTACGCACCCAGCCTCGCCGCAAAAGGCGGCACTGCGCTCGGGGATTACATCACCGGTAAGGGTTATCTCGACTTCACGACGACCGGCAAGACGCTCGGGCCCGGGCTTGGATTCTGGGTGAATAAGCCATGAGCAGGGTTACCTATCACAGGACGGACGGATAGACGCCCGCTCTCTCGTTTTCATGCATTAGAATGCGTCAATGTCCGACGCAAGCGGCGACAGCGCCATCCAGATTCACGGCGCGCGCCAGAACAATCTCAAAAACCTCTCCCTCGCAATCCCGCTGAACCAGCTCGTGGTGGTCACCGGCGTATCGGGCTCGGGCAAGAGCTCGCTCGTGTTCGACACGCTCTACGCCGAAGGCCAGCGGCGCTACGTCGAGACCTTCTCGCCCTATGCGCGCCAGTTCCTCGACCGCATGGACAAGCCGCAGGTGGACCGCATCGACGGCATTCCGCCCGCCATCGCCATCGACCAGACCAATCCGGTGCGCACGTCGCGCTCGACGGTCGGCACCATGACGGAATTGAACGATCACGTGAAGCTGCTGTTTGCGCGCGCTGCGCAGATTCATTGCCGCGGCTGCGGCGCGACAGTGGCGCGCGACACACCGGAATCGATCTACGCCGCACTTAGGG
>QYQC01000197.1 GCA_007280315.1 Betaproteobacteria bacterium | reverse complement strand
GCGCCGGCAGCCTTGGCGCGTGCGGCGCAATCCAGAATTTTGGCGGCATTGCCAGCAAGGTCGCCGAGCACGCAATTGATCTGCGCGACAGCGATTTTTACCGTGTTGCTCATCGGCGGATTATAACGCTTGCAGCGCACCCTCCCATCGCCAATAATCGGCGTGTTCTGTCACCGCGGGTGCGCCTTTTCGCTTGCGCTCGCGGTGCGCGCCACCCGATCGGCACTACCGTCAGGACTTAGCTTTTTGCCCGAACTCGAACTGCGCGTGCTCGATGATCTGTCCGACGTCATTGCTTCGGACTGGAACCGGCTTGCGCTCGGCAATCCGATGCTGTCACATGAATTTTTCGACGCCTTGCACCGCAGCGGTTGCGCCGCTTCCGCGAGCGGCTGGATGCCGCAATTCGTGACGCTATGGGACCAGGCCCGCACCCGACTCAGGGCAGCGATGCCGCTCTATCTCAAGTCACACTCCTATGGCGAGTATGTGTTCGACTGGGCCTGGGCCGACGCCTACCAGCGCCACGGACTTGCCTATTACCCCAAGCTGCTCGCCGCGATTCCGTTCTCGCCGGTCTCCGGGCCGCGCCTGCTGGCAGGCACCGGCGCGGAGCGTACGGCACTGGTGCGTGCGGCGCTTGATCTGGCGCAGAATACGTCGTCGCTGCACGTGCTGTTCCCGCAGCCGCAGGAAGCCGCGCTGATGCAGGCCGCCGGCATGATGCTGCGCTCCAGCGTGCAATTTCACTGGAACAATCCGGGCTACGCTTCGTTCGACGAATTCCTGGCGCAGATGTCGCACGCGAAGCGCAAAAAGATCCGCCAGGAGCGACGCAGGGTGCGCGATGCGGGGGTGCGCTTCAGGCGGCTGCGCGGCGACGAAATCAAGGACAGCGACTGGGCTTTGTTTGCGCACTGCTACAACCGCACCTACCACGCGCACCGCTCCACCCCCTATCTCAACCTGGAATTCTTTCAGCGCATTGGGCGCACCATGCCGCAGCACCTGTTGCTGATCGTGGCAGAAATCGACGGCAGGCCGATCGCGAGCGCGTTCAATCTGTACTCGGCGGAAACCCTGTACGGGCGCTACTGGGGCGCACTTGAATACCTGCCCTGCCTGCATTTCGAGACCTGCTACTACCAGGCGATTGAGTTTTGCATCGAGCAGAAGATCAAGGTATTCGAGGGCGGCGCACAGGGCGAGCACAAGCTCGCGCGCGGCTTCCTTCCGGTGACAACGCAATCGGCGCACTGGCTGGCGCACCCCGAGTTTTCCGACGCGGTCGAGCGCTTTCTCGAACGCGAGCACCAGGGCATCGCGCGCTATGTGGACGAACTCAACGAGCACAGCCCGTTCAAGAGCGTCGGCGAAGAGCCTTGACTTCGCCCGAACCACAGGAACACGACGCGGCAGACGCGCGCAATACACGCGCGCAGCGCGTTGCCGGGAAGTCGGTAAAATAGCCCGGCTATCGACATTCATCCAACTGGACGATCCACATGAGCGACGGCCGCATCACCCTCACCGACATTCACAAACTACGCCGCGACGGCAGCAAAATCGCCATGCTCACCGGCTACGACGCGAGCTTTGCCACGCTGCTGGAGACTGCCGGCGTCGAAAGCATCCTGGTGGGCGACTCGCTCGGCAACGTGCTGCAGGGGCACGGCACTACCCTGCCCGTCACGCTCGCCGACATGACCTATCATGTGGCCTGCGTCGCGCGCGGCGCGAAACGCGCGTTCCTGATCGGCGACATGCCGTTCGGCAGCTACCAGGAAAGCGCAGAACAGGCGTTTCGTAACGCTGCCCTGCTGATGGCGGCCGGCGCGCATATGGTCAAACTGGAAGGCGGGGCCACGTTTGCGCAAACCACCGAATTCCTGGTCAAACGCGGCATCCCGGTCTGTGGCCATCTCGGACTCACGCCGCAATCGGTGCATCAACTGGGAGGATTCCGCGTGCAGGGCAAAAGCGCCGACGCCGCGCAGCAACTGAGGGATGACGCGCTGGCTCTGGAGCGCTCAGGCGCCGGCATGTTAGTACTCGAAGCGATCCCGGCTGCGCTCGCCGCGGAGGTGACCGCCAGTCTGTCGATTCCGACCATAGGCATCGGCGCCGGACGCGACTGCTCCGGCCAGGTGCTGGTGCTCTACGACCTGCTGGGTGTGTTCCCCGGAAAGAAAGCGAAATTCGTGCGCAATTTCATGGACGGCGCGGCGAGCATCCAGCAGGCGGTGGGGAACTACGTGCGGGCGGTGAAGGACGGGTCCTTTCCCGGACCCGAGCACAGCTTCTAGCCGGACTTGCGCAGTCCGCCCAGTAGCGCTGCGACCTGGCGCCCTGGTTTTTGCACAGCGCTTCGCACCGGCTCGGCCGGCGCGGGAGCTGCACTGCTCGGAACGTAGGGGGCGGAAAAAATATTGTCCACCGGCTTCGCCGGGGCCTTCGGCGCGTGCGACCTTGCGCTGCGCGTAAGACTGCTGCCGCGATCAGGACGGCGCTCGGGCCGCTCGCGCTCGGTGTGCATCAGGGCCGACACGCCAGACGCGTCAGGCTCGAAACCGGGGATGATGGTCTGCGCAATGCGCTGCTTGATGAATTTCTCGATCGCCGCCAGTTTTTCGTGTTCGTCCGAACACACCAGCGAAATGGCACGGCCGGTGGAGCCCGCGCGGCCGGTGCGGCCGATTCGATGCACATAATCTTCGGGCGCGCCGGGCAGCTCGAAGTTGATTACCGCAGGCAGCTCCAGGATGTCCAGGCCGCGCGCGGCGACGTCGGTGGCCACCAGCACCGGGGTCTTGCCCGATTTGAAATCGGCCAGCGCCAATATGCGTTCTGCCTGCGACTTGTCGCCGTGGATGGCCGCCGCATGGATGCCGTCCTTCTGCAATTGATAGGCGAGTCGGTTGACACCGAGGCGCGTGCCGCCGAACACCAGCACCTGCGACAGGTTCTGCGTGCGCAGAATATGGGCGAGCAGTTCGCGCTTGCGTTCGCGCCGGACCGGGTGCACTTCGTGGCTCACCAGCTCGGTCATGGCGTTGGGTCGGGCGACTTCAATCAACACCGGCTGGTCCAGCAAATTGTCTGAGAGCCGCTTGATTTCATCGGAGAACGTGGCCGAGAACAACAGATTCTGCCGCTTCGCCGGCAGCAAGGCGATAATGCGCCGGATGTCGGGCAGGAAGCCCATGTCGAGCATGCGGTCGGCTTCGTCGAGCACCAGAATTTCGACCTGCCCCAGCATCACGGTTTTCTGCTGCACATGATCGAGCAAGCGGCCCGGGGTCGCTACCAGCACCTCCACGCCAGAGCGCAGCAGCTGGATCTGCGGCACGATATCGACGCCGCCGAACACCACCCCGGGACGCAGCCCGAGATGCTTGCCGTAGTCACGCACGCTGTCCGCGACCTGGGCGGCGAGCTCACGCGTCGGCGTAAGAATCAGCGCGCGCACCGGATGGCGCGCAGGCGATGCACTGCTATTGGCATGCGGCGCCAGCCGCTGCAGCAGCGGCAGGGTAAAGCCCGCGGTCTTGCCGGTGCCGGTCTGGGCGCCGCCCATGACATCGCGTCCCTGGAGGATCACAGGAATAGCCTGCGCCTGTATCGGGGAAGGCTCGGTGTAGCCTTTGTCGATGACCGCCTGCAGCAACTCCGGCAGTAGGCCAAGATCGGAAAATGAGGTGACGGTCATAAGCCCTGCTGAGCGCGGCGCGAGGGCAATGCGGCATTGACGCTGGATCGGTTGGTTGATGTGTCCACGTAGTACCAGTTTGAGCGGCCTTCGGAGTGGGGCCGCCATGATGGAACGAAGGCCCGATTATAGGCCTGTAGCGCTCGGCGCGCTTGCCTATCGACCCTGGATTTCCGCCTGCTAATCGCCCAATCAGCTAAAATGATCGCTTTATTTTCCCCGTTTCTCCCCCTCCGAATCATGAGCCGATCCGGCGACTTCCTGGTGATAATTCCCGCGCGCTACGCTTCGACGCGCCTGCACGCCAAGCCGCTGGCCGACATCGCCGGCAAACCCATGGTAGTGCATGTAGCCGACCGCGCCCGGGAAAGCGGTGCCAAAGCGGTATGGGTCGCGACCGATCATCAAGAGGTATATGCCGCGGTCCAGGACCATGGCCATCGCGCCCTGATGACTCGGGATGATCACGCCACGGGCACTGACCGCATTGCCGAGGCGGCTGAGCAACTGGGATTGCCCGAGGACGAAATCGTGGTCAACGTGCAAGGCGACGAACCCCTCATTGCGCCGGAACTGATCGGCGAAGTTGCGCGGACACTGGCCGAACACGGCGACGCCAGCATCGCCACTGCCTGCCATCCGATCACCGACGCAGCGTCGCTGCGCAACCCCAATGTAGTCAAGGTAGTGCTCGATCTGGCCGGCCACGCGCTTTATTTCAGCCGCGCGCCGATTCCCTATGCGAGAGAAAGTTTTGCGCAGGATCAAGGCGGGTTTCCGCCGGGCCTGCCAAGCTATCGCCACATCGGCATTTACGCCTACAGGACACGCTATCTGCGGCTATACCACCGGCTGGAACCGGCTGCGATGGAGCGATTCGAGGCGCTGGAACAGTTGCGCGCGCTTTGGCACGGGCATCGCATCGCCGTTGCGATGACCGCGCACGCGGTGCAAGCGGGCGTGGATACCGCAGAAGATCTGGAACGTATCCGCCGGAAGTTCAGCACCGAGACTCATCCGGCCTGAGGCGGATGCGGTGTTTCGACGGATTGCGACGAATACAAGGAGCCAAGAATGCGATTCATACTCCTCGGACCGCCTGGCGCGGGCAAGGGAACGCAGGCGAGTTTCGTCACCAAGAAATACGGCATCCCGCAGATTTCCACCGGCGACATGCTGCGCGCCGCAATCAAGGCCGGCAGCGAGCTTGGGCTTAAGGCGAAGCAACTGATGAATGCAGGTCAATTGGTCTCGGACGAGGTCATTCTCGACCTGGTGAAACACAGGATCGACGAGCCCGACTGTGCCGGGGGGTTTCTGTTCGACGGATTTCCGCGCACGCTGGCGCAGGCCGAATCGATGAAACAAGCGGGACTGCATATCGATTACGTGGTCGAGCTTGCAGTGCCTGACGAGGAGATCATACAGCGCATGAGCGGCCGCCGCGTGCATCCCGCTTCGGGCCGGACCTATCATGTTAAATTCAACCCTCCCAAAATCGCCGACAGGGACGACCTGACCGGCGACCCGCTGATTCTGCGGCAGGACGACCAGCCGGAAACAGTGACAGAACGCCTGCATGTGTATCACGCACAGACGCAACCGTTGATCGAATACTATTCAAAATGGCAGGCGACGCTCGATCCGATGGCGCCGCGATATTGCAGGGTTTCCGGCACCGGCACGGTGGAACAGATCCGCGATCGCGTGTTCTCGGCGCTGAAATGACGCGGACGTAGATTTCTCATGGCAGACCACATCCGACGCATTGCAATCTGCACCGGCGGTGGCGACGCGCCGGGCCTCAACGCCGTCATCCGCTCGGTGGTAATCAGCGCCGCCAAACAGGGTTGGGAATGCTACGGCATCCGCGAGGGATTCAACGGCATTCTGTTCCACGAACGCTATCCCGACGGCGGCGTGTTTCGCCTGACACCGGACAAGGTCCGGGGCATCGGTCACCTGGGGGGCACCATCCTCGGCACGACCAACAAAGGGAACCCGCTGCAGTTTCCGATGAAAATGCCGGATGGCAGCATCCACGAGGTCGATCGCACCGACGAGATACTGGAGTACTTTGCCAGACAGGAACTCGATGCACTGGTGTCAGTCGGAGGGGACGGCTCCCTCACCATCGCCAACGCCTTGCATCAGAAAGGACTGCGCGTCGTCGGCGTGCCCAAGACCATAGACAACGACCTGGACAAGACCTTCACCACTTTCGGTTTTGACACCGCGGTGGGCTTCGCCACCGAATGCCTCGACCGTTTGCACAGCACCGCCGAAAGCCATCAACGCGTGATGGTGGTTGAGGTGATGGGGCGCTATGCCGGCTGGATTGCGCTGCACGCGGGCCTCGCTGGCGGCGCCCATGCCATATTGATACCGGAGATACCTTTCGACCTGGACAAAGTGGTCACGAAAATTCTTCGCCGCGACAGCCTCGGCCGCATGTATTCCATCGTCCTCGTGGCCGAAGGCGCCGAACCCGCCGGCGGCCATCGCGCAGTGCTGGCGCCGGCCGAGGTGGGCCACGCCGAGCGCCTTGGCGGGATCGGCGAACGCATCGCGCAGGCGCTGCAGCAGCGCACGGACAAAGACACGCGCGTGGTGGTGCTGGGCCATTTGCTGCGCGGTGGCAGCCCCACCTCCTTCGATCGCGTGGCAGCCATGCGCTTCGGCACCGCAGCGGTGCGCGGACTGGCAGAGGGTCGTTCAGGCGTCATGGTGGCCCTCGCCTTCCCCAACGTAAATTACGTCGCCCTGGCGGAGGTGGCGGGACGGATGAAGGGCGTTCCGCTGGACTCCGATATCCTTCAAACCGGCCGGGATATGGGAATCTGTTTCGGCGATTGAGCGACTGGCGCGGGACTGGCGTTGCTTAAGCCGGTATTTCGACGGCACCTCATTTGCGGTCGCCTGCCAAGTGCCGCCATTGCGCGCTCTGCGCGCCAACCGTGTTTCTGTACGGATGAAAAACACATCCGTATGGAAAACACGGTTCCGGTTAACCCCAGACACGGTGCAGGGTTTCTACACAAGATCCTCGATTGCGCACGGATGGATTCATCATCCGTGCGCAATCGAGGATCCGCGCGGACGGGACGCCGTCCGCGCAAGCTGAGCCGCCGCAGCTTGAACTGCCCCGGCTTATCCATAGAATGCAGCATAGCCGCCATTGCGCGCTCTGCGCGCCAACCGTGTTTCTGTACGGATGAAAAGCATATCCGCACAGAAACACGGTTATTAGTACAACCACATGCCTCGCGCCTGTTATTCCACAAGATCGTTGATTGTGGACGGATGTGCTTTTCATCCGTCCATAATCAACGATCCGCGCGGACGGGACGCCGTCCGCGCAAGCTCAATCGCTACAGCCGGCTTCTCCTCTCCGCCAGCCGAACCGCGAAGTCCTATTTTCCCGGGTTGAGAATCTTGCCCACTCGGTTCAGCCGCAGTCGGTAGGCATCCGGCATGCCTGAGCCCAGCAGCGGGCGCAGATAATAACGATACGCATCGGTGACATCGGTTCCGCTGGCAGCGATGAATTCATCTTCCATCACCCGCGTTTTTCCCGCCACCGACTCCAGCGGCACCAGCTGGTAATCGACGGAGTAAAAGCCGGTGCGCTTGATCGCAACCGAGCCGTCGCAATCGCCCCACATGGCGTACTGCACTGCCTTTTCGCCGACCTCGCGCGCCTCGCGCTGATCCACATCCGAGACGCAACCCATGAACGAACGCTGGACATAGCCGAAGGTGTCGCCGCGCACGCGTTTGATGCCGAGTTTGTGTTTGATTTCGTTGCAAAGCAGGTCCGCCAGCGCGCCGGTACCGGAGAGCTGCACATTGCCGTGAGCGTCACGCTCCACCTTGCTGTTCAGTTGCGTGATGATGGGTTCGCCCTTGCTGTCGTGGATACCTTCGGAGGCGGCAATCACGCAGCGCCCGTGCTTGTCGTAGGTGGCCTTGACGTCTGCCAGAAATTTGTCGATGCTGAAGGTGCGCTCCGGAAGGTAGATCAGGTGCGGGCCGTCGTCTGGAAATTTCTTTCCCAGCGCCGCCGCCGCAGTGAGAAAGCCGGCGTGCCTGCCCATCACCACGGCCAGATAGACGCCGGGCAGCGCGGCGTTGTCAAGGTTGGCGCCCATGAATGCCTGAACCACGAAACGCGCAGCCGAAGGGAATCCAGGCGTGTGATCGTTGCCGACCAGGTCGTTGTCTATGGTCTTCGGTATGTGAATGCAGCGCAGCGGATAGTCGGCGCGTTTCGCCTCCTCGTTGACGATGCGCACCGTGTCGGAGGAGTCGTTGCCGCCGATGTAAAAGAAATAACCGATGCCGTGCGCCTTCAGCACCTTGAATATTTCCTGGCAGTAACGCAAATCGGGTTTGTCGCGCGTCGAACCGAGCGCGGACGAGGGGGTGTCTGCGACCATTTCGATGTTGTGGCTGGTTTCCTGGGTGAGATCGAGGAACTCCTCCTGGACGATTCCGGATACCCCGTGATAGGCGCCGTATACCAGTTCGACGTTGCGAAACTTGCGCGCTTCCAGGACGACACCTGCCATCGACTGATTGATGACGGCAGTCGGCCCGCCCCCTTGCGCGACCAAAACCTTTCCGAACGGCATCATCTTGCGGCTCCTCCTTTTTAGACTAAATCCCAGCCCTCTGAAATCGGTTTGCATTATATACGGCGGCGCGCCCGCAATCGGTGCCGACAGCGGCGGGCGACGCCGTTTCCGTGCGCAAATTCCGGGCTCTGGCCCCGATCCGCGCTGTCCCTGGGCCGGTGCGGCCTGCTATAATTCGGCGTTTTCAAAAAACTGACCGTCTGGCTGTCGCGGCCGGCTTTTCTCGGGAGAGATTCATGAATGCAGGACTCTGGTTTGCACTCGCGTGCGGTGTGTTCGCGCTGCTCTACGGCGGTTGGTCGATCAAATGGATACTGGCGCAGCCCACGGGCAACGAGCGCATGCGCGAAATCGCCGCGGCGATTCAGGAAGGTGCTTCCGCTTACCTGAACAAGCAATACACCGCCATCGCCATCGTCGGCGTCATCCTCGCCGCGTTGATCTGGATATTTCTGGGCGCAACCACCGCAACCGGATTCATCCTCGGCGCAGTGTTGTCCGGCGCCACCGGTTATATCGGCATGAACATTTCGGTGCGCGCCAACGTGCGCACTGCTGAAGCGGCGCGTGTCGGCCTGAACGAGGCACTCACCGTGGCATTTCGCGGCGGCGCCATCACCGGCCTCCTGGTGGTTGGCCTGGGCCTGCTCGGAGTGACCGCCTTCTACGCCCTGCTTACCACCAACGCCGCCGGCAACGGACAGGCCCTGAGTGAGGTAATCAAGCCGCTGATCGGCTTCGGCTTCGGCGGTTCGCTGATCTCCATCTTCGCGCGTCTTGGCGGCGGCATATTCACCAAGGGCGCCGACGTCGGCGCCGATCTGGTGGGCAAGGTCGAAGCCGGCATCCCAGAGGACGACCCGCGTAATCCGGCGGTAATCGCGGACAACGTCGGCGACAACGTCGGCGACTGCGCCGGTATGGCGGCCGACCTGTTCGAAACCTACGCCGTGACCATCATCGCGACCATGCTGCTGGGCGCGCTGACGATCAAGACCATGTCCCCCAACGCGGTGATTTATCCGCTGGTGCTCGGTGGTTTTTCCATCATCGCGTCGGTCATCGGCTGCATGTTCGTGAAAATCACACCAGGCAAGAAAATCATGACCGCCCTGTACAAGGGCCTGCTGGTCGCCGGCGTGCTGGCGCTTATCGCCTTCTACCCGCTCACCGACTGGATGATGGGCGATATCCTCAAGAACGTGACTTTCGACATCGGCGGCGTGGCAAAGAGCATCACCGTGCTGCACCTCTACGGTACCGCGGTGATCGGTCTGGTGCTGACAGCCCTGATGGTGATTATCACCGAGTACTACACCGCCACCGAGTTCTCACCCGTACGGCATATCGCCGAAGCCTCCACCACCGGCCACGGCACCAACATCATTGCCGGCCTGGGCGTGTCGATGCGCGCCTGCGCACTGCCAGTGTTGGCGGTATGTGCCTCGATCTATCTCGCCTACCACTGGGCCGGCCTGTATGGCATCGCCATTGCCGCTACCTCTATGCTGTCCATGACCGGCATCATCGTCGCGCTGGACGCCTACGGCCCGATCACCGACAACGCCGGCGGCATTGCCGAAATGAGCAATCTGCCGGACTCGGTGCGCGCCATCACCGATCCTCTGGATGCGGTGGGCAACACCACCAAGGCGGTAACCAAAGGCTACGCCATCGGTTCGGCCGGCCTCGCCGCGCTGGTGCTGTTCGCAGACTACACCCACGCGCTGGAGCATTCCGGCAAGGTCGTGACCTTCGATCTGTCCAATCACATGGTGATCATCGGCCTGTTCGTCGGCGGTTTGATTCCGTATCTCTTCGCCGCCATGGCGATGGAAGCGGTCGGCCGCGCCGCCGGTTCGGTGGTGATCGAAGTGCGGCGCCAGTTCAAGGAAATCCCGGGCATTATGGAAGGCACGGGCAAGCCGGACTACTCCAAGGCAGTGGGCATGCTCACCACGGCCGCGATCAAGGAAATGATGGTGCCCTCGCTGTTGCCGGTGCTAGTGCCGATTATTGTCGGCGTCGTGCTCGGACCGCAGGCGCTGGGTGGCGTGCTCATGGGCTCGATCGTAACCGGCCTGTTCGTGGCGATCTCCATGACTACCGGCGGCGGCGCCTGGGACAACGCCAAGAAATATATCGAAGACGGCAACTTCGGCGGCAAGGGCTCGGAAGCGCACAAAGCGGCGGTGACCGGCGACACCGTGGGCGATCCCTACAAGGATACGGCCGGCCCGGCGGTGAACCCGTTGATCAAGATCATCAACATCGTGGCCCTGCTGGTGGTGCCGCTGCTGTAGTCCGCAGCATGATCATTTCCAAAAGGGCAGCCGCTCGGCTGCCTTTTTTATTTTTGGTCCCCGCGCTTCTGGCCGCAACGCAGGCGCTGGCCCAGCCTGCGCCTGAGCCGGCTTCCAGCTTCAACCCGAAACAGGCGGTTCACGCGGCGCACTTCCTGGTCGCGGCCGCGCATCCGCTGGCGGTCGAGGCGGGCTATGGGGTATTGCGGCGCGGCGGCACGGCCGTCGACGCCGCCATAGCGGTGCAAATGGTGCTCAACCTGGTCGAGCCGCAATCCTCAGGGCTGGGCGGCGGCGCTTTCATCCTGCATTACGCGGCCGCCGAAGCCAAACTCAGCAGCTATGACGGACGCGAGACCGCGCCCGCGGCGGCGCGCTCGCATCGATTCACCGGCGCCGATGGCCAGCCGCTCAAGTTTCTGGATGCGGTGGTCGGCGGCAAATCGGTGGGCACGCCGGGCGTGCTGCGCGCGCTGGAACTCGCCCATGCCAAATACGGCAAGCTGCCCTGGGCGGAATTGTTCCAGCCGGCGATCCGGCTCGCGGCCGAAGGCTTTGCGCTGTCGCCGCGCCTGCACCGCCTGCTCGAGTTGGTGCGCCTGCCGGGACGCAACCAGGCGATGCGCCACCTGTACTACCGCGAGGACGACACGCCCAAGCCCGTCGGTACGCTGCTCAAGAACCCTGCCCTTGCCGACACGCTGCGAAAAATCGCCGCCCAGGGCGCAAACGCTTTCTATGAAGGCGAAATCGCGCGCGACATTGCGAACGCGGTCAAACACGCGCCCAATCCCGGCGATTTGACTACCGATGATCTGGCGCATTACCGCGCGCTGGAGCGCGAACCGGTGTGTTCACCCTATCGCGTATGGAAAGTCTGCGGCATGCCGCCACCCAGCTCCGGCGGCATCGCCGTGCTGCAGGTGCTGGGCCTGCTGCAGCAGCTCGCGCCGCAGGCGCTCCCGGCGGATCCAATCCGCGCCACGCACCTTATCGTGGAGGCCGAGCGGCTCGCCTACGCCGACCGCGAACGCTATCTCGCCGATGCCGATTTCGTGCCGGTGCCGGTGGCAGGTCTGCTGGCGCCGGAGTACCTCGCCGCGCGCGCCGCTCAGGTCAAGGCGGATCGGTCGCTGGGCCGCGCCCAGCCTGGCTCTCCGCCCGGTGCGCCCCTCGCGGAACTCGCCGACGACGCCTCACCGGAACTGCCTTCCACCAGCCATCTCGCCATCGTCGACGCCGCGGGCAATGCCGTGGCCATGACCAGCTCGATCGAGTTCGCCTTCGGCAGCCAGCAGATGGTGCACGGCTTCCTGCTCAACAACCAGCTCACCGATTTTTCCTTCCTCGCCGAACAGGACGGCAAATCGGTGGCCAACCGCATCGAACCCGGCAAGCGGCCGCGCAGCAGCATGGCGCCGACCATGGTGTTCGACCGCGAAGGCAGGCTGGTATTGGTCCTGGGCTCGGCCGGGGGCAGCGCCATTATCAATCACGTGCTCAAGACCCTGGTCGGCGCGCTCGACCGCAGGCTGGACATACAGCAGGCAATCGACCTGCCCAACTTCGGCAGCCGCAACGGCCCGACCGAACTCGAACGCGGCACCGCGGCCGCGAACTGGGCGGAGCCGCTGCGCGCGCTCGGGCATGAAGTGCGCCTGATCGACATGACCAGCGGCGTGCACGGCATCCAGCGCACGCGCGACGGCTGGGTCGGCGGCGCCGACCCGCGGCGCGAGGGCGTGGCGAAAGGGGACTAGAGGCGCAGTCCTCGCGGCGTACTGCAGAACGAGCGGATTTTCGATTTCTACCCGGAGCGTCGTCCTACGGATTCATCCCCTTCTGCACGCCTGGACGCGACGCCATCATGGCGCCCCAGCGCTGCAGGTTGGCCAGACCGCCGGCCGCGTCCAGCAATGGTTTGCGTGCCGCGTAAATGGGATAGAGCATCAGGTCGGCGATGGACACTTCATCTGCAATATATTCACGACCCTGCAGCCGTTGGTCGAGGAGCGTAAAAAACTTGACCACCCGGTCTTTGAAGAAATCCGCGTTCTTCGGCGATTTCTCCGGAACCAGATTTTCCAGCAGGAACAGCGTCGAACTGGAGCCGGCGAGATCGCTCGCGCCCATCATGAACCATTGCCACGCAGCGGCGCGGCGTGCTCCGTCCTTGGGCATGAATTTGCCGCTCTTCTCCGCGGCGTATATCAGGATCGCGGCCGACTGCGCCAGCACCAGGCGCGTGCCGTTAGGGCCATCCGAATCCACCATCACCGGGATTTGTCCCGCCGGATTCAACGCGAGGAACTCGGGCTTCTTTTGTTCGCCCTTGGTGAGATCCACCTTGTGGATGCGGTGCTCAAGGCCGGACTCGGCCAGTGCGAGCGAAGCACGCTGCCCGTTGGAAGTGCCCCACATATATAGATCAATCATGTTCTGTCTCCCGTTTTATTCGATCGAAATGAACGCTGGTGATGTCAGCAGCCCCTCACAGTTCGATTAACGCGCGTTACTTGAGACGCTCGTCAAGTCACTTCCCCGACTGAAATCGCGCGTCGCCGAACTGCCACAGCATGAAGCTCCACATGTCGGCGTACTGTTCCTGGCGCTGTGTTTTGGTGCTTCCCATGCCATGCCCGCTGGCGAAATCCAGCCGCAGCAGCACCGGACGGCCCGACGCCGTCGCTGCCTGCAGGCGTGCCGCCATTTTCAACGACTCTGCGACCGGGACCCGCGAATCGTTATAGCCATGTATGAGTAATGTCGCCGGATAGCGCACACCGTCCTTGACGTGATGCAGCGCGTCCATTTCCAGCAGGGCGGCAAACTGCTTTTCATTCTTTACCGTGCCGAATTCGGGAATGTTGGGTACGCCGTTGGCGGAGTTTTCACTGCGCAATGCATTGAGCACGCCCACTTCAGGCACCGCGACGGCGAATAGATCGGGGCGCTCGGTCATCGCCCGCCCAATGAGGATGCCGCCGGCGCTGCCGCCGTGGATGCCGAGCCTGGCCGTCGACGTATAGCCTTCCTTGATCAAATACTCGGCGCAGGCTATGAAGTCCTTCCAGGTATTCGGCTTGGTCGCAAGCTTTCCGGCCAGGTGCCAGTCCTCGCCATAGGCACCGCCGCCGCGCACATGACAGGTTGCGCGGATGCCGCCAAGCTCATACCAGGCGAGAAAACGCGGTATATAGACCGGATCGTCGGTGATGCCGTAGGCGCCATAGCCGTAAAGATGCGTCGGATTGCTGCCGTCAAGTTTGATGTTCTTTGGATAGACGATAGACAAAGGTACTTCGGTGCCGTCGTAGCTCTTGACCAGAACCTCCTTCGCCGCGAGGTCGTCCGGTGCGCCGAAGGGGCCGAGCGCCTGCAGGCCGGTGTCGGCGAACTGGCCGGACGCCGTGTCGAGCGCGTAGTAGCCGAAGTCGCGCGTCCACGAACCCATCGACAGTATCACTCCTGGCGCGCGGGGATCGCTCGACTCGATATCGAGTGAACCCTCGCGTGGCATCGGAACCGCGACGGGTGTTGCCGTTGCGCCGAAGGGCACACGGTACAACTTGCCGGCGGTTCCGTCGCGCGACACAACGTACAGGCCGTCGCTCGCCGCCGCTATCTTGACCACGATTTCACGGCCGGGGGCAATGATCACATCCGCATGTGCAATGTCGGGATTTTTCACGCTGGTGCGCAGCACCTTGAACCGCGACGCATCTTTGTGCGTGAGCAGATAAAGATCGTCGCCGTGAATTGCGAAACTGGTGATGTCGTCCTCGCGCCCGAACAGCTTGCGCCAGCGCACATCGGACTTGAGCACGTCGGCGCGGTTGGCTAAATACACCGCAATTTCGTTTTGCACGCCGTTCGCCGGGATGGCGACGACATACGGGGTCTCGGCCACCGGCGCAACGATTGGAAAATCCTCCGGTTTGATGTCGATGGAGCGGGTGACGCCGGCGGCTATGATTGCACGATCGCTCCCGCTGCCTTTCATTGCGTGGAAGTATGCGGTCTGAAAGCGATACTTCTCGGTTGGCGGCGCGCCCTTTGCCGGTTTTCGCTGGCGGAAATAGAAGAAGCCGCTGTCGTCCGGCATCCACGCCGCGTCGCTGTAGTGTGCGCGGTCGATCGGCTTGATCACTTGTTTCTTGGTCGAAACGTCGATCACATGGATCGACGCCTCCTCGGATCCGCCGGCGGACATGCCGTAGGCGACGTACCTGCCGCTGTCGGACGGCTGGAAAAACGAGATCGCGTGGGGGACCCCTTTCGCCTTGGTCAACGGTTCGGGGTCGAGCAGCAAGCTTTCCGTCCCATGCAGACCATCGCGAACATACAGCTTGAACTGGTTTTCGCTGGCGCCGCGTCGTTCGTAAAAGAACAGCCCGCCGGGTGTGCGCTTGACTTTTACCACGCGAGCCTGAACCGAGGCCTCGAGTTCGGCGATGCGCGAAAGAAGTTTGGCGCGGGCCGGTATCGCATCGAGAACCTGGCGGGTATGGTCATTCTGCGCCCGGGCCCAGTTCATGACCTCCGGCGCCGCGCTGTTCTCCATATAGCGATAATTGTCCGTTATTGCGGTTCCAAAGTAGGTGTCGGTGACCGGTTTGACCGGCGCAACCGGCGTGTCAGCACCCGCAACTTCCGCAGCCGGACAAAGTGCAGCCGCAAATACAGATATTGCCAAGAACCGTTTCATCGAACCCCCATCCCCAAGTACAAGACCGTGCAGTGT
>QYQC01000072.1 GCA_007280315.1 Betaproteobacteria bacterium | reverse complement strand
TGAACAGGATCATGGACGATAGGGAGAGAATGCCGTCGCAACGCAGGCGCTGAACGCTGGGAGGCGATGCGGAGGAGCGAATCCAGCTTTAGCCCCGCCATCGAACCGGGAATTGGCTATAATCTTACCTATTCAATATCGATAAGAGAAAGGTACGATTATGGCCGCCAGCGCGACTCTGTCAACGAAGTATCAGATCTCGATTCCCAAAGCCGTTCGCGAGCAGCAACGCTGGAAGGCGGGCCAGGAGTTCGTGTTCATCCCCAAGGGAAAGGGCGTCCTGGTCATGCCCGTGCCTGAACTGAAAGAGCTTGCCGGAGTGGCCAAAGGCGCCAGGTCGGACGGCTACCGCGATCGCAAGGACCGCTTCTGATGCGGGTTGTCGATACTTCGGTCTGGATCGAGTGGCTGATCGGCGGTCCCCTGCACAAAGCCCTGGCCAAGGAGTTTCCGCAAAAAGCGCAATGCGTCGTGCCCACGATCGTCCAGCTGGAACTGGCGAAGTGGCTGGTGCGGGAGGTCGGCGAAGAGCAGGCGGATCAGGCGATCGCTTTCACGCAGAAATGCGTGGTGGCACCATTGGATACCCGCATTGCCCTGCGCGCTGCCGAGCTCCACCACCAGTACAAACTGGCGACCGCCGATGCGGTGGTATACGCGACGGCGATTGAATATGGTGCCGACCTGCTGACTTGCGATGCGCATTTCGAAAAATTGCCCGGCGTTGTTTTGGTTAGGAAGATCGTTTGATATGACGATCGTGCGCGTGGTGCGCGCCGTGTATTGCCGGCCGCGCTGGCAAACCGTCCGCAGCGCCAACAGTTGCCAATTACACACTGCACGGACAAGAAAGAAGGGAGCGCACCATGCGGCGCGCCGGTCTCTCGCGACAGCGCCGCTACATCTGGCGAAACAGGTGTACGTAGGCGCGGCTGACTTCCAGGCTGTCGGATGCGCCCTTTATTCTTACGCGCACCCGGCCGACGCTGTCGCGGGTGACGCCGGCGATGGCTTGGGCGTTGACAATGGTCGCGCGGTGAATCTGCCAGAACTGCTCCGGGTCGAGTTCATCGGTCAGCTCCCGGATCGGCTTGCGGATCAGCGACTCGCCCTCGGCGGTGACAACGCGGGTGTACTTGTCGTCCGCGTGAAAGAACAGCACCTGCTCGATCGGAATCAGCTTCAGTGCGCTGCCCTGCGACGCCTTGATCCAGCGCAGGAACTCGCGCCGTGGGGAAAGGTGCGCTGAAAGATCGCGCAGCAGCGCGTCCAGTTGTTGCGGCGGGCCCGCGCTGCGCTCCCGCAGCCTTGCGACCATCGTTTGCAGCCGGGTGTCGGATACCGGTTTCACCACATAATCGTGGGCGCCGCGTTCGAACGCCTCCACTGCGTACTTGTCGTAGGCGGTGACAAACACTATATGGCAGCGTTCGCCAATCGCTTCGGCCACTTCCAGGCCGGAGCGGCCCGGCATGCGGATATCGAGAAAGGCGATATCGGGCCTCTCGCGTTCGAACGCTTCGAGCGCTGCATTGCCGTCTGCGGCCTCGGCGCAGATGACCAGTTCGGGCCACAGCCGGCCGAGACGGTTCTTCAGGTCGGCCCGCAGCAGCGGTTCGTCGTCGGCGACGAGGGCGCGCGTCAATGCGCTTCTCCGGGATCGGGAATTTCAATTGTCGCCCTGACGCCGCTGGGCGTGTTGTCTTCGATCAGCAGTTTGCCCCGGTCGCCGAACATTTCGCCCAGCCGAGTACGCAGGTTGATCAGACCGATGCCGCGTCCGGTCTCGGCTTTCATGCCGGCGCCGGTATCAGCGACGGTGAAGCGCAGCTGACCGTTGTCGGTCGCGGCACTCACTGTCACATCGACGCAGTCGCAACTCGGTTCGAGACCGTGCCGGATGGCGTTCTCCACCAGTGTAATCGCCATCGCCGGCGGGAACGACCGGCTGCGTAGTTCATCTGGTACGCTGAATCCAAATCGCAACCTTTCACCCATGCGGATCTGTTGAATGTTCAGGTAGGCGCGGACGAATTCGATTTCCTTTCCCAGCGTCGAACCGGTTTCGCGCATCTGCGGCAGCGCCGCCTTAAGGTAGTCGATCAGATGATCCAACATGCGTAGTGCATCTTTGGGCTCGTTTTCCACCAGATAGCGAACATTGGCCAGCGTATTGAACAGGAAATGCGGCTCGATTTGCGCCTGCATCAGTGCGAGCTGCGCTTCGGCCACACGCCGCGCCAGGGTGCTTCTTTCGGCTTCAAGCTTGAGCGCCTTCGCTTTTTCCCGGCTATCGCGCTCGCGAAATATCAGGAATACGGTGAACAGGCCACCGAAGATCACGCCCAGCGTTGCCGTTGTCGAAAAGCGGGAGATCCCTTCCCACTCGGCAAATGTCGCGAACAGGTCGCGCCCTTTGACCAGTATGACAAGAACCGTTCCTCCGAGCGAAGCCAGGACGACAGCGAGTAGTTGGGCCGCCGGTTTAGGTAACCAGCGCAGCGTCAGGTTCCCTGCCGCCGACACCGCAAACATGATGGAAAAGCCGACCACCTGCCCCGAGATCAGCAGGTCGGGAAAGGTATTGTCCGCCTGAAACGCCCATTTCACGATGGCGACCACCACCGTGTTGATGACGAAGGTGATGCCTATGCGGCGCCAGGTGACGCCGGCGAGAAGCTGAGTCATAGCCAGACCGATCCTTCGGCTGCGGTGCCGCAAAGCGTAGCAGGGGCGGAAAGCGCGGTGTGGCAGAACGCCGCGCTAACCATGGCGGTCGATTTTGATCCCCGGGCTGGGCGCTTCGGCGGTGGAACTGCAGCTCGCGACCCGCGCGATCTGGATCTGGCGTTCTTTCGCGGCGGCCCGGGCATCGGGCAGCGCGCGGCCGCTCAAGCCGCCCAGGGTCAGGACGGCGAGCAGAATGGCGACTGCGGAAAACAGTATGGTTTCATCTCGTTCACGCATGGCCGACTCTCCTTTTCGACATCGCGGTTTTTCCCGCTGTGTTGCTCCCTGTCGAAGATGTTCGCGCCGACACCAATGGCTTGCAATGCCGTTGCGACGGAACGACGGATCGGTGGCGTGAATTGCAGGGCGCGCGGATGGGCTGTTTTGACCGGCGAACGGTTAGGTTCGGGCAAATCCGTACTGTCCCAGCACTTTGCGCCACGGCCCGTCGGCGAGCTTCCGGTATCCCTTCGAATTCGGATGCAGTTCGTTGTCCCAGTCGCGCGTGAGGTCGAGGCAGCCGCGACTGTCCACCAGATGCACGCGGCGCGCGACATCGTCGTAGGCAGAAAAAGTATCGTGGATGCGGTCGATCAGGAGCTTCACCAGGTCCTGGCGAAAAGCGACGTCGTCGCGCACCTGCGCCTCATCCATCGCCGGCTTGAGCCAGGGGCCGAAGGGCAGCGGAATGCCCGCGATTTGCGCCGCTTTTCCGTCGGGCGGGGCGTAGTCGTAGCAGTGGACGAATATGTGCGGCTGGCGCTCGACCGGGCCATCGCGCCAGGCCCAGCGGATGTCGTGAATCATCCGTCCCAACCATCCGCTCAGCGATCGCATCAGTGCGTCGAATCGCGCCTCGTCGAAGCATTTCCCGGGCGAGCCGATGCCGGAGCAGCGGTTCTTCAGAGCGAGGGCGTAGTCCACCGCATCGTTGCCTGCGCCGCTGATCAGGATCGCCGAGTAGTACTGCGCATTGACCGGTCTGAGCTGCTCCTGAAATTCGTCGGCGAATTTTCCCTCGACGAAGTCTTCGAGCCTTGCGCCGACGTAGCCGAGCGAAAGGATGTTGGCGTAATCGGGTTTGAGTACGCGATCGGAAAGTTGCTGCAACAGGTTGTAACCCGTGGGCAGGGGATACCAGAACCACGAATCGCCGATGGCGAGTATCGCCGGAAACGCTCCCGGCTCGATCGGCGTCCCGCTTCCGTAATAGACCGGCATGACGGTTCTCCTTCAAGGCGCGCGCAACAAGGGTACTATTCTCCCCATTTTTGCCATAGCTGTCGAAATGCGCGGCTCGGGTAACCGCGGCGGGGGCGACGTGTATGCTTGGCCGGCGATGCACACTGGGGAAGGAAATCATGAACAAGTCATTCAATCTTTCCGGCCGGGTTGTAATTGTCACCGGCGGCAACGGCGGCATCGGCCTGGGCATGGCGAGCGGACTGGCCGAGGCCGGCGCGTCGCTGCTGATCGCGGGACGCAATCCGCAAAAGAACGCCGCCGCGGTTAAAGCGCTTGAATCACTGGGTGCAAAGGCTGCCGCGGTCGAGGCCGACGTGACCGTGCAGTCTGCCTGCCGATCGTTGGTAGATTCCGCTCTGGAGCGCTTCGGCCGGCTCGATATTCTGATCAACAACGCCGGCATCAATATCCGCAAGCAGCCGCAGGATTACACGCCCGAAGAATGGAAGTCGGTGCTCGACACCAACCTCACCAGCGCCTTCCTTTGTTGTCAGGCGGCCTATCCGGCGATGCTGAAGGCAGGCGGCGGGAAGATCATCAACATCGGCTCGATGATGTCGATCTTCGGCGCGGCGTTCGCCGGACCCTACGGCGCGAGCAAGGGCGGCATGGTGCAGCTCACCAAGTCGCTGGCCTGTGCCTGGGCCAAGGACAACATCCAGGTCAACGCCGTGCTGCCGGGCTGGATCGACACCGATCTGACGCGGCAGGCGCGCAAGGACGTGCCCGGACTGCACGAGCGCGTGCTCGCGCGCACGCCCGCCGGCCGCTGGGGCGACCCGAAGGACTTCGCCGGCATCGCCGCATTTCTTGCGAGCAGTGCATCGGATTTCGTCACCGGCGCCGCCATCACGGTAGACGGCGGCTACTCGTCGCAGGGCTAGGCTGTCAATACAGGAGGCTGCGTGCAAACCATCGGAACCGAACAACTCGCCGAAGGCATCCAGACCTGGCTGCGCATTGAATCGCCCACCGACTCGCCGCAGGGCGTTGCCGCCATGGCGGCACTGGTCGAACAGCAGGCACGCGCTCTGGGCTTGCGGACAACACTCAGTTCCCTTGGGGAGACGACCGGGCCGCTGCTGCACCTGAGCAACCGCGCGGCGGGAGACGCGCGCGAGGGCGTGTTGATCCTGGGCCATCTGGATACGGTTCATCCGCTGGGCACCTTGCTGCACAACCCCTGCCGCATCGAAGGCGACCGCCTCTATGGTCCGGGAGGCTATGACATGAAGGCCGGCATCTACCTGGTGCTGCAGGCACTGGGGAAGAAGTCGCAGCCCGGCGCCACGCCCCTGCCGATCGACCTGGTGCTGGTGCCGGACGAGGAGACCGGCAGCCGCAAGTCGCGCGCATCGATCGAGGCGTTTGCGCGCCAGTCGCGCTATGCCCTGGTGTGCGAGCCGGCGCGCACCAAGGGCGGCAGGTGCGTCACCGCGCGCAAGGGTACCGGCACGCTGCGGCTGAAGGTCCACGGCGTACCCGCCCATGCCGGCGTCGAGCACGACAAGGGCCGCAGCGCCATTCGTGAAATGGCACACCAGGTGCTGGCGCTGGAAGCCATGACCGACTATGCGCGCGGCATCACCGTCAACGTCGGCACCATCGAAGGCGGCACGGTCGCCAACACCGTGCCCTCGGTGTGTTCGATCCATGTTGATTTTCGCGTGCCCGATATGCAGGCGGGAGAGGAAATAGTGGCACGCATGAAGGCGTTGACCGCCGTCGGCGCAGACCTGCGGCTGGAGATCGAGGCCGAGCTGAACCGCCCGCCAATGGTGAAGACGGCGGCGGCCGCGAAGCTGCTGGCGCACGCCCGGGGCTGCGCCGGGCAAGCCGGCTTCATGCTCGAGGATGCGCCCATGAGCGGCGGCGGCAGCGATGCCAATTTCGTCGCTGCGCTCGGGGTGCCGACCCTGGACGGGCTCGGCGCCGAAGGCGATGGCGCTCACACCCTGAATGAATACATCCTGCTATCCAGCCTGGAACAGCGGCTGGCATTCTGGCAACTGCTGCTCGCGCAGGACCTGTCGGCGTGACTGCGGCGCATCGACTGCATCGCCGCCGGCAGTTGTCGACGGCAGCCGACGGGAAGCGGGCGCCAGCGCGATGCTGCAGCCTATTTGTCCAGGTAGGCGCTGGTGACGGGCTTGCCGTCCCAATCTTGCGGTAGCGTCAGGTTCAATAGCCAAAGCGCAGTGGCGGCCGTGTCGTAGGTGTTGACGCGAGCCGAGATCGCAGTCCCGCGCTTCACCCGGGCGCCCCAGGTGATCCAGGGGATGGTCATGTCCTCCGGCGATCCGCTGCCATGGGTCTTGTCGTGCCCGCCATGATCCGCGCTGAGGATCAGGACGCTGGTGGCGGCTATCCCCGCCTGAGCAATGGCGTCGCGCACCATGCGCAGCGCCAGGTCTTCGTCGGCAAATGCCTGCATCTGTTCGGGAGACCCCCAGCCGTAGGTGTGACCGGCGCCGTCCGAGTCCGCGAAATGAATGAAGCACAGGTTCGGCCGGCTCGCTACGATGTATCCGGCCGCCGCCCGCGCCACCGCTTTGGCGCCACTGGACAGGATTTCAAACTTGTCCAGCGTTCCCGGCAGGTTGAAGTGCTTGAATTTCTCCTTGCCGGCGAACATCGCGGTTGTAAGGCCCGCCTGTTTCGCGAGCGCAAAGACAGTAGGGACCGCGATCAATCCTTTCGCGGGAATCCACTCGTTCCAGTCCACTTTGTGCCTTGCGGGAAGCACGCCGGTGAGCATCGAGGCGTGGGACCCCAGCGTTACGCTCGGGAAAACTGTTTGCGCCTGCCAGGTGCCCGCGCCGTCGGAAAGCATCGCGCTGAGTACGGGCATCCGGCTTTGCCGCATAACGGCGGGCTTGCCGCCATCGAAACTGATAATGAAGACGTGCTCGACGCCCTGCGCGGCCGTCGCTTGCGCCGCGAAGCAGACAAGAAAGACGGCGGCTACCAACAGCCGCTTGAGGTAACGCATGCTTCGCTCCTGTTTCGATGTTTCGCCAATGCGCCGCAACCGATGCAGACGATAAAGCCGACTTTGGCCATGCAGGTTGAGCTTGATGCCGGGGACGCGGCATATTCTACGCGTTGGAGCGGCGATGCAAGGACCGGCCTGGGGCCCGGTGGTGAGCGATGGCCGCGCGCTGGCTTGCGCCAAGATCGCAGCCGGTATAGAATTTGAACCATGGTTCAAATATTGAATGCAGGTTCCAACAAGATCGCCTCGGCGCGCGTGCGCCGCAAGAGCGAGGCGCGGCG
>QYQC01000247.1 GCA_007280315.1 Betaproteobacteria bacterium | reverse complement strand
GGTGAAGGAGTACGGCCATCTGCTCGCGCACGACGCCGCCTATGCCGCCAAGGCAGAAAAGATCAGCGCGCTGACCAGAGACTTGAGCGAAATCGTTGCGGCGGAACTCGACCGGCTGGAACCGCTGCTCGCCGCGCCAAGCCATGGGGCGCCGAAGCTGGCGCTGCAGCTGCCATGCACGCTGCAGCACGGACAGAAGCTGACCGGAGTCATTGAACGTATCCTAACGGCGGCGGGCTTCGAACTGACGCCGGTCGCGGACAGCCATCTGTGCTGCGGATCGGCGGGCACTTACTCCATCCTGCAGCCCGAACTGTCGGTCCCGCTGAAAGCGAACAAGCTGGCCGCCTTGCACGCCGGCTCGCCGCAGGTCATAGTCAGCGCGAATATCGGCTGCCTTAACCATTTACAAAGTGGAACCGCGTTGCCGATGGAGCACTGGATAGTGGCTTTGGAGCGGCGTTTAGTCGGCCCGCCTGCCTGAATCACCAGGGCCGCGCGCTGCGCCGGTCAGCGCTGGGGCCCCCTTGGAGATGCCCGTCTTTCCTTGATCTTCAGGCAATCGAAAGAACGAGCCTTGCCTGGCTAAGCGGTATGCGCGACCGTGATCCCCACACGTCGTGGTAAACTACGGGGGATCAAAGATCTACCTTACCGGAGGTCAGCGTGAGCACGAACCTGGAGTCGCTGGAGGCCGAAGTCCTGCGCTTAGCTCCCGAAGAGCGGTCGCACCTGCTTGAGAGGTTGATCGCCAGCCTGCACTCAGACCCCGAAGTCGAGGAAGCTTGGGAGCGAGAAGCGGATCGACGGGAAGCCGAATTGGAATCCGGTTCGATCGCGGAAATTCCAGGGCAGGAAGCCATCGCCCGGCTTCGAGCACGACTGCCGCGATGACTTACTCGCTCCACCCTGGGGCGGAGCGCGATGTTGATGATGCACTGGATTTTTACAACGAACACGCTGGACCTGCGGTTGCTGAGCGCTTTCTCGAAGAATTCGAACGTATCGCCAAGCTATTGCTTGAACACCCAGACCTTGGTACGCCAACGACAAGAGGAAGAAGATCCTTCCCGCTGAAGATCTTCCCGCACTCGGTCGTATACTGAATTATCGAAAGCAGCATTCGAATCCTGATCGTGCGCCATCAGCACAGGAAGCCCGGCTACGCTGGCGGCAGGCGGTAGGGCGGAGTCAAGCCTCAGTGCGGTACGCCGCGCTGACTGGCAGTGGGGCGCCTCCTTGGAAAAGCCCGTCTTTCCTTGATCTTCGGGCAGATTGCCTCTGTATTCTCGGGTATGGGCCGCAGAAATCTGGAGCCGGCGCCGGGGCAGAAATGGCAGGTCTCGCGCACCGACTGCGCTAAAGTGTACGGCGCGATGAAATCAGATCGAACAGGACCATAGTGGCAAGGCTAAGAGACAGCATCCCCGACAGGCCCGGCAATAAAGACATCCGCCAGCTCGCGCGCATTCTTGGCTTTCTCGCGCCTTATCGCCGGCAGGTCGCGCTCGCCATGGTGGCGCTGGTGGTCGCCGCCGGCTGCGTGCTGGTGCTGGGCCAGGGGCTGCGCCGCGTAATCGACGGCGGATTTTCCAGCGGTGACGCGGCGCTGCTCGACGGCGCGCTGGTGGCGCTGCTCGCCGTGATCGTGGTCATGGCAATCGCCACCTACACCCGCTTTTATTTCGTCTCCTGGATCGGCGAGCGCGTTTCGGCCGACATCCGCCGCGCGGTGTTCGGCCATCTGCTCGATTTGTCGCCGGGTTTTTTCGAAGTGACGCGCACGGGCGAAGTGATTTCGCGCCTGACCAACGATACGTCGCTGCTCGAGGTGGTGATCGGCTCGAGCGCCTCGTTCGCGCTGCGGAATACCCTGATCATGCTGGGCAGCCTGGTGATGCTGTTTGTCACCAGTCCCAAGCTAACGGCGCTGGTGCTGCTCGGTGTGCCGCTGGTGATCGCGCCGATCCTGCTCTACGGGCGGCGCGTGCGCACGCTGTCGCGCGCGAGCCAGGCGCGCGTGGCAGATGTCAGCGTCTATATCGACGAAGCGCTGCATGAGATCCGCACGGTGCAGTCCTACGGTCATGAGAACGAAGACCGCAAGCGCTTCGGCGAGCGCGTGGAGCAGGCGTTTTCCACCGCCGCCGAGCGCATCCGCCAGCGCGCGCTGCTGATCGCCTTGGTGATGCTGCTCGCGTTTGGCGCGGTGGGCGTGATCCTGTGGATAGGCGGCCACGACGTGCTCGACGGACGCATCAGCGCAGGTGAACTGTCGGCGTTCGTGTTCTACGCGGTGCTGGTTGCCGGAGCGTTCGGCGCCGTGTCCGAAGTGATCGGCGATCTGCAGCGCGCAGCCGGCGCAACCGAGCGCCTGATGGAATTGCTCGCCACCGAGCCGCAGATCCGCGTCCCGGCAGACCCGCAGCCGCTGCCCGAACCGCCGCGCGGCGAGGTGCGCTTCGACAATGTCAGCTTTCGCTATCCGTCGCGCCCGGATGCGCTGGCGCTGGCGGATTTTTCACTCGAGGTGAAACCGGGCGAAACGGTGGCGCTGGTCGGCCCCTCCGGTGCGGGCAAGTCGACCGTTCTTCAACTGCTGCTGCGCTACTACGACGCCGACGCCGGCCTGATCAGCGTGGACGGGGTCGAACTGCGCCGCGCCGATCCGCGCGTGCTGCGCACGCGCTTCGCGCTGGTGCCGCAGGATCCGGTGATATTCGCCACATCGGTGCGCGAGAACGTGCGCTACGGCCGCCCTGCGGCCAGTGACGCGGAAGTACAGGAGGCTTGTGCGGCGGCCTATGCGAGTGAATTCATCGAACGGCTGCCCGAGGCGATGGAAACGTTTCTCGGCGAACGCGGCGTGCGCCTCTCCGGCGGCCAGCGCCAGCGGCTGTCGATCGCGCGGGCGCTGCTCGCGGATCGCGCGGTGCTGCTGCTCGATGAGGCGACCAGCTCGCTCGATGCGGCGAGCGAACATTACGTACAGCTCGCGCTGGCGCGGTTGATGCAGAACCGCACCACGCTGATTGTTGCGCACCGGCTGGCGACGGTGCAGAACGCCGATCGCATCGTGGTCATGGACGACGGCCGCATCATCGCCACCGGCACACACGACGAGCTCGTGCGTGAGAAAGGACTGTACGCCAGACTCGCGGCGCTGCAGTTTCTCGGCGGAGGCGCGACGGTGCCATGAAGTCGGTCGTGCTTGGTCTGTTGCTGATTGCAGCAGGCGCCGCCGCCGGCGAGGAGGGTTTGCGCGTCGGCTCCAAACGATTCACCGAGTCCTACATACTCGGCGAGATCATCGCGCAAAGCGTACCCGGCGGCGCAGAGCACCGGCCAGGACTGGGAAGCACCGGCATCCTTTATTCCGCGCTCAAGGCGGGCTCGATCGATGTCTATCCGGAATATACCGGCACCATCGCGCGTGAAATTCTCAAAATCGAGGGCGCGTTTACGCTGGACGAGCTAAACCGGCGTCTCGCGCCCGAAGGTCTGGGCGTCGCAGTGCGTCTGGGTTTCAACAACGGCTACGCGCTCGCCATGCGCGACGATGAAGCCGGGCGCATGTCGCTGCGTACCCTGTCCGATGTCGCGCGCCACCCCGCGCTCAGGCTCGGCCTGTCGCAGGAATTCATGGCACGCGCCGACGGCTGGCCTGCGCTCAAGGCGGCGTACGCGATGCCGCAGACGCCGACCGGGCTGGACCACGGACTCGCGTACGATGCGATCGCCGCAGGCAAGCTGGATGTCATCGACATCTATTCCACCGACGCCAAGATCAAACGCTACGGCTTACGCGTGCTCGAAGACGACCGCGGCGTATTTCCCCGCTACGACGCGGTGCTGTTGTACCGGCTCGATCTGCCGCGGCGCCTGCCGCTGGCATGGCAGGCATTGCAGACACTGGAAGGCAGGATCGGCGAGCGGCAGATGATCCGGCTCAACGCCGAGGCCGAGCTCGAGAAGAAGAGCTTTGCCGACGTGGCGAAGCACTTCCTCTCCGGCGCCGACGCGGCCGGCAAACCGGCACGCGGCTTTATCGCCGTATTGTTCGGACCGGATTTCTGCGCCTCACGCGCGAGCACCTGCTGCTGGTGTTCGCATCGCTGGCTGTCGGCATTGTCGTGGCGATACCGCTGGGAGTTGTCGCGGCGCGCATCGACGCCGCGGCCCAGCCCATCCTTGCACTGGTCGGCGTGATTCAGACCGTACCCTCGCTCGCGCTGCTCGCCTTCCTGATTCCGCTGCTAGGCAGCATCGGCACCGCGCCGGCGCTGATCGCATTGTTTCTCTATGCGCTGCTTCCAATCGTTCGCAATACCCACACCGGCATGACGGGCGTGGGCCGCGGCATGCGCCAGGCGGCGATGGCACTGGGGCTCAAACCGAAAGAACAACTGCTGTTGATCGAATTGCCGCTGGCGGCGCCGGCGATCCTTGCCGGCATCAAGACTTCAGCAGTCATCGGCGTCGGCACCGCAACCATCGCCGCTTTCATCGGCGCCGGCGGCTACGGCGAGCGCATCGCCCAGGGGTTGGCGCTCAATGACAATGCGACTTTGCTCGCGGGCGCCGTTCCGGCGGCGGCATTGGCACTGATTATTCAGGGCGTGTTCGAGTTGATCGAGCGTTTCGCATTTCCGTCGCTGCGCCGCCGGGCATAGCTGCACCCAAAAATCATCGGCTGATTTATGTTTTGTCGGCTCAGGTATGATTGATGTTTGATCTACATCAAACAGGAAATTGCGGGTAAAAGTACAGTACGCGCAGGTCCTGGCCCGCGGCCGCATTAATTGTCCGAATCGACACTAACGTCGGTACAAACGGCTTAAAATCGGCAGCCAATATCCAGTAACGAAATTAATGTACAAGGGGGTTTCATGCCTCAGGTCATAGGCGTTCCAAAAGAAACGGCAGCCGGCGAAAAGCGCGTCGCCACCGTACCCGAAGTCGTCGAAAAACTGGTCAAGCTCGGTTTCAAAGTGTCGGTCGAATCCGGTGCCGGGGACGCGGCGAATTGCAGTGACGATTCCTACCGCACCACGGGTGCGCAGATCGTCGACGGCGCGGCCAAGCTGTGGGCCGAATCCGACATCGTGTTCAAGGTATGCGTGCCGACCGCTGAAGAAGTCGGCCTGATGCACGAGGGACAGACCCTGATCACTTTCATCTGGCCGGCGCAGAACCCTGAGCTGATGCAGCAGCTTGCGGCGCGCAAGGTCACCGTGCTGGCCATCGACGCGTTGCCGCGTATGCTCTCCCGCGCGCAGAAGATGGACGCCCTGACCTCCCAGGCCGGCGTTGCCGGCTACCGCGCCGTCATCGAGGCCGCCAACGCCTTCGGCCGCTTCTTCAACGGCCAGATCACCGCCGCGGGCAAGGTACAGCCGGCCAAGGTGTTCATCGCGGGTGCCGGCGTCGCCGGCCTGGCTGCAATCGGCACCGCCGCCAGCCTGGGCGCCATCGTGCGCGCCAACGACACCCGTGCCGAAGTGGCCGACCAGGTGGTGTCTCTGGGTGGCGAATTCGTGAAGGTCGATTATGAGGAAGAAGGCTCCGGCGGCGGCGGCTACGCCAAGGTGATGAGCGAGGGCTTCCTGCAGGCCCAGCGCGAGATGTACGCCAAGCAGGCGAGAGAAGTTGACATCATCATCACCACAGCGCTGATCCCCGGCAAGCCTGCGCCCAGGCTGATTACCGCCGAAATGGTGCAGAGCATGAAGCCCGGCAGCGTGATCGTCGACATGGCGGCCGAGCGCGGCGGCAACTGCGAGCTGACCGAACCGGGCAAGTCGGTGGTCAAGCACGGTGTGACCATTGTCGGCTATACCGATCTGGCGAGCCGGCTGGCGAAGCAGTCCTCGACGCTGTATGCGACCAACCTGTTCCGGCTCTCCGAGGAACTGTGCAAGACCAAGGACGGGGTCATCAACGTCAATATGGACGACGACGCCATCCGCGGCCTGACGGTGATCAAGGAGGGCGCGATCACCTGGCCGCCGCCAGCGCTCAAGCTACCGGCACCGCCGGCGGCCAAGCCGGCGGCTATGCCCAAGGCGCCCAAGCACGGCGAGGCGAGCGCCCCGGCTTCCGCCACGCGCACAGCGGTCATGTTCGGCATTGCCGCACTGGCGTTCTGGTTCGTCGGCGCGAACGCGCCTGCGGCCTTCCTCGGCCACTTCACCGTGTTCGTGCTGGCAGTATTTGTCGGTTACATGGTGGTGTGGAACGTCACGCCCGCGCTGCATACGCCGTTGATGAGTGTCACCAATGCGATCAGCAGCATTATCGCCATCGGCGCGCTGGTGCAAATTGCGCCGCCGATAATGGGCGGTGCGGTGGCGCGCCCGGAGGCCTGGATCCACTGGTTGGCCTGGGTGGGCATCGCGCTTACCGCAGTCAACATGTTCGGCGGTTTCGCCGTCACCCAGCGCATGCTGGAAATGTTCCGCAAGTAACGGAGACGAATCATGACTGCGACTCTCGCAACTGCCTCATATATCGGAGCGACAATACTCTTCATCCTCAGTCTCGGCGGTCTGTCCAATCCGGAGAGCTCGAGGCGCGGCAATCTGTACGGCATGATCGGCATGACCATCGCCGTGCTGGCGACGGTTTCCGGGCCGCACGTCACCTCGGCCGGCTATGCCTGGATCGTTGGTGCAATGGTCGTAGGCGGCAGCATCGGGCTTTACGCTTCCCGCGTCGTCAGAATGACGCAGATGCCGGAACTGGTGGCACTGATGCACAGCCTGGTCGGTCTCGCCGCGATGCTGGTCGGTTTTGCCAATTACATTGACCCGGCGGCCTCGGCGGAATTCAGCGGTGCGGCAAAATCGATTCATGAAATGGAAATCTACATCGGCATCCTCATCGGCGCGGTGACCTTCACCGGTTCGGTGATCGCCTTCGGCAAGCTGTCGGGCAAAATCGGCGGCAAGACCCTGCTGCTGCCGGGGCGCCACTGGATGAATCTGGCCGGTCTGTTGATCGTGATCTGGTTCGGGCGGGAGTTCCTGCATGCCGAATCGATCAACGATGGCATGATGCCGCTCGTGGTGATGACCGTGATCGCGCTGCTGTTCGGCATTCACATGGTGATGGCGATCGGCGGCGCCGATATGCCGGTGGTGATTTCGATGTTGAACAGCTACTCGGGTTGGGCGGCGGCGGCCACCGGCTTCATGCTGTCGAACGACCTCCTGATCGTCGTCGGTGCGCTGGTCGGTTCGAGCGGTGCGATTCTGTCTTACATTATGTGCCGGGCGATGAATCGCAACTTCATCAGCGTGATCGCGGGCGGATTCGGCTCCGAAGGCGGTGCGCCCGCGCCCGCGGGCGGTGTGCAGCCGGCGGGCGAGGTCAATCCCATCCTTGCCGCGGAAACGGCGGAGCTGTTGCGCGAGTCGAAAAACGTGATCATCGTGCCGGGTTATGGCATGGCGGTGGCACAGGCGCAGCACACGGTCTATGAAATCACCAAGGTCCTGCGCGATAAGGGTGTCAACGTGCGCTTCGGTATCCACCCGGTCGCCGGCCGTATGCCCGGCCACATGAACGTGCTGCTGGCCGAGGCCAAGGTGCCCTACGACATCGTGCTGGAAATGGACGAGTTGAACGAGGACTTTCCGAACACCGACGTCGCCATGATCATCGGCGCCAACGACATCGTGAACCCGGCCGCCGAGGAAGACCCGTCGAGTCCCATCGCCGGCATGCCGGTGCTGCAGGTGTGGAAGGCCAAAACATCTATCGTGATGAAGCGCAGCATGGCCACCGGCTATGCGGGCGTGGACAATCCGCTGTTCTACAAAGACAACAACCGCATGCTGTTCGGCGACGCAAAGAAGATGCTGGACGAGGTGCTGGCGGCGCTGAAGGCCTGAGCGGCAACTGCGGTCGTTTGTGTTGTCCGCAGGGGTAAGGCCCTGTAGAATTCCCCCGCGGAGGAGACCCCGGGGACGACGCTGAAGCGGGGCCGCATTTTCGGTCAAGGGAGCGATCGGTTGTTGCATTTAGCCAGCCTCGGCATTGTGCTGTACGCATTCTGGCTCCTGCTGTCGGGCTACTTCGAACCGTTTCTGCTCGCCGCCGGCGCCGGGTCGGCACTCGCCGTGGTGCTGCTTTCCCGGCGCATGCACATCGTCGATCGCGAAGGCCACCCGATCCAGATGATCGCCTCGGTGTTGTTGTACTGGCCCTGGCTGATCAAGGAAATCTTCAAGTGCGCATGGGACGTCTCGCGCATCATCCTTAGCCCGAGCCTGCCCATCAGTCCGGTGCTGGTGCGCTTCAAGCCGACGCAAAAGTCGCAGGTCGGACTGACCACCCACGCCAACTCGATCACGCTCACACCCGGGACCATCACCGTCGAGGCGACCCAGGATGAATTCCTGGTGCACGGACTGACCCGCACCGCCGGCGCCGGCGTGATCGACAGTGAGATGGACCAGCGTGTGTCCAAGGTGGAGGGCTATCGCTGATGTTCGCCGCCGGTGCCATTGCCCTGCTGGTTGCGCTCGCGCTCGCGCTGGTTCGCGCCATTCTCGGGCCGACGGTGTTCGACCGCCTGCAGGCGGCGAACACCATCGGCACCGTGGCGATGCTGATGCTTGCGGTGCTCGGTTTTCTCACCGGCCGTCCGGAGTTTCTTGATCTGGCCCTGGTCTATGGCCTGCTCAACGTGGTTGGTACGATCGCGGTGCTGAAGTTTTTCCGCCATGGAGATCTCGGTGCGCCGGGGGAAGGCGTGGAGCCGCACCCGTGAGCATGGCGCTGGACATCCTGAGCTGGTTTTGTATGCTCGCCGGCGGCGTCTTTTGCGCGATCGGGGCGTTCGGCCTGGTGCGTATGCCTGATTTCTATACGCGCATGCATGCGGCGAGCATCACCGATACCGTGGGCGCGTGGCTGCTGCTGCTGGGCATGATACTGCAGGCCGGGTTGACCCTGATTGCGGTGAAGCTGCTCATGATCGCGCTGTTGCTGCTGTTCACCAGCCCAACCGCCACGCACGCGCTGGCCAAGGCGGCGCGTGCCCGCGGCTTGCAGCCGCTGCTGGCACCGGGAGAGGATCCATCGAAACCCTGATCGTCATGACGCTGCTCACCATGATGGCGGTCGTTACCGTCGCGATCGTGGTGCAGCGCAATCTGTTTGCGGTGGTGGTGTTCGGCTCCATCTACAGTTTTCTGATGGCCACGGCGCTGGTGGCGCTCGATGCAGTCGACGTGGCCATGACTGAAGCCTCGGTCGGCGCCGGCATGTCCACGGTGCTGTTGCTGACGGCGCTCAATCTTACCCGCGGGGACGAGGTCAAGCCTTTGCGCCGGCCCTTGCTGCCGCTGTTCGTCGCCATCGTCATCGGCGCGGCACTGGTCTACGGCACCTTCGGTCTGCCAGCGTTTTCCGATCCGCAGGCGGCGATACACCTGCACGTCGTGCCACGCTACCTGGTCGACTCGTTGCGAGAAACCGGCGTGCCCAATGTGGTGACCTCGGTTCTTGCAAGCTATCGAGGCTATGACACCCTGGGCGAGACTACCGTGGTGTTCACTGCAGGTGCCGGCGTGATCGCGCTGCTGCGCCGCCGTCGCGGTAAGGCGAAGCAATGACGCGCGATCTGGTACTGCGGGTGCTCGGCAAGGTGCTGATCCCGTTCGTGCTGCTGTTCGCGCTTTATGTTCAGTTCCATGGCGACTTCGGGCCGGGCGGCGGGTTCCAGGCCGGCGTGATCACGGCTGCGGCAGTCATCTTTTACGCGATCATTTTTGGCCTGCCCGCCGCACGCAGGTTTGCGCCGGACAGGCTTGTCGAAAGCATGATCGCGGCGGGCGTGCTGATTTACGGCGGCGTAGGCGTGTTCGGCATTCTGATGGGAGGCAATTACCTCGACTATTTTGTGCTCGCGCACGACACCGTGCACGGACAGGAGCGCGGCATATTCTGGGTCGAGGTCGGCGTGGCATTCACCGTATCGGGTGTCATGACAAAGGTGTTTTATCAGTTCGCCGAACGCCGGCGCGTGGTGGACGAAGCGTGAGTTTCACCGGACACTATACCTACTGGGTCACGATTTTCCTGATGATCGCCGGGCTGTACATTGTGATCGCCCGCGGAAACCTGGTGAAAAAACTGATCGGTCTGGGCATATTTCAGACTTCTGTTTACATTCTCTACATCGCGCCAGGCAAGTTGATCGGCGGTACTGCGCCCATCCTGGCCGCTTCGTTCCACACCTATTCCAACCCTCTGCCGCATGTGCTTATCCTGACCGCGATCGTGGTCGGCGTGGCCACGCTCGCGCTAGGGCTGGCGATCGTGGTGCGCATACGCGAGGCCTACGACAGCATCGAGGAGGACGAGATCCTGGAGATAGACCGGAGCGAGGGCGAAGCGCAGTGACCACTGAGCATCTGCCTGCGCTGCAGGTGGTGGTGCCGCTGCTGGCGGCGCCACTGATGGTGCTGGTGCGCCGTGGCACCTTCGCCTGGCTGCTGGCCATGCTCGTGAGCTGGGCGACGCTCGCCATCGCCTTGGCGCTTGCGTTCCAGGTGCGCGCGGACGGACCGGTTTCGTATGCCATCGGCAACTGGCCGCCGCCCTGGGGCATCGAATACCGGGTCGACGGGCTGAATTCTTTCGTGCTGGTGCTGGTCGCGCTGGTTGCGTCCGTCGTCGCGCCCTACGCGCGCGCCAGCGTCGCGGCCGAGTTGCCGCGCGACCAGCACTATCTGTTCTTCACCATGTTTTCGCTGTGCCTCGCGGGTTTGCTCGGCATCACCATCACCGGCGACGCGTTCAACCTGTTTGTGTTCCTCGAGATATCGTCGCTGTCGACCTATGTGCTGATCGCCCTCGGCAGCAACCGGCGCGCCCTGCTCGCGGCCTACCAGTATCTGGTCCTCGGCACCATCGGTGCCACCTTCTACATCATCGGCGTCGGATTGTTGTACCTCATGACCGGCACGCTCAATCTCGCCGACCTGGCGCTGCGCCTGCGCGACGTCGACGAAATTCGACCGGTGCTGGCCGCGCTCGCGTTCATCACCGCCGGCATCGGACTCAAGCTGGCGCTGTTTCCGCTGCACTTATGGCTGCCGAACGCCTACGCCTATGCGCCTTCGGCCATCACTTCATTCCTCGCCGCCAGCGCGACCAAGGTGTCGGTCTATGTGCTGCTGCGCTATTACTTCCTGGTGTTCGGCGTACCGCTGGTGTTCGTGCGGCTGCCGATGGCGGAAGTTCTGATCGGACTGTCGGTGCTGGCGTTGGTGAGTGCATCGCTGGTCGCCGTGTTCCAGCGCGACTTGAAGCGCATGTTCGCCTATTCGAGCGTGGCGCAGATCGGCTATATCACTTTGGGCATGGGCCTCGCGAACCAGGCCGGGCTGACCGGCGCGGTGGCGCACATGTTTAACCACGGCATCACCAAGGGTGCGATGTTTCTGCTGCTCGGC
>QYQC01000184.1 GCA_007280315.1 Betaproteobacteria bacterium | reverse complement strand
GCACAAGGCCTCGAAACTGCGGATTGCGCCGACCAGCCTGAAACGGCTGGAAGACAAAATCGGTAAAGTACTCCAGGGCGCGCAAGGGCGCAGCCTGAGGACAGTCATCACCGAACTCAACCCGATCCTTCGCGGTTGGATGGCGTATTTCCAGCTGACCGAGACTAAGAAGGTGCTGGAAGAGTTGGATGGCTGGATCAGGCACAAATTGCGCTGCATTTTGTGGCGGCAGTGGAAACGCCCTTATACTCGTGCCCAGAATCTGATGAAGCGAGGACTAACGGAAGAACGGGCGTTCCGCTCGGCCTTCAACCAACGCGGGCCGTGGTGGAACAGTGGCGCAAGCCATATGAACCAGGCATTCCCGAAGTCTTTCTTTGATCGTTTAGGTCTGGTGTCGCTGCTCGATACAATGCGACGACTCCAGTGTGTTCAATGAACCGCCGGATGCGGAACCGCACGTCCGGTGGTGTGGGAGGACGGAAGGGGTGACCCTTCCTCCTACCTGATATGAAACCATGAAAATCGCTATCGGCATCGAGTACGACGGCAGCCATTTCCACGGTTGGCAGTCGCAGCCGTCAGGCGATACGGTCCAGGACCTAGTGGAACGGGCGCTCGGATCAATCGCAGGCGAACCGGTGCGCCTTTCCGCGGCCGGGCGCACCGACGCCGGTGTGCATGCGCTGGCGCAGGTTGCACATTTTGAAACTGCCTCGGTGCGCCCGAATTCGGCCTGGGTGCGGGGTGTTAACGCGATGCTGCCGCAGGCCGTGGCGGTGCAATGGGCCGCACAGGTATCCGATGACTTTCACGCGCGTTACTCGGCGGTATCGCGCACCTATCGCTATGTACTCAGCACCAGTCCGGTGCGGCCGGCACTGCATCACGGCCGCATCGGTTGGTTCCACCTTCCGCTGAATTTGAACGCGATGCGCTCGGCGATTGTCTGTCTCGAGGGTGAACACGATTTCAGCGCGTTTCGCTCGAGCGAATGTCAGGCAAAAAGTCCGGTGCGCATCCTGCGCAGCTGGAATATTGAACGGCGCGGCGGTTATCTGTTCTTTGAGTTCAACGCCAACGGCTTTCTGCACCACATGGTGCGAAACATCGTCGGTTGCCTGGTGTACGTGGGCAAGGGCAGGCATCCGCCGGGCTGGCTTACCGAGGTGCTGGCGAGTCGCGATCGGCGGAAGGCGGCGCCAACTTTTTCTCCGGATGGACTGTATTTTTCTGCCGTGGAATACGCACCGGGATGGAAACTGCCGACGTTCGAGCTCGGTCATATCGTGTTTCCAGAGCAGGTGCTGGCGTGAGAACGCGTATCAAGATTTGCGGCATAACGCGGGTGGAGGACGCGCGCGCCGCGGCGGGGTCGGGCGCCGACGCTATCGGTCTGGTGTTCTATGCGGACAGCCCGCGCTGCGTCGACCTGGCGCAGGCGCGCGCGATCGTCGATGCGACGTCACCGTTCGTGACCGTGGTCGGCCTTTTCGTCGATCCGACGAGGGAGCAAGTCGCGGAGGCTATTGGTGCATGTACGCTTGGCGTGCTGCAATTTCACGGCGATGAAACGCCCGGCTTTTGCGGGAGTTTCGGTCTGCCCTATATCAAGGCCGCGCGAGTCAGGGAGGACGCCGATTTGGTACAATCCCTGGCGCCTTATCGTGCGGCGCAGGGATGGCTGCTCGATGCCTACCATGACCGGCTTTACGGGGGCACCGGCGAGTCGTTCGACTGGAAGTTGATCCCGCCCGATTTGGCACGACCCGTCATACTCTCGGGTGGACTTACGCCGGACAATGTCGGCGCTGCCGTGCGCCAGGTCCGGCCGTGGGCGGTGGACGTTTCCAGCGGCGTGGAATCTAAAAAAGGCATCAAGGACGCCGCGAAAATTGCGGCCTTTATAGCGGGAGTCAGGAATGAAAATGCATGACCTGCCGGACAGCAGCGGACACTTCGGGCCGTATGGCGGCATTTTCGTCGCCGAGACCCTGATCCAGGCGCTGGATGAACTCAGGCTGGCCTACGAAGAATGCCGCGGCGATCCGGAGTTCATCGCCGAGTTCCGCTACGATTTGAAACACTATGTCGGCCGGCCGAGCCCCATCTACCACTGCAGGCGTTGGTCGGATCAGCTGGGCGGAGCGCAGATTTACCTCAAGCGCGAAGATCTCAACCATACCGGCGGACACAAGATCAACAACACCCTGGGGCAGGCGATGCTCGCGCGGCGCATGGGAAAGCAGCGAATCATCGCTGAGACCGGTGCCGGCATGCACGGCGTCGCTGCGGCGACGGTTGCCGCCCGCTACGGCCTGGAATGCGTGGTGTACATGGGTTCGGAAGACATCCGGCGTCAGGCGGCCAACGTCCAACGCATGAAGATCCTCGGCGCCAGCGTAGTGCCGGTAGAGTCGGGTTCAAAGACCCTGAAAGACGCGTTGAATGAGGCTATGCGTGACTGGGTCACCAACATTCACAATACCTATTACATCATCGGCACCGTCGCCGGACCGCATCCTTATCCGATGATGGTGCGTGACTTCCAGTCGGTGATCGGCGAGGAATGCCTGCTACAGATGCCGGAACTCGCGGGGCGCCAGCCCGATGCGGTGATCGCCTGTGTCGGTGGCGGCTCCAACGCGATGGGCATTTTTTATCCGTATATCCCGATCGAAGGCGTGCGCCTTATCGGTGTGGAGGCGGCGGGCCTCGGTTTGGCCAGCGGCAAGCACGCGGCCTCATTGACCGCCGGCCGGCCCGGTGTGCTGCATGGCAACCGGACGTATCTATTGCAAGACGCGAACGGCCAGATTCTCGAGACCCATTCAATTTCTGCCGGCCTCGATTACCCGGGCGTGGGGCCGGAGCATGCCTGGCTGAAGGACAGTGGACGTGCCGAGTACGTCACGATTACCGACGACGAAGCGCTGAAGGCGTTTCACGACCTGTGCCATTTGGAGGGCATTATTCCCGCGTTGGAATCCGCCCACGCGCTGGCGCAGGCGGCGAAAATAGCGCCGAGGATGCAGAACGACATGATACTGCTGGTGAATTTGTCCGGCCGCGGCGACAAGGACATGCATACCGTGGCAGAAAAATCCGGAATCCAGTTCTGACCCGCCAGCAGATGAATGCGCAGCTCTACAACGAGGATGCACTGACAGGGATGGGGCGCGTGGCCGACGCGTCGGTGGATCTGGTCATCGCCGATCCGCCGTACGGACTCGGTAAAGACTACGGCAACGACTCCGATTGTCTCGGCGCGCCCGAATACCTCGACTGGAGCCGGCGCTGGATCGATGCCGTGTTGCCCAAACTGAAGGCGAGCGGCAGTTTGTATGTATTTCTCACCTGGCAGCACAGCCCTGAGGTATTCAGTTACATCAAGACGCGGCTTGCCATGGTCAATGAAATCATCTGGGACCGCAGAGTGCCGAGCATGGGCGGCAGCACTCGAAAGTTTTCCTCGGTGCACGACAACGTCGGTTTCTTCGTCAAATCGCGCGACTATCATTTCGACGTCGATGCGGTGCGCATCCCGTATGATGCCGAGACAAAGAAGGCACGCACACGCTCCATTTTCGTGGGCAAGAAATGGCTGGAAATAGGCTACAACCCCAAGGACGTGTGGAGCATTTCGCGCCTGCACCGCCAGCACGCCGAACGCGAGGATCATCCGACGCAAAAGCCGCTGGAGATTATCGAGCGCATGGTACGCGCGAGTTGTCCCGTCGGTGGCACGGTGCTCGACCCCTTCATGGGCAGCGGTACTTCGGCGGTGGCGGCCGCCAGGAACGGGCGGCGCTTCATTGGATTCGAGCTCAATCCGGATTATTTCGCGATGGTTGAGAAACGCATCGCCCTGGCCCTGAACAGTGGCGGGAACGCGACGCGCGACACGGAAAACGTTTCTGCAGTACTGTGAATCCTTGATGTCGCGCATTCAAAGCACATTTGAGCAACTTGCGCGGACCCGTCGCAAGGCACTGATTCCGTTCGTCACGGCTGGCGATCCCGAGCCAGGCATGACAGTTGCGCTGATGCACGCGCTGGTCGCGGCAGGCGCAGACGTGATCGAGCTCGGCGTGCCGTTCTCCGATCCCATGGCCGATGGTCCGGTGGTACAGCGTGCCAGTGATCGTGCGCTCAAGCGCGGGGTGAGCCTGGAGCGGGTGCTTGCGTTCGTGCGTGAATTTCGCGCAACGAATAAGACCACGCCGGTGGTGCTCATGGGCTATGCCAATCCGATCGAGGCGATGGGAAGCACGCGCTTCGTCGAGGCGGCGCGCGAAGCCGGTGTCGACGGCGTGCTGGTGGTCGATTGTCCGCCGGAGGAATGCGAGTCGTTCGCCGATCTCGCGCGCAGCCACGGCATCGATCTCATATTCCTGCTTGCGCCAACCTCAGATGATGCGCGCATCGCCCAGGTGGCCAAGCTCGCCAGCGGTTATCTATATTACGTTTCACTCAAAGGCGTCACCGGGGCCGGGCATTTCGATCTCGCCGACGTCGCGGCAAAGCTTCCGCACATCCGCCGCGCGACCAGATTGCCGGTGGGCGTCGGATTCGGCATTCGCGATGCCGCTACCGCCAGGGCGGTGGCGGAATTTTCCGATGCGGTGGTGATCGGCAGCGCTATCATTCAGCAGATGGAGGCCGCTCCGGCAGGCGAACAACTACGCTACGCGAGCAGGTTCATGCAGGAAATCCGCACAGCACTGGATACGGCGTGAGCTGGCTGCAGAAACTTCTGCCGCCAAAAATCAAGCGCGCGGTCGGCCCGAGCAAGCGCGCCGTGCCCGAAGGATTGTGGATCAAATGCGAATCCTGCGAAGCAGTGCTCTATGCAACCGATCTTGAAAAGAATCTCAGCGTCTGCCCCAAGTGCAACCACCACAATCGACTGTCGGCGCGCGCGCGCATCGACATGCTGCTGGACCCGGAGGGCCGATTCGAGATAGGGGCCGAAGTGTTGCCGCTTGACAGCCTCAAATTCAAGGACAGCAAGCGCTATCCGGACCGCCTCGCGGACGCGCAGCAACAGACCGGAGAGACTGACGCCCTGGTAGTGATGCAGGGCGCGGTGAAGAACATTCCGCTGGTCGCCGCGGTGTTCGAATTCGAATTCATGGGCGGATCGATGGGCTCGGTGGTGGGGGAGCGCTTCGTGCGCGGCGTGCAGGTGTGCCTGGAGCAGAACCTGCCCTTCGTATGTTTCACCGCCACTGGCGGTGCGCGCATGCAGGAGGGACTGTTTTCACTGATGCAGATGGCCAAGACGACGGCGGCGTTGACTCAACTCGCGGCACGCAAGCTCCCGTTTATCTCCGTCCTGACCGATCCCACCATGGGCGGCGTGTCGGCGAGCTTCGCCATGCTCGGCGACGTAATCGTGGCCGAGCCCAAGGCACTGATAGGCTTTGCCGGACCGCGCGTGATCGAGCAGACGGTGCGCGAGAAACTGCCCGACGGCTTCCAGCGTGCTGAGTTTCTCCTGGAAAAGGGCGCCATCGACATGATCGTGGACAGGCGGCAGATGCGTGACCGGCTGGTGCAACTTATAACGCTGCTGCTGCGCATCACTCCGGAGAACACCTGATTTTAGCTGTGATCCGATTTGCCTAAAAATCTCGCCGGCTGGCTCGCCTATATTGAGCAACAGCATCCGCAAGCCATTGCGCTCGGGCTGGAGCGGGTGGTTCGCGTGCGCGATGCCTTGGGTCTTGCCCCCTGTTTGCCGATCATCACCGTTGCCGGCACCAATGGCAAGGGCTCGACCTGCGCAATGCTGGAAGCCATCCTTAGGGCTGCAGGATTTCGCGTCGGTCTGTATACGTCACCGCACCTGTTGCGCTACAACGAGCGCGTGCGCATTGCCGGGCGCGAGGCCGATGATGCGGAACTGGTTTCGGCGTTCACGCGGGTGGAGTCGGCCAGATCCGCGGTCGGTGGTGATACGCGGCTGACCTATTTCGAATTTGGAACGCTGGCCGCAATCGATCTTTTCCTGCGCAGCGCGGCCGATGTGCTGGTGCTCGAAGTCGGCATGGGCGGACGCCTGGATGCAGTGAACGCGTTCGACGCCGATTGCGCCGTCCTCACCAGCATCGGCATGGATCACATGGATTACCTCGGCGCCACGCGTGATGCCATCGGTTATGAGAAGGCGGGCATCTTCCGTGCCGGAACGCCGGCCGTCGTCGCCGATCCGACGCCGCCAGAATCCGTGTTGGCGCATGCGCAAACGATAGGTGCGCGGCTGATTCGCATCGGACAGGATTTCGGTTACGAGCGTGAATCCTGCCTGTGGTCGTTCTGGGGACCGTCGGGCAGAACAACCGGACTGGCTTTGCCGGCGCTGCCGGGGGCAATCCAACTGCAAAACGCGTGCGCAGCACTGGCGGCATTGGATACGCTGCGCGACCGCCTGCCCGTTACGCCGCACGCGCTGCGGCAAGGACTGGCCGCGGTCGAATTGCCCGGACGATTTCAGATGATCCCGGGTGCGCCCCAACTGGTGCTCGACGTTGCGCACAATCCGCAGGCCGCAGCGGTACTCGCGCAGAATCTGGCTGATCTGGGCCTTAACTCGGGTACCACGGCGGTATTTGGCATGTTGCGCGACAAGGACATTGCCGGCGTGGTGAGCCTGCTGGCGACGCAGATAGACCGGTGGTATGTCTGTACGCTGGCGCCGCCGCGCGGCGCGCGCGCATCGGACCTGGCGCAAGCGCTGCGACAGGCGGGTGTGCACGCGGTACGAGAGTTCGAAAATCCGGTGAAAGCCTATGCCGCTGCCTGCAGTGGCGCTGCCGAAAATGATAGAATTGTCGTGTTCGGATCGTTCCATACCGTGGCGGATGTAATGGCGTTTCGGAAACATTCAAAGGCGTAGATGGCGGAAACTGAAGAAGCCCTGCTGCTCAAACGGCGTGCCCGGCGCCGACTGGTCGGCGCCGTCGCCCTGGTGACTTTCGTCGTCATTATTCTGCCGCTCATTCTGGACAAGGAGCCGGGCCCGTCCGGACCGCCGCTCGACGTGCAGATCCCCAGTCAGGATTCGGGCGGATTCAATACCCGTGTGGTGCCGCCTGCATCAGGCGCTCCAGCCGAAAAGAAAATTGAGATCGCACCAATCAAGGCCGAACCTCCGCCGGTCCAGGCGCCTGTCGCGGTGGCGAAAGTCGAACCGGCGCCAGCTAGCGCCGCCCCGGTAGTGCCAGCCAAGGCCGAAGAGATGCGCGCACAGACCGCGCTCAACGATAAGGCCTGGGTCGTTGCACTCGATGCCTTCTCCGACAAGAAGAACGTTGTGCAGTTACGGACCAAGCTGTCTGCGGCCGGGATAAAGTCCTATACTGAGCCGGTAAAAACCAGCAAGGGCGAGCTGACGCGCGTTCGTGCAGGACCGTTTGCCAGCGAGGAGGCCGCGGAGAAAGTGCGCACCAAACTGGAGAAAATGGGACTCAAGCCGGGCGCCGTTACGAACCGATGACGTGGTTTGACTACGCGGTAATCGCCATCCTCGGACTTTCGGTGCTGCTGGCGGCGTATCGGGGCGTGGTGAGAGAAATCACGGCGCTGGCGGGCTGGGCGGCGGCGCTGATACTGTCGACGTTGTTCGCGCAGGAACTGGCGCAGTTGTTGCCGGCGAGTCTGTCGCACCTGCTGCGGGTGATCATCGCATACGTGGTGATTTTTCTCGGCGCGCTGCTGTTATCCGGGCTGATCGGCATGGTGCTGGCGAAACTGTTTCATGCCGCAGGTCTGGGATTTACCGACCGCGCCGTGGGCGCATTGTTTGGCCTCCTGCGTGGGGCTGTGATAGTGTTTGTCGGCGTGATGTTCGCCGGCCTGACCGAACTGCCGAAAGAACCGTTCTGGCGCGAGGCGGCGCTGTCCGGACCGGTAGAAACCGTGGTGCTGGCAGCCAAGCCGGCGCTTCCGAAAGATTTGGCGCAGCGCATCCGTTACAGGTGAAACCATGTGCGGGATTCTCGGTGTAGTTGCAAGGACCCCGGTGAACCAGTTGCTCTACGACGGGCTGCTGGTGCTGCAACATCGCGGCCAGGACGCCGCAGGCATCGCCACATCCCAGGGACAAACCTTTCACATGCACAAGGGGGGCGGCCTGGTGCGCGACGTATTTCATACGCGCAACATGCGTGCCCTGCCCGGAAATATGGGCATCGCCCACTGCCGTTATCCCACTGCCGGTTCGGCTTCCAGCGCCGCGGAATCGCAGCCGTTCTACGTCAATTCGCCGTTCGGCATTGTGCTTGGGCACAACGGCAACCTCACCAACTCGGAGAGTCTGAAGCAGGAGATGTTCCGCCAGGATCTGCGTCACATCAACACCAATTCGGATTCGGAAGTGCTGCTCAACGTGCTGGCGCACGAATTGCAGGAGGCGTCGACCAACTACAAGCTCGATCCGCAGATCATCTTTACCGCGGTGGCCAACGTGCACCGGCGCTGCCGCGGCGCTTACGCAGTCGTGGCAATGATTGCCGGTTATGGTCTGCTTGCATTTCGCGACCCCTATGGCATTCGTCCGCTGGTTATCGGACGCGTCGATACCGGCAAGGGCTACGAATACCTGGTGGCTTCCGAATCAGTGGCCCTGGATACCCTGGGTTTTCAAATCGTGCGCGACGTTGCGCCGGGCGAGGCGGTATTCATCGATGAAGAAGGCAATTTTTTCTGCCGCCAGTGCGCGCTGAAGACCTCGCTTAACCCGTGCATTTTCGAGTATGTCTATCTCGCGCGCCCGGACTCACTCATAGACGGCGTGTCGGTGTATGAGACGCGGCTGCACATGGGAGAGCAGCTGGCGGCGAAAATCAGGGCCCAATACGCGCACCTGGACATCGATGTGGTAATCCCAATTCCGGATTCCAGCCGACCCAGTGCAATGCAGCTCGCGCTGAGCCTGGGGCTCTCCTACCGTGAAGGTTTCGTCAAGAACCGCTACATCGGCCGCACGTTCATCATGCCGGGCCAGAGAGAGCGCAAGAAGTCGGTGCGGCAGAAACTGAACGCGGTAGCGATGGAATTCAAGGGCAAGAATGTACTGCTGGTCGACGATTCTATCGTGCGCGGCACCACCAGCCAGGAAATCGTGATGATGGCGCGTGAATCGGGCGCCAACCGGGTGTTCTTCGCATCGGCCGCGCCGCCCGTGCGCTATCCCAATGTCTACGGCATCGACATGCCCACGCGCCAGGAACTGATCGCCAACGGCCGCAGCAGCGATGAGATCGGGCGCGAAATCGGCGCCGATGCGCTCATCTACCAGGATCTGGACGCGCTCAAGGCGGCGGTGCGCGAGGCCAACCCCCGGCTAACCGAATTCGAGACTTCCTGCTTCGACGGCAAATACATTACCGGCGATGTTACGCGCGAGTATCTGGACAGCGTTGAGAATCACCGCAACTGCGCGCGTGAAGGATCTTCTGAGGATGCGGAAAGCACCCAGCTGGATCTGGGATTGGTGGAAACCGATCAGGCGTAGCGCCGGCGCTGTACAGCGCGTACGCTTCCCACCGCCGGGCAAACGGCCGCGCCGCGTATTCTGAAATCCAAGGTTTCAATTTGACACCAGCGCGCTGCGATAGTATCGTGGCGCCGCGCCGATTTGAAGCATAGCTTGCGGGCGCCGCCGATTCGTCACGGACCGGCAAACAAATACAGCTAAAGCGCGGGAAACCCGTCTTAGCCAAAGCTGAGCGGGTTTTTTTGCATTTTGGAGTTCGCGACGACGGGAGCGGATGCATCCCCTCCTATTTTCCTGGTTTGGAGCGTAACAAACTGAACGTTGTTGCGGCTCAATTGCACTGGACACAATCATGGCAGACAAGATCGAATTCGACACGCTGGCACTGCGCGCTGGCATCCACCGCAGCCAGTTCGGCGAACATTCGGAGGCGATGTATCTCACTTCAAGTTTTGTCTTCGACAATGCCGCACAGGCGGCGGCGCGATTTGCCGGCGGCGCGGACGGCAACATCTATTCGCGCTTCACCAACCCCACGGTGAGCGCGTTTCAGGAACGTCTCGCCGCCCTGGAGGGCGCCGATGCCTGCGTCGCCACTGCGTCCGGCATGTCTGCCATCCTGGCCATAGCCATGGCCCTGCTCAAGTCCGGCGATCATGTGCTCTGCTCGGCCAGCGTGTTCGGCTCGACGCTGCAGTTGTTTTCAGACGTGATGGGCAAATTTGGCGTGGAGACCACTTTCGTTGCCAGTGCCAGCGTCGTCGCCTGGGAGGGCGCGGTGCGCGCGAATACCAAGCTACTGTTTGTCGAGACGCCGTCGAATCCACTCACGGAAATCGCGGACATTGCGGCCCTCGGGGCGGTGGCCAGGCGCGCGGGCGCGCTGCTGGCGGTGGACAACTGCCTGTGCACGCCGGCGCTGCAACGGCCGCTGCGACTCGGCGCCGATCTGGTGATCCATTCCGCGACCAAGTATCTGGATGGCCAGGGCAGGGTGCTCGGCGGCGCGGTGGTAGGGGCGCGTGGACCGGTCATGGACAGCATTTACGGCTTCTTGCGCACCGCCGGCCCCAGCCTGTCGCCGTTCAATGCCTGGGTACTTCTGAAGGGTTTGGAAACGCTGCGAATACGCATGGACGCGCAGTCGCAGGCCGCGTTGCAGCTGGCGCAATGGCTGGAGCGACATCCCGCAATCGAGCGCGTGTACTATCCCGGCCTGCCGTCCCATGCGCAACATAGTCTGGCGAAAAAGCAACAGCGCCTCGGCGGAGCCGTGGTGTCATTCGAGGTCAAAGGCGGTCGCGAGGCCGCCTGGCGAGCGGTGGATGCAACGCGCATGGTTTCGATCACCGCCAATCTGGGCGATACCAAGACAACCATCACCCATCCCGCAACGACCACCCACGGTCGCATCAGCGCCGAAGCGCGCCAGGCTGCAGGCATAGGCGAGGGATTGCTGCGCGTCGCGGTCGGACTTGAAGCGCCGGGGGACATCCAAGCCGACCTGGCACGCGGGCTAGGCTAAGCGCCAAACGGCGCCAGTCGCGGCGACGTCCGGGCGTTTAGTCAGCCTTCAGATGCACCGCATGGCAGCCGGATTCGTCGCAAGCAAGATAGCTGCCACCTTGATACCAGTCGGCGAGCACCCAGCGCTCGCACACGTGGCCATCGACCCTATGTACATGGCGGGCTGGGCGATGGGTATGACCGTGGATAAGCCGCGGATAGCCGTAGCGGCGCAATGTGGCTTCGACCTCGGTCGGCGCGACATCCATAATTTCAGCCGGTTTGGCGCGTTTTTCCTGCTCGCTTCGCCGGCGTAGCACTGCGACCGCGGCCTTGCGTTCGGCCAGGGGTTGGCGCATCAGCGCGCTGATCCAGATTTGGCTGCGCGCCTCGCGCCTGAACGCCTGGTACGCAAGATCGAGCGTGCACAGGGTATCGCCGTGCATCAGTAGGGTTGCATTTCCATCGAGCTCAATCATGGTCGGATCAGGCAGTAGCGTCACTGCGCTCGCACGCGCGAACGCTTCGCCGATGACAAAATCACGGTTGCCGTGCATCAGGTAGGTCGGAACGCCGCTGGCCACGAGTTTGGCGAGCGCAGCCACGATCCCGGCATTGAAGGTATCGTCCAGATCGTCGTCGCCGACCCAGTACTCAAACAGATCGCCCAGAATGTAGAGCGCGCGTGCGCTGCGCGCCTCGTGCTCGAGAAAATCGAAGAATACGCGGTTGCTCTGCGGCCGGCCGGCGCAAAGGTGCAGGTCGGAGACGAACAGGGTTCTCAAGCGGGCCGGCGCCTAGGGTGCGGAGCGACGAAGGAAAAGCTCAGGCGCAGCGCCGCGCGTTTATGTTGCTTCGGCGCGTTCCAGTACCACGTCTTCGGCGGGCACATCCTGATGGCCGCCACGATTGCCTGTTTTTACGCCCTTGATCTTGTCCACCACGTCCATGCCCTCGACCACTTTGCCGAACACGCAATAGCCCCACCCCTGCGGGGTCGGCGCGCTATGGTTGAGGAAGCTGTTGTCTTTGACATTGATGAAGAATTGCGCGCTGGCCGAATGCGGGTCGGAGGTGCGTGCCATGGCGACGCTGTAGCGTTCGTTCTTGAGTCCGTTTGCCGCTTCGTTCTCGATCTGCGCCTGCGTCGGCTTTTGCTTCATGCCGGGTTCGAAACCGCCTCCCTGAATCATGAAACCGTCGATGACGCGATGGAACACAGTGTTGTCATAGTGTCCGCTGTTGACATAGGACAGAAAATTCGCGACTGTCTTGGGCGCTTTGGCGGCGTCGAGTTCCAAAGTGATGGTGCCGTGATTGGTGTGCAATTTGACCATGATGTGCTCGCTATTTGCTGGAAATGAGTTTAATCGATTCTATTAGGACGGGCTGCCGCGGAACGTCCGCGGCAAAAGGGCCGCCCGCGCCGGTGGGCAGGTTCGCGATGCGCGTCACTGTCTCCATCCCCTCGGTTACCCTGCCGAATACGGCATAGCCGAATCCGGCAGGGCTTGCTTCGCGGAAGTCGAGGAAAGCGTTATCGGCCAGATTGATAAAGAACTGCGCGGTGGCAGAGTGCGGATCAGGCTTTCGCGCCATGGCAAGCGTGCCCGTTTCATTTTTCAATCCGTTGCCGGCCTCGTTCTCTATCGGCGGCCGATCGCTTCGTTTCTCTCTGAAGTCCGGATAGTGGCCACCGCCCTGGATCATGAAACCAGCAATGACGCGGTGAAAAACCAGGCCGTCATAGAATCCTGTTTTCGCATACTGCAGGAAATTGGCCACCGACTTCGGTGCTTTGTCTGCAAAGAGCTCAATACGCATGGCCCCCGCGCTGGTTTTCAGTTCAACCATCGGGTTGGCGGCGATCGCCTGTACCGACCAAAACAGCATGCCCAATATCAACAGCGGGAGTGATCGCATAGTTCCAGTCCTTCAATCCGTAATGGCGTTCGTCATCGTCGCGCCGGACGCCGCTAACGGCAGCAGCGTCAGTGTGGTTTCTCAGGTGTTCTCTGCACTGAGCGCCGCCGGTGGTCGCAGATACCGCCTAGCCGGCGCCTTCGTAGATGATGCGCCACTTACCACCGTCCTTGGTCCAGTACTGGCGCTTCTTCATCGTATTGGACAGGTTGTTCGAGCGGTAGTCCTGGTCGAAGGTGACTACCACCAATTCCTCCTTGCCGGGGTTGCGAAACACGCTGAAGTTGGACAGTTTCAGCTTGATCCAGGTCTTGCCGCTGTTGACCTGGCGTTTGTGTTTCACCCAATCCGAAATATTTTCGCGGCCAGTGGAAAATTTGTTTGAATAGTGCGTCAGATAGCGTTCGGTGTCCAGTCCTTCCCAGTCGCTGCGCCAGCGCTCGATCTCGGCGTTGAGCGCGTTGCGCTCGGTGTTCCAGTCGTCCAGGGACAGCCATTCGATTTGCTCGCTGATGATGACTGGCGTGAGACCGATCTGCAGTTTGTTGGACAACGCGTCGAGGTCGGCGTTCGCCAGCACCACGCATCCATTGCTTGCGCGCGGCGCGCGACTGTATGTATCGCTGGGTGTGCCGTGCAGCCAGATGCCATGGCCGTTCCTGCCATGGCGCTTGTCCCATTCGTTGGGGTAGCTGATCGGAAACGCGCCGCTGCCGTAGAAATCCGAGAGCTTGTTACGCGGCAGGCTGGCGGTGACGTGGCTGGCTCTTATACACATCGGACGCTGCCGACGAGTACAGAGGGGAATGAT
>QYQC01000017.1 GCA_007280315.1 Betaproteobacteria bacterium | reverse complement strand
ATCACTCGGGACTTCTGGCGATTCGCGCCGCCATTGCGTCCAACGTCAATATCACTTACAAGATTTTGTACAACGACGCGGTCGCCATGACCGGCGGCCAGCCCATCGACGGCCCCATCAGCGTGCCCCAGGTCGCCCGTCAGCTGAGCGCAGAAGGCGTGCGCCGCATCATCGTTCTGGCGGAGGATCCGCAGCATTACCCCGGCGACGCCGGTTTTCCGCCAGATGTGGATATCCGAGCGCGTGAGGATCTTGAGGTGGTACAGCGCGAGTTGCGCCAGACACCGGGTGTCACGGCGCTGATCTACGATCAGACCTGCGCGGCCGAGAAGCGCCGCCGGCGCAAGCGCGGCAGCTATCCTGACCCGGCAACGCGCGTATTCATCAACGAGATGGTGTGCGAAGGCTGCGGCGACTGCGGCACAAAGTCCAACTGCCTGTCCATTGTGCCGGTCGAAACTGAATTCGGACGCAAGCGCGCCATCGACCAGTTTTCCTGCAACAAGGACTATTCCTGTGTCGAAGGATTGTGTCCGAGCTTCGTCACCGTGGAAGGCGGATCGATGCGCAGGGGCAAAGGCGTAACCGCGGACGCGGCGATGTTTACAGCCCTGCCGGAGCCGACGCTGCCGGATCTGTCCACGCCCTACGGCATTCTCATTGCGGGCGTCGGCGGCACCGGCGTAATAACTATCGGCGCCCTGATCGGAATGGCGGCCCATCTGGAGGGCAAAGGCGTTTCGCTTCTGGACATGACCGGTCTCGCGCAAAAAGGCGGCGCGGTGATGTCGCATGTGCGCCTGGCGGCACGGCAGGACCAGCTCTCCGCAGTGCGCATCGCCACCGGCGAGGCCCGTATCGTGCTCGGCTGCGATATCCTGGTCGCCGCCAGCGACGAAGTCCTGTTTAAGGCGCAAGCCGGGTTTACCCGGGCGATCATAAACACCGGCCAGGCGATCACCGGCGACTTCGTGCGCAATCCGGACCACCCGTTCCCGCTCGCCGCGATGCAGGAGCAGATCGCCGATGCCGTCGGCACCGGCGCCGCGGATTTCCTCGGTGCCACGCGCCTCGCGTCGATTCTGAGCGGCGATGCGATCATGACCAACATGTTCCTGCTCGGATACGCCTACCAGAAAGGCCTGGTGCCGGTCTCGTCGGTGGCGCTGATCAAGGCGATCGAACTCAACTCGGTCGCCGTCGCGGCAAACACGCAGGCCTTCCTCTGGGGCCGGCGCACTGTCCACGACCCCGAAGGCATCGAGAAGCTTGCGCAAGAACATGAGCCCGCCGTGCCGGCGCACCGGCTGTCGCGGAACCTGGAGGAGATCGTGGCACGACGCAGCGGCTATTTGACCGCGTACCAGGACCAGGCTTACGCCCGTCGCTACACCGAACTGGTCGACCGCATACGCCGGGCGGAGGACGCACTCAAGCCCGGCAGTTCCCTGCTGACCGAGGCAGTCGCACGCGGCTATTTCAAACTGCTTGCCTACAAGGACGAATACGAGGTTGCGCGGCTTTACACTGCGCCGGAATTTGCGCGCACGCTCGATTCGGCCTTCGAAGGCAAGTACAAGCTCCGCTTTCATCTGGCGGTTCCGGCACTGAGCCGCAACGACCCCGTCAGCGGAGAGCCGGTGAAGCGCAGCTACGGCGCATGGTTGATGCCTGCATTTAGAATTTTGGCGCCGCTGAAGTTTCTGCGCGGCACGCCCTTCGACCCGTTCGGCTACGGGGCGGAGCGCCGCATGGAGCGCCGGCTGATAAAGGAGTACGAAGCGACGCTGAGCACGCTGCTCGCCGATCTGCGTCCTGAATCGCTGGCGTCGGCCGCAGAAATTGCGCGCCTGCCGGAGGACATACGCGGCTACGGGCCGGTCAAGGAGCGCAATTTTATCGCTGCGCAAAACCGGCAGGCCGAGTTGATGAAAGAGTTCAATAGAGGAAGCAACAACTGATGGAAGCGATGATCGATGACCTGGTGCGAATCGTCGGCGACACGGGTGTGCTCACCGCGGCGGACGATGTCTCTGCGTACGTGACCGACTGTCGCAACTACTACAAGGGCACTGCGCTTTGCGTGGTGCGACCTCGCAGCGTTGAGGAAGTTGCCTCGGTGGTCGCATGTTGCGTGGCGCGATCGGTACCGATCCAGCCGCAAGGCGGCAACACCAGCCTGTGTGGCGGTTCGGTTCCTTTCGCAGGCGGCCGGGGCGTAGTCCTCAGCTTGTCGCGCATGCGGCGCATCCGTGAGGTCGACGCCGCCAACAATTCGATCACGGTTGAAGCCGGCTGCGTGCTCGCGGAGGTACAGCGCGCTGCCGTCGACGCCGGCCGCTTCTATCCGGTCAGCCTGGGCGCCGAGGGCATCTGCCAGATCGGCGGCAACATCGCCACCAATGCCGGCGGCACCGGCGTGCTGCGTTACGGCAACACGCGCGAGAACGTGCTCGGGCTGGAGGTGGTGCTGCCGGACGCGACCATCTGGCACGGACTGCGGAGCTTGCGCAAGAACAATACGGGCTTCGATCTCAAACACCTGTTCATCGGCTCCGAAGGATTGCTCGGCATCATCACCGCAGCCACGCTCAAGCTGCATCCGCTCAATACCCGTCATATCGCGGTCTGGCTGGCGCCGGTCAGCCTCGACGCCGCACTGGAATTGCTCAATCTGCTGCAGTCGTCGCTGGGAGCTCAGCTTTCGGCGTTCGAACTAATGAACGCCGCCCACATGCAGAACGTTCTGGCGCTTACGCCCGGACTGCAAACTCCAGTGAACGCGGACTGTCCCTGGCACGTCCTGGCCGAACTCGGCGATGACGCCGTCGATGACGGACTTCGTTCCAGCATCGAGGGCGTGCTGCAGACCGCGCTGTCAGGCGGCCTGCTTACCGACGCAGCGGTCTCGGCCAATGAAACGCAGCGCGCAGCGATGTGGCACATCCGCCACAGCGTAACCGAAGCGACGCAAAAGGCAGGCAGAGGCGTTCCCCACGATATCGCGGTGCCGGTTTCGAAGGTTCCGGAATTCGTGCGCCGCGTCAGCCCGATTCTCGAACAGAAGTTCGCAGGCATGCGCATCGTCATCGTGGCACACCTGGGCGACGGCAATCTTCACTTCCTGCCGCTGTTCGATTTTGACACCTGGGATGCGTTTCCCGATCCGCAGACAGTAATCGATGAAATGCACCGGATCACTTATGCGGTAGCGGCGGAGCTCGGCGGCACCTTCAGCGCCGAGCACGGCATCGGACAGTATTTGCTGGCGGAAATGCGTCAATACAAATCCGAGGTCGAATTGAACATGATGCGTTCGATCAAGAACGCGCTCGACCCGCGCGGATTGTTCAATCCGGCGAAGGTACTGCCGTAGCAGGTACCGCCTGCAGTCTGGTCGGTAACCGCACTATTGTGCGCGTCCATCGAGTAGGAAATCGCGCTGAGCCGCGCAGCGCATGGTCGAACCAGACCGAACTTCGAGTCTACTTACCCACGTATAGCGTTGGAAACTGGCGCTGCAGGTTGGCAATTTTCGGCATGTCGTTGACGACAATATACGGCTGGTTCGGATTGCGCGCGAGATAATCCTGGTGATAGGCCTCGGCTTCGTAGAACGCCTTCAACGGCGTTACCTGGGTCACGATGGGTTGCGAAAATGTGCGCGCCGACTGGAGTTGCGCAACGTACGCTTCGGTTACGCGCTTCTGTTCGTCATCGGCAAAGAACACGGCCGAGCGGTACTGGGTTCCGCTGTCAGGACCTTGCCGGTTAAGTTCGGTCGGGTTGTGCGCGACAGAAAAGAACACCTTCAACAGCTGACCGTAGGAAATGCGCGACGGATCGTAGGAAATGCGCACCGACTCCGCGTGATCCGTATCGCCCGAACTCACCTGACCGTAGTTCGCGCTGGCGGCACTTCCGCCCGAGTACCCCGATACCACGTCGGTGACGCCTTTGACGTGTTCAAACACCGCCTCCACGCCCCAGAAACAACCGCCGGCAAATACGGCAGTCCGGGTTCCGGCGGCGGTCGAAAGCGGCGCGTCGAACTTTGGATCTGGAAGCGGCACGGCAGCGTGAGACGGCAGCAGGAAGAAGAACACCCCGGCCGCAGCAACTATCCCCACCAATCCGATGACCCAATCCGCAGACAGACGCGGCATAGCATGTTCTCCTGAGGCATCGCTGCCTGATCGAGTCGTCGTCCTACTCGCAGTTTGGCTTTAGTTCTTTGCCGCCATTCCCAGCTTCTCGATCAGCACTTTTTCCTCGGCGAAGGATTTTCTCGCAAATTTCGAATAGTCCTCGCCGTTCATATAAATCACCGGCTGATCGAATTTCTCCAGCATCGCCAGGACTTTCGGGTCGTCCATCGCCTTGCGGAACGCATCGTGCAGAATCTTCACCACCTTCGGATCCATGCCCTTCGGTCCGCCGAAGCCGAAGGGTGAATCCGAAACTGTGTGGTAGCCAGCATCAAGCAGTGTCGGCACCTGCGGCCAGCGCTTGGTACGCTTGCTGCCGTAGGTGGCCAGAAGGCGCGCCTTGCCCGCATCGACGTGCGGCGCCCAGCCGGTCGAGTCCGATAGCGCCATGGTGTGCCCGCCGAGCAGACTTTGCATGTTCTCGGCAAACCCCTTGAACGGAATGTGTGTCAGCTTGATTCCGGCCTCCAGCGCGAACTGCTCCACTGCAAGATGCGGCGTGGTTCCGGCGCCGGGCGTGCCGTAGGTGATCTTCTCCGGATTGGACTTGGCGTAGGCGACGAATTCGGGCAGATCCTTCCACGGCGCATCGGCACGAACCACCAGGCCGAAGGTGTAGCCCGTGACGTTAATGATGTAGGTGATGTCCTTGAGCGGATCGAACGGCGTCTTGTTGATATGCGGCACGCGAAACACGCTGATTGGCAGCTGTGTCAGCGTGTAGCCGTCGGGTTGCGCATTTACCATTGCACCCGCGCCCATGGTGCCGGATGCGCCGGGTCGGTTTTCAATCACTACCTGCTGCCCGAGCTGCCGGCCTACGGACTCGGCGAAGGCTCGCATGACAAGATCAGACGAGCCGCCGGCCGGCCAGGGACAAATCAGGGTAATCGGCTTGGCCGGAAACTGCTGCGCCGATGCAGCGCCTGCTGCAAGCGCCAGCACTATAACCAAGCCGCGCAATATCGTTCGAAACATTTAATGCCTCCCTGAGGTTTTAAGCCAATCTCCGTCCCTGTCCGAAGCTTACCCGTCGTTCACCTGGATATCTAGTTGGCGTTGGCCCAAAACCCTGTTCCACTGCCGAGTTTCTTGCCGGTCGCGACAAAGTCAAGATAGCCCTTGCCGCTGATGTAGCTGCTGAGCGCGGTACCGCCCTGCGCCGCAAGCGTGGGCGCGTAAAAATACCAGCTGTTGCTCGCGGTGTCCCAGGTCCAAAGTGTGACCAGCGCCTTGCTGCTCGCGACCGCGCGGGTATTGAACCCGGCCGGATCTTCATTCGGTCCGGTGGCGACCAGATTCCAGCCGCTGTTCAGCGATGCCGGCGCGAAGGCAAACGCGGTGCCGCTCAGCGCCGGGATCACTGCCCGACTCGATCCGGCGGCCGGCTTTGCGTTTACCCAGTAGCCCTCCCCAGGATTAATGGTGGCGAGCACCTGATACCCCTTGCCGGTGGCGTAATCCTGCAGCGCGGTGCCTCCCTGTGCCGCCAGCGACGGCGCGTAGAACGCCCATGCGCTTGAAGCCGGAACCCATTTCCACACCGTGGTGATCAGATCCTTGGTGGCCGCCGCGCCGAAGGTCGCCGCCACGTCCAACGGGGTCGAAAGCGTATTGCCCGCCAGGTTCCAGCCAGTGGCAAGCACATTACCCGTCGCCTGTCGCACCGCCATCGCCGTATCCATCGCGCCATAGCCCCAGGCGTCGTTCGGATTCGGCGGCATATCGACGCCGGGCGCAAATGCCGGCAGGGTCGCAGCCTGCGTGTACTGATTGGTTTGCAGCGTCGTGAACAGAATACGCTTCGCCTCCTCCGGCGTCAGCTTCGGATTCGCCTGCAGCAGCAGCGCCACCGCGCCCGCGACGTGCGGCGTCGCCATGCTGGTGCCCATATAGGCGACGTGCACGCCGTCGGCTTCGACATCGGCTGCCGTCGCGGCCGCCTTGGCCGCGCCGGCGAGCGTGGACATGATGTAGGAACCGGGCGCGGCGAGATCGGGTTTCATCACCGGCTTCGTGCATTCGTTCTTGTTCCTCAGTCCGCTGGCGGTGGAAATATCGATGTTCTTCCCGCTGCAGACGCGGCGCGGGCCGCGGCTGCTGAAGCCGCCGACGTCGCCGAGCGGGCCGTTGTCCACCATCTTGTCCGTGGGTCCGGCCGCGGTATTCCACACGTAATTCGTGTTGAGCGCGGCGACCGCTATCGAGCGGCGGGCACTGGCGCTGTCGGTCAATATCCCTTTGGTCACCGTCGGGGCGAAGTTGCCGGTAAAGACGGCGCCGTTTCCGGTCTCACCGCAAACGATCCCCAGCGTCTGCGATACCGGCACGGCATCCGCACGAATGCTCAATGTCCAGTTGCCGGCGGCAAGCGCGTTGGTGCCGCTGCGGAGGTTGATGCTGTACTGGCGATCGCCATTGGCGGAACTCGGGGCGTTCGAGGTGACTTCAATCTTGCCGCAGCCGGCCGCGTCGAAATCAGGGAGCACACTGCCCGCCGCAACCACTGCAGTCTGCTGGGCGTTCGGGCAGGTAAGCTGGATCGCATACTGATTGTCGCCGTCACTCCAGAATTCGAGCTGCTCGGCAGTACGGCCGGCAGGTATGCTGAAGGTCACGCCGACGGTCTGGCCCTGTGTCATCGGCGCGATTTCGGTGCGAATTGGTGCGTTGCCTTCGTTGCCGGCGGCGGCGGCGATGATTACCCCCGGACCCGAGGCATTGTCGATCGCGACCTGGAAACTGCCGGTGCCGTCCCGGGCGCCAAAATAGGAACCGAGGCTGAGGTTGATGACCAGAGGTTTATCCAGCTGCTTGGCCACGCGTGTCATCCATGCGATGGCATCGGTTACCGGATCGCCCTGCGCATTGACCCCTTTGTCGATGGAATTCGCGACGAGCAAATCGGCTTCGGGCGCCATGCCGACGAAGCGTCCCGCCGTCTGGCCGTTGCCGGTGCCGCGGCCGTTGCCTGCTGCAATGCCGGCAACGTGGCTGCCGTGATTGCCGTTGTCGTCCGGGTTGCATACGCTGGTTGCGTTGGCCGCAGTGCCGATCGCGGCGTCAATCGCGGCCTGACTGCACTCGGCGCCATAGAGCGGGGTGGTCCCGTCGGAGCCCATCGGCGGCGTACCGCCGGTAACGTTGCGCTGGTTCCACATCCTCAAAATGCGCGTTGTGCCGTTGGCATTACGAAAATCGCCGTGGCTGATATCGATGCCTGTATCGATTACTCCGACAATCACGCCCTTGCCGGTGCCGCCGGTCCAACCTGCGGCAAGCGTGCCGCTACGGAGCTGGTCGGCACGCGTGAATGGCACGCTCTTGTCCAAACGCGGGACCGGGCGGCTCGGCACCTCGAGACGCACTACTTCGGGCAGTGCGGCGACCTCGGCCAGCCTGTCTATCGGGACCAGCACCGTGGCCAGGTCGCCAATCACCGAGCGTATGGTCACACCGAGCGCCTTCATTGCAGCCAGGCCGTTGCCGCTGAATTGGACGTTTGCGGCGACCATTTCGGATTCCACTGAGCGCGCAAGAGGGTTGTTCCGCGTTGTCGCGTTTTTGTCCAACTGGCGGCGCAGTCCCGCATCGAGCTTTGCTGGATCGGCGTGGACGCCGGTGGTGGCAATTGCTGCGATCAGCGCGACGAAAAGACGACGGCGTGTGGTTGGCATGACACCTCTCCCATTATTATTTTACTGAGCGAAAATTACTTACTGCCAACTAACCTGCGGCTGGCCTGGGAGGAACATTCCGATCGCGGTTATCCAGGATTTTGGTGAACGATTCCCAAAATCGCGATCCCCAGAGCACGGCATAATACAGGGAAAATGCGAAGTTACAAGCCGGGTAAATACCAATGAAATTTACGGACTTTCTGGCGGAGAGAGCGGGATTCGAACCCGCGATACGGTTTAACCCGTATACACGCTTTCCAGGCGTGCGCCTTCAACCGCTCGGCCACCTCTCCGTACTGAACTAACACGCTTTCGGCTTCGGCCGCGCTACGCGCTTAACCCTCGCCGTTCGCTCGCGTTAGCCTTCGCCGCAACACGCCGCTCGCGCGGCATGTTGTCAGGCGTGCGCCTTCAACCGCTCGGCCACCTCTCCTGCTGCCGCATTTCAGGAAGGTGCGCAGCTTACGCGATAAGCCCTTGCGAGGCAAGGAAAAACAGCCAAAAACTACTCTGCTGGCGCTAGGCTACAGGCTGTTTGAGTTGCTCCAGAATCGCCGGATTTTCCAGGGTCGAAACGTCCTGTGTGATCTCCTCGCCCTTGGCGATGGAGCGCAGCAGCCGTCGCATGATTTTCCCGGAACGCGTTTTCGGCAGATTGTCGCCGAAGCGGATGTCCTTCGGCTTGGCAATGGGGCCGATTTCCTTGCCCACCCAGTCGCGCAGTTCCTGTGCGATTCTCTTCGCCTCCGCGCCGCTCGGGCGCGCGCCTTTGAGCACGATGAAGGCGCAGACCGCCTCGCCGGTAAGGTCGTCAGGCCGGCCCACGACTGCCGCCTCGGCCACCAGCGCGGTGTTCGCCACCAACGCCGATTCGATTTCCATGGTACCGAGGCGGTGACCGGCTACGTTGAGCACGTCGTCGATGCGTCCCATAATGCGGAAGTAGCCCTCAAGGTCGCGGCTGGCGCCATCGCCCGCGAGGTAATACTTGCCTTTGAAATCCTCGGGGTAATAGGTCTTCTTGAAACGCTCAGGGTCGCCCCAGATGGTGCGTATCATGCCCGGCCAGGGACGCTTGATCACCAGGATTCCGCCCTTGCCCTTCTCCACCTCCTGCCCGGTTTCATCCACGATCGCAGCCATGATCCCCGGCAGCGGAAATGTGCAGGAGCCGGGCTTGGTCGGCGTCACCCCCGGCAGCGGGGAGATCATGTGTCCGCCAGTTTCGGTCTGCCACCAGGTATCGACGATCGGGCAGCGCGAATCGCCTACCACGGTGTGGTACCACATCCAAGCTTCCGGATTGATCGGTTCGCCTACGGTACCGAGAATGCGCAGGGATTTCAGGTTGTATTTCTTCGGCAGGTCCGCACCCGCCTTGATCAGCGACCGGATCGCGGTCGGCGCGGTGTAGAACACACTTACCTTGTGGTCCTGGATAAGTTTCCAGAAGCGCCCCGCATCGGGATAGGTTGGGATGCCCTCGAACATGACCTCGGTTGCGCCCACCGCGAGCGGCCCGTAGGCGATGTAGGTATGCCCCGTCACCCAGCCGACGTCGGCAGTACACCAAAACACGTCGCTCGCCTTGTAGTCGAACACCCACTTCATCGTCAGCATCGCCTGCAGCAGATAGCCGCCGGTGGAATGCTGCACGCCTTTGGGCTTGCCGGTGGAGCCTGAGGTGTAAAGAATAAAGAGCGGATGCTCTGCGTTGACCCAGGTTGGCTCGCACTCCTCGTCCTGTCCCTGGATTACGTCGTGCCACCACTTGTCGCGCGGCGCCTGCATCTTGACCGTGCTGCCGCTGCGCTTGTACACAATGACGTTCCGCACTTTTTCGCAGCCGCCCATCGCGATCGCCTCATCCACCGCCGGCTTGAGCGGAATTTCCTTGCCGCCGCGAAACTGTCCGTCGGCGGTGATGACCTCGGTGGCGCCGGCGTCGACGATGCGCTCCTGCAGGCTCTTGGCGGAAAAGCCGCCGAACACCACCGAGTGCGTGGCGCCGATGCGCGCGCACGCCTGCATCGCCACCACCACTTCGATCGACATCGGCATGTATATCAGTACGCGGTCACCCTTGTTTATGCCATGGGCCTTCAGCGCGTTCGCCAGCTGGCAGACTTTGTGATACAGCGCCTTGTAGCTGACGCGCGTGACCTTGCCATCGTCCGCCTCGAACACGATTGCCGTCTTGTCCGGCTGCGTCTTCAGGTGGCGATCGAGGCAGTTGTAGGACGCGTTCAGTTCGCCGTCGTGGAACCACTTGAAGAACGGCGCGTTGGATTCATCCAGCACTTTGGTGAACGCCCTGTGCCAAAGCAAGGTTTCCTTGCCCAGCCGTCCCCAGAAGCCTTCGAAATCACGCTCCGCTTCGTTGCATAGCGCCTGATACGCGGCCATGCCCGGGACGTTGGCTTGCTTGACAAATGCCTCGTGCGGCGGAAATACCCGGGTTTCGTTCAGAACCGATTCGATCTGCGCAGACATGGCAACGGTCTCCTCTTCCTCATACCAGGTGACAAAGGACAAAAGCGTGACGAGAACTGAGATTGTGGGAAGCCAGCCTTACGCCAACCTTACGCAGGGGCTGTACCGCACAAATCAAAACATTAATCCGAGTGTTTGTAAAGCCAAGCTCGCCGGAAACGGCCTGCGCCGCAAGACCCGCAGCCCGCAGACGCCGCGTTGACGCGTCTCTTGGAACAGTGGTAACTTCGCCCCACCTTATGCGATGCGGCGATGTTTGGTCGCGTCTGTCTTTACCCCGGTCCAAGATCGAAAATGAAACGTCCCCTGGATGGCATAGTCGTCGTCACCCTGGAGCATGCGATCGCCGCGCCGCTCGCCACGCGGCACCTGGCGGACAATGGCGCGCGCGTGATCAAGATCGAACGCCCCGGCGGCGGCGACTTTGCAAGGGCCTACGACCAGCGCGCGCGCGGACTTGCTTCGCATTTCGTCTGGGCCAACCGCGGCAAGGAAAGCGTTACGCTGGACCTCAAGCATGCGCGGGCATTGCCGGTGCTGCAGCGATTGCTCGCGCGCGCCGACATATTCGTGCAGAACCTGGCGCCGGGCGCGGCCGCCCGCCTGGGACTGGACGCCGCAGCCATCCACCGCATCAATCCGCGCACCATCGTCTGCGGCGTTTCCGGCTATGGCGAAAGCGGTCCCTACCGCGACAAGAAGGCCTACGACCTGCTGATCCAAGCCGAAGCGGGCTTGCTTGCCATTACGGGCAGCGACACCGCCATGGCCAAGGCAGGCATCTCCATCGCCGACATCGCCGGCGGAATGTACGCCTACAGCGGCGTTCTGAACGCCCTGCTGCTGCGCGCGCGCACCGGCGAAGGGAGCAGTATCGAGGTGTCCCTGCTCGATTGCCTGGCGGAGTGGATGGGCTACCCCCTTTACTATGCGCTCGACGGCGCGGCGCAGCCGGCACGTACCGGCGCCATGCACGCGACCATTTATCCTTACGGTCCGTTCACCGCCGGCGACGGCGATACCGTGATGATCGCAATTCAGAACGAACGCGAATGGGCGCTGTTCTGCGAAAAAGTGCTGAACGCCCCGGAACTGGCGAGCGATCCGCGCTTCGATTCCAACGCAAAGCGCAGCGGCAACCGGCAGCGGCTCGAACCGATCCTGACTGAACGGCTGGCGAAGCTGCGTGCGGCCGAATTGATCGCGCTGCTCGATGCCGCGAGCATTGCCAATGCGGCGGTCAATAGCGTCGAGGGCCTGCGCGAGCATCCGCAGCTGAGGGCACGCGAACGCTGGTCCGAAGTTGATTCGCCCGCTGGGCCCCTTCCCGCGCTGCGGCCGCCGCCGCTGTCCGACGCCTTCACTCAGACCATGGGAAACATTCCTGCGCTGGGCGCGCACACCGACGACGTGCTTGCGTGGCTCGGCTATGGCGAAGCTGAAATTTCAGCGCTGCGCGCTGACGGTTTGATCTAGCGCAAACGGCTGTCTCGCGACGCCGAATTCCCCTGCGCCAATGGTGGTAAAATTTTCGCGAATGCAGGCTTGGCCAGTCCTTTGTTTGGCCAAGCCTGCGGCTTCGCAAGCATCGCCTCCGGCATGCAATGCCGCTCCTTCTCAAAGAGAACATCATGACCTCCATCAAACAGGACGACCTGATCCAGAGCGTCGCCGACGCACTGCAATTCATCAGCTATTACCACCCGAAAGACTATCTTGACCATCTTGCGCGCGCCTACGAGCGCGAGCAGGCGCCGGCCGCCAAGGACGCGATTGCGCAGATTCTGACCAACTCGCGCATGTGCGCCGAAGGCCACCGACCAATCTGCCAGGATACCGGCATAGTCAACGTGTATCTCAAGATCGGCATGGACGTGAGCTGGGACGGCTTCAACGGCTCGATCAACGACGCCGTGAACGAAGGCGTGCGCCGCGCCTATACCAACCCGGACAACCCGCTGCGCGGTTCGGTACTCGCCGATCCGCTGTTCACGCGCAAGAACACCAAGGACAACACCCCCGCCGTGGTACACATGGAAGTGGTGCCTGGTAACACAGTCGATGTCACCGTCGCGGCCAAAGGCGGTGGCTCCGAAGCCAAATCGAAATTTGCCATGCTCAACCCGTCGGACTCGGTGGTGGACTGGGTGCTGAACACAGTGCCCACCATGGGCGCGGGCTGGTGCCCGCCGGGCCTGATCGGCATCGGCGTCGGCGGCACCGCGGAAAAAGCGATGATGATGGCCAAGGAAGTGCTGATGCAGCCCCTTGACATGCACGAACTGCTCGCGCGCGGTCCGAAATCGAAGCTGGAGGAACTGCGTGTCGAGCTCTACACCCGGATCAACGCACTCGGCATCGGCGCGCAGGGACTGGGGGGACTGTCCACTGTGCTCGACGTCAAGATCATGGACTACCCCACCCATGCCGCAAACAAGCCGATTGCGATGATCCCCAATTGTGCCGCAACGCGCCACGCGCACTTCGTGCTCGACGGTTCCGGCGCGGTCGCGCTCGATCCGCCGGCGCTCGATGACTGGCCGAAAGTTACCTGGGCGCCCGCCTCCACCGCGAAGCGCGTCAATCTCGACACGCTCACCGCCGCAGAGGTTGCGGCCTGGAAACAAGGCGACATCCTGCTGCTGTCGGGCAAGATGCTGACCGGCCGCGACGCCGCCCACCAGCGCATCCAGGAAATGCTGGGCAAGGGCGAGAAACTGCCGGTCGCTTTCACCAACCGCGTTATCTATTACGTCGGCCCGGTCGATCCGATCAAGGGCGAAGTCGTCGGCCCGGCCGGCCCGACCACGGCGACGCGCATGGACAAATTCACCGAAATGATGCTGTCGCAGACCGGTCTGATCGGCATGATCGGGAAATCCGAGCGCGGCCCGGTCGCGATCGAGGCGATAAAGAAGCACAAGGCCGCGTATCTCATGGCCGTCGGCGGCGCCGCCTATCTTGTAGCCAAGGCAATCAAACAATCGCGCGTTCTCGCTTTCGGCGATCTGGGCATGGAAGCGATTTACGAATTCGACGTCAAGGACATGCCGGTCACCGTCGCAGTGGATTCCAGCGGCGCGTCGATACACAAGACCGGCCCGGCGGAGTGGGAAAAGCGGATCAGGGAATTCAAGATTCCGGTGGCCGTGGCGTGAGCTTGACCGCCAGCGCGCGCGGAGCGCTTTAGCGTTGCACGGCAATCCGTTTCCGCGCTGGATGGCGATTGCGATACTGCTGGTCATCGCGACCACCTTCGGCAGCAACCACATCGCTGCCCGCTACGCCATCGATCACGGGGTCAACATCACCACCGCGGTGGCAGCGCGCTCGCTCGGCGCGGCGTTGTTCGTGGGCGTGCTGCTTCTCGCCAGCAAGGTACCACTCGCACTTCCGGCAGCGACGCGCTGGCGCGCCGTAGCAATCGGCGCACTCATTGCGGTCCAAAGCTTTTGCATTTATTCAGCGGTAGCGCGCATTCCGGTGGCGCTTGCCCTGCTTGCATTCAATACCTTTCCCATGATTTTTTCACTCATATCCTGGGCTGCGGACGGCGAACGCCCGGCGCGGCGCGCCCTGATTGCAATGCCGGTTGCGCTGTGCGGTCTGGCCCTGGCGCTCGACGTGCTGGGCGCGAGCGGCAATGTCGCCGAGCGCTGGTCTGAAATCGGCGTTGGCGTCGGGTTTGCGCTGGGCGCGGCCGTTTCCTTCGCAACCGCACTGTTTTTTACTTCGCGCTGGCTCAAGGACGTCGATGGCAGGCTGCGCACCTTCCTCACCATGAGCACGGTCGCGGTGCTGATGCT
>QYQC01000193.1 GCA_007280315.1 Betaproteobacteria bacterium | reverse complement strand
GCCACGGTCAGGCCCCAGGGATTGCCCAGCCCCCCCAGAATCACGATGGACACCAGAATCAGCGAATCGCCAAAGGTAAATGCATTCGGCGCGACGAAGCCGGTCATCATCGCGTAGACCGCACCCGCCATGCCGGCGAGGAAATTGCCCAGGGTAAAAGCGGTGATTTTCCAGCGTGCCACATTGATGCCGAAGGCGGCGCATGCAGTCTCGTCCAGCCGCACCGCGTCAAGCGCAAGGCCGATCCACGAGCGCTCCAGCCGCCGCACCAGCATGAACGCGACCGCAGCCATGACCAGCGCGAGCAATACGTAATTCGCGTAAAACGAAATCTCGGTTTCGCCCAGCTGCAGGCTGTCGTTCAGTTTCCAGCCGAGGATCTCCATCCCCTGTATCTTCATTCCCTGCGGGCCGCCGAGCGTATCGTTCACTTCGAGAAATACGCGGAACAAGATGCTGAAGGCGATGGTGATCAGCGCAGCATAGTGACCGGAAGTTCGCAGTACCGGCAGCAGCAGCAGCGAGCCGATGCCTGCTGCCATCAAGCCCCCGATGAGCACCACCAACAGGTGCGGCACGCCGGTATGGCTGGTCAGCACCGCCGCGGTGTAGCAGCCGATGCCGAAGAACGCCGCGCCGGCAAAATTGACCACACCTGCATAGCCGAACTGAATGTTCAATCCCAGGCAAACCACGATATAGAGCAGCACCGAAGCCAGCATCAGCAGCGGAAAATGCTGATCGTGGAACACGGCGGTGATGATCAGCACGCCGAGGAGCACCGCCGCCTGCCCCGGGCGGCTATTGCCCGCGAACGAGCCTGCCGCAAGTGCATTCCAGCCGAAGCGGGCGAGCAGCAGCAACGCGACGACGGCTCCCAGCGTCAGACCCATGACTTCTTCCTGCGTTTCCGCATGCAGGAACAGCACCGCGAACAGGGTGATGCCGGCCATGCTGGCAAGCGCGGGAAAGGCGGAAACGGAATCGAACAGACGCCTCACACGCGCTCGCTTTTCTTCTCGGCGATCAGACCGGTGGGCCGCCAGGCCATGAAAATGATGACCACGGCGAACGCAAACACGTCCTTGTAGGCGGTAGAGGTGCCGGGGAACAACGCCGGCAGTGCCACGGCGCCGACGCTTTGCAGCGCCGAAAACAGGAAGCCCCCGAGGATGGCGCCGTAGATATTGCCCAGGCCGCCGACCACCGCCGCGGAAAATCCGATCACGCCGAGTAGCAGGCCGATGCCGAAATTGATTTCATTGTAGTACAGGCCGTTCATCAGCCCACCCAGCGCCGCCATGCCCGAGCCGATGGCGAACGTGAGCAACACGATGAACTCGAAATTGATGCCCATGATGCGCGCCGTATCCGCGTCCTGCGCCACGGCTCGGATCGCCAGGCCGAGTTTGGTACGGTTGATCAGCAAGTGCACCGCCATGATTGCAGCGAGCCCCGCAAGCAGCAGAATCATGCTGTCGGCGCGCAGGGTGAAGCTGCCGAAACTGATCGAGTCCGTCGGCAGAAGTCGCGGGAACGGTTTCGGGTTGGAACCCTGCGGATAGAACAGACGCACCGACTCGCGCAACACGGTGCCCAGCATCAGCGTGATCAACAGCGTGTTGAGCGGCGGCGCCAGGCGCAGCGGCAACACCAGATATTTCGCGATGACCGCGCCCAGCAGCGCCATCGATAGCGTCGCGACCAGGGTCATCACCAGCAGTTGCACCACGACCGAGTCAATGCCCAGCGCCTGCAGGCCAAGGTAGGTGGCGAGCCCGGTGAAGGCGCCCACCATCAGCACGTCGCCGTGGGAGAACTTGATTACGTCGAGTACGCCGAAGAACAGCGTGAATCCGACCGCCACCATGGCGTAGATCATGCCCAGCATCAAACCGTTGAAGATGTACTGGCTGAGAAGGCCGAGAGTCATGAAAGCGAACTAAACACCTTGCGCGCCGCGCGCTAAGGTTAAAGGCGGGTGTGGATAGGGTTGGTTTTTCGTCGAGATCCTCGATTGCGCGCGGATGTGCTTTTCATCCGCGCGCAATCGAGGATCCGCGCGGACGGGCCGCCGTCCGCGCAAGATAGACCGCCGCAGAATTCTAATGCCTACTGCCCTTTCAGCTTGCGCTTGCCGGAACCGTACTCGCTGTCCTCCCACACCACCCATTTGCCGTCCTGCACTACGTACTTGGTGATCAGCGACACGATGTTCTGTCCGTGGTCATCGAAGGTGACCTTGCCGACGATCGAGTCTTTGTCCTTGGTTTTGCCAAGTTCTGCCGTCACCTTCTTGCGGTTGGGTCCGACTTTCTCGATGGCATCAAGTATCAGGTTGGCGGCGGCAAAGGCGAACGGGCCATAGGCCTCGGGCGGCTCGTTGTATTTTTGCAGCGTGTACTTGCCGGCAAAGAACAGACCGCCGGGCAGTTTCTCCCACGGCGCGCCTTCGATAAAGGAGAGCGAACCTTCGGCGAGCTGCTTGCCCAGGCCATCAGCGAATGCATCCGACTTGATTCCCGAGGTGCCCTCGAATACGGCGTTGACGCCCAGTTTCTCCATTTGCGAGCGGATGCGCACGCCCAGGGGCGTGAGCCCCCCGAAGTAGATCACGTCGGGTTTGAGTTCCTTCGCCTTGGTAAGTTCGGTGGTGAAGTCCTGCTGATCGGCCGTTACGCCAAAGGTGCCGACAATCTGGCCGCCGGCCTTTTTAAGATATTCGCTGAAATACTGATTGTGGCCTTTGCCGTAGTCGGTGGTGTCGTGAATGATCACCCACCTCTTGAATTTCATGCCGGTCATGAACTTCGCCGCGACTTCGTTCTGGTTGATCATGGTGCCGTTGACGCGGTGAATTTCGGCATATTTATTGCCGTAAGTGATCGAAGGCAGCACCGCGCCCCAGACCACCACCGGCAGGCCGAACTTGTGATAGGTGTCCACGGTCGCGACCGCCGTCACCGAGCAATAGTGCGTCACACCGGCGATGATCGAATTGTCAGCCGCCGCCTTGGTCGCCACCTGCACCGCAATGTTCGGTTTGCACTCATCGTCGTAGCTGACGAGTTCGTAGCTGTATTTGGCTTTGGGGTCCTCGTTTCTGAGACGGACCGCCAGGTCGGCCGAATTGCGGCCGCCTATTCCGTTGGCCGAAACGCCGCCGGTGAGCGGGCCGATGAATACGAGTTTGACCGTCTGCTTGGCGCCGGCAACCCCCGCCGCCACCACCAGGCTCAAACCAATCAGGGAAACAATGGCATTACGCTTGAAGTTCATGGTTGATTGCTCCGGAAGTACGCATTGATGGAAGTGCAGGTCCAATTATATGCCAAGCGCGCACATGCATCCTGCCCGAGCCTATAATCCGTTATGACGCAAAACCGGAGATCCGCATGAGCGCAGCCGCCGACACCAACATGGCCCTGTTTTGCGATTTTGAAAACGTCGCGCTCGGGGTACGCGAATCCAAGTACGACAAGTTCGACATCAACAAGGTGCTGGAGCGATTGCTGCTCAAAGGCAGCATCGTGGTCAAGAAAGCCTACTGCGACTGGGAGCGTTACCGCGAGTTCAAAGCGCCGATGCACGAGGCGGCGTTCGAACTGATCGAAATCCCGCACCTGCGCCAATCGGGCAAGAACTCGGCCGACATTCGCATGGTAGTCGACGCCCTGGACCTGTGCTACACCAAGGCGCACGTCGACACCTTCGTCATCATCAGCGGCGACTCCGATTTCTCGCCGCTGGTATCCAAGCTGCGCGAGAACAACAAGACCGTAATCGGCGTCGGCGTGAAGAATTCAACGTCGGATCTGCTGATCGCCAACTGCGACGAATTCATCTACTACGACGATCTGGCGCGGGAAAAAGCAAAAAAACAATCGCGCCGGAAACCCGCGCCAAAAGCTGCCCCCGGCGCCGCAGCGAAGGGCGCGCCGCAGCAGGAAAACGACAAGAAGCAGGAGGCGCTGGACATTGTCATGGAAACCATCGAGGCCCTCATCACCGAGCGCGGCGAGGAGGAGAAGATCTGGGGTTCCATGGTGAAACAGGCGCTGAAGCGGCGCAATCCCGGTTTCAACGAGGCGTTTTACGGCTTTCGCTCCTTCGGCAATCTGCTGGACGAAGCCGAGTCGCGGAAACTGCTAAAACTCGCGCACGACGAAAAATCCGGCGGCGTCACCATTCGCAGCGTCAGCACTGACGACTAGCCGCCGCGTTGCCTCGGCCTGGCATCGTTGCCAGCGTTGATTTTGATCAAGCCGCGCACGATCCGCTGAACTAAGCTGATAGAGCAACGGATTTAATCGCATGAGCGGATCGTTTGGATGGCGCCACCCCGGCTACACCGATCGACCCAGGCGAAAGGAGGCGGCATGTTTAAACACATCCTCGTTCCAACCGACGGATCCAGGCTTTCAGCCAAAGCGGTCAAACAAGCGGTCAAACTGGCCAAGACCCTGGGCGCCAGAATCACCGGCTTTTATGCTGCGCCTGACTACAACTCCACCTACTATGGCGACGGCTATATCCTGCGCGCGCCATCGGCCAAGGCGAAGGCCGAGAACGCGGCAAAACAGGCGCGCACCTGCCTGTCGCTGATTGAAGTCGAGGCGGAGGTCGAAAAGGTCAAGTGCGACGTGTTTCACGCCGTCAGCGACAGCCCCTACGCAGCCATTATCGATGCCGCGAAGAAGAAAAAATGCGACCTGATCGTGATGGCCTCGCACGGCCGGCGCGGTCTATCCGCAATGGTGCTCGGCAGCGAGACGCAGAAGGTGCTGACCCACAGCAAAATCCCGGTGCTGGTCTGCCGCTAGGAAACGCGCTCGGCAGGGGTGATTATTTTCCCTGGAATTTCGGTTTGCGCTTTTCCATGAAGGCGCGCCGGCCTTCACGGTAGTCCTCGCTGTCGAAGCAGCGCTCGATCATGCGCGCAGTCTGTTCCAGATCGCGCGCCGCGGGGTCCAGTCCCGTCTGCCGCAGCGCGAATTTGGCCGCAGCCAGCGTGAGTGGCGCGTTTTCTGCTATCAGTTCGCAATAGGCAGCGAACTCACGATCGAGCTCCGCCGCCGGCACCACACGGTTGACAAAGCCCATGCCAAGCGCGTCGGCTGCGTTGAATTTGCGTGCGGAGAAGAAAATGTCGGCCGTGTTCGCCGCTCCGATCAACTGTGCGAAACGCTTGATCCCGGTAAAGTTGTATCCCAGCCCGAGGCGGCCGGCTGGCATGCGGAACACCGCATCGTCGGCGGCAATGCGTACGTCGCATGCCGCGGCCAGCCCCAGACCGCCGCCCATGCAGATGCCGCGTATTCTGGCAACTACCGGCTTGCCGCAATGCACCGGCGCTTCGTATGCATCTACGACTGCGCGGTTGTAGACCGCCTGCGCCTCGGCGCTGCCGCGCGCCTTCTCGAATTGTGAGATGTCGGCGCCGGAGATGAACGCTTTTTCGCCATCACCGGTGATGACGATCAGGCGCACTTCGGGATCGGCGTCGAATGCGGCGATCGCAGCGGGCAGCGCCATCCACATGTCGTGCGAAACCGCATTGAGCTTCGCCGGGTTGGAGAAAATGACCCAGCCGACGGCGTTTTCCTTGCGGGTAATGAGTTCAGCCATGACGCTCCCTTGTAGTCCGTTACAAAAAAAGAGAGGGTGGGTTCCCCCCCTGCTCCCGTGATCCAGGCACCGGCTTCCGTCGTTTCGAAGTGATTGCCTAGATTGCTTTCTTGGCGCGCAGATCCGCGATTTCGCTGCCGCTGTACCCGGCTTCTGCCAGCACCTCTTCGGTGTGCTGGCCGATTTCCGGGGTGGCGCTGGCCATGGTCGCCGGCGTGCGCGACAGTCCGACCGCCTGATTGACCACGCGGATATCGCCCAGCAGCGGATGTTTCACCTTTGCCGCGGCCTGCAGATGCTGCACCTGCGCATCGGCGAACACTTGATCCATGCGGTAAATCGGTCCGCAGGGCACGCCTGCGGCGTTGAGAATCGGGATCCACTCCTCGCTCCTCTTCGCGCTCAGGGCCGCGTTCAGCTCTGCGTTGAGCGACTTGCGGTTTCTGGCACGATTGGCTGCGCCCTCGAATTCGGCGCGCGCCAGCAGTTCCGGGCGCCCGATTGCCGGGCACAGGCGCTTCCACATGCCCTCCCCCGACGCGGCGACGTTGATGTAACCATCGGCGGTGGTATACGCCGACGTGGGCATGCTGGTCGGATGGTCGTTGCCTACCTGCGTCGGCACGTCGCCTTCCATCAGATAACGCGCTGCCTGAAAGTCGAGCAGTGAAATACCCGCCATCAGCAACGACGACTGCACCCACTGGCCCCGGCCCGACACCTCGCGCTCGAGCAACGCGGTGAGGACGCCGAGCGCGGCATACAGACCGGCGCTGACGTCCGCGATCGCCGCGCCGGTGCGCATCGGGCCTTCGCCCGGCCGGCCGGTGACCGACATCAGGCCGCTCATGCCCTGAGCGATCTGATCGAAGCCCGGCCGATCGACGTACGGCCCGTCCTGGCCGAAACCGGAGATGCTGGCAAGGACAATACGCGGATTGATCGCCTGCAGCGATTCGTAGTCGACGCCAAGACGAAACTTTACGTCGGGACGATAATTTTCAACCACCACGTCGGCATTCTTCGCCAGCCGGGTAAACACGTCGCGCCCTTCCGGCACTTTGAGATTGAGCGTCATCGAACGCTTGTTGCGGTGCAGATTCTGGAAATCGGGACCTGCGCGCGGTCCGCCCATGCCCTCGGTCGCATCCACGCCGGGCGGCGATTCGATCTTGATTACATCGGCGCCAAAATCGGCGAGTTGCTTGACGCAGGTCGGTCCGGCGCGAACGCGCGATAAATCGAGAACGCGAAATCGCGACAATGCGCTTGAGGCGGGAATATGGCTCATGGAAGGGTCTGGGTTGAGGACGAGGGATTGTGGCGCCCCGGATTATCGCGTCGCCGCGCGCGCACTGCAACTAATTCCGAGGCGATTCCTATGCGATCCACTCGCTCACCGGCGCCCGCGCCTGCTCCAGCGACTGGCACAGCACATCCACCAGAACCGGTTCGTTCGCCTCGACCGCCAGCCTGAGCGTCGGGCCCAGTTTGGCCGGATCGTCGACGGTGTAGCTCCTGACGCCGAAGGCGCGCGCCACCGCGGCGTGGTCGGTGCGCGAAAAATCGACGGAAAAATAACGCTCGCCGAAGCCTGTTTTCTGGCCGGCCTTGATCCAGCCGTAGGTCGAGTTGGAGATCACCACCATGGCCAGCGGAATTTTCAGGCGGCAGATGGTCTCGAGTTCGCCGACGGTGAAACCGAAGCTGCCATCGCCCATGACGGCGACGATTTTTGCGCCGGGCCGGCCGAAATGGGCGCCAACCGCGGCGGCCATGGAATAGCCCAGCGCGCCATGCGCGCGGTTGCTGATGAAGTGCCGCCCGGTAAGCCTGCTCTCGTAGTAGGCGGAGAAATACGGACACGGCGTGCCCGGGTCGGCGACCACCACGGCGTCCTCCGGCAGCACGCGATTGAGTTCGGCCACCAAGCGCTCGGGCCGGATCGGGCGTTCGTTGGATTCGGCCAGAAGACGGAAGGCGGAGAACTTTTCCTGCTTCGCTGCCGCCACCGCACCGGGCCCCCAGCCGCGCGCGACTGCGCCCGCTGCGACCAACTCATCGCGCAAGGCGGCAAGCGTGAGTTTGGCATCTCCCACCAGTCCGACCGCGACCGGATAGTTGGTCCCGATCACCGTCGGGTCGATATCGAGTTGGATCACCGTGACTTTGCCTGGCGCCGGATAACGCCAGCGTTCGGTGGTAACCGAGCCGGCGCGGCAGCTTACAAACACCACCAGATCCGCCGCCTGAACTACCGCTCGCGTAGGCAGGGTGCCGCCGTTGGAGCCGACCACGCCCAGGGCGAGTGCATGGCCATCGCCAATGCTGCCCTGTCCGCTGATGGTGGTCGCAACCGGCGCACCGAGACGCTCGGCGCAGGCGGCCAGTTCCTGCTCTGCTCCGGAAATAACCACGCCGCCGCCGACAATGAACAGGGGCCGTTCGGCAGCCGCCAGCAGCACGGCCGCAGCGCCAATCGCCACAGCATCAGCGCAGGTGCGGCGCGCAGGAAAGTGGTTCAGGCTTGCGTCGCCCCAGAGTTCTGCGTCGTCGACCATCTGCTTTTGTACGTCGTAGGGCAGGCCGATGTGCACGGCGCCCGGCTTGCCGCTGGTCATCTGCTTGAACGCGTTGCGCAGAACGCGTGGGATATCGGCGCCGGCATCGAGCACGGTATTCCATTTTGTCAGTGGCCTGAACAGGGCCTGCTGGTCGAGTTCGGTCAGCGCGAATCTGCCCCGTGCCGACACCGAGATGTCGGAGGTGAAGCACAGCACCGGGATGGAGGATTCATTGGCTTCGACGATGCCGGGAAGAATGTAGGTCGCGCCGCCGCCGCTCGGGCCCTCGCACACGCCGACGCGTCCGGACACGCGCGCATAGCCGTCCGCCATATAGGCAGCGGAACGCTCATCGCGGGTGAGAATATGCTGCATCCCGTGATCCAGCCGGTACATTGCATCGTAGAACGGCAGCGAGGTGTCGCCGCACAGGCCGAAGATGTGCTTCACGCCATGCAATTGCAGCATGCGCACAAATGCTTCGCCGCCCGTGATTGGAGGCATGTGGTTCCTTTGAAGATTGGTTGAAGCGAGGCCGATTTTCGCCTTTCCCGGGTGCTTCGTCCACCCAGGACACGGACAACAGGATCGCGAACCCGTCAGCGTTTCGCAATCAGCGCGCCGGCTAGCCCAGCCCGAGGACAGACCGAATGCCCGTGAGCAGGACATCGCGATCGAACGGTTTGGTAATGTAGCCGTCTGCCCCGGCCGCCAGTCCACGCATGACATCCTCGCGTCGAACCATCCCGGTGAGCATGATCACCGGAATCGCCTTCAGCTGCGGATGCTGGCGCATGCGCGCCAGCACGTCGAACCCGTTGGTGTCGGGCAGGCCGACGTCGAGCAGCGCCACATCGGGCAACGGCGGCAGGCGCAGGGCCTCCAGAATCTGCTCGCGGTTAGCCGCCAGCCGCGGCACGAATTTTTCCATCGTCAGCAGAAATTTGAGCGCCCGCTGCAACTCCGGGTCGTCCTCCACCACCAGTACCGTATAGCTGGCGCCGCTCGACGGCTCGATTTTTTTCGCCGCCTTGCGCGCAATGCTCACGTAATAGCCGTTCAGCTTCAGCGCCGCGGTACCGCTTTCGACCTCGCCACTGGCGTGCGCAGTGGCTTCCGCGGACGGTTCCGCCACAGGATCATTGGCGAAGAAGTAGCTGAAGTCTATTTTGAGTTCCTGCTCCAGGGTCGCCGGCTTGATGTATTCCTCCTGCGCAAGTTGTTGCGCCGTCCGCCGGATCTCCTCGGCCGAAAGCACCCTGGATTTTTCGCCAATCTCGGCGAAGCTCGATTTACCGTCGAGCAGCACCAGCAATTCGAGTGCAGCCTGTGAAAGCGTAGTCGAGCCGCGTTTCAGCTCCTCATCGCCTTTGTCGGTGACGGCGTAGACATCGAGATCGCGAATCTGTATGCGTTCTTCCATGCTCATGAGCCTACCTCTTCCCGGGAGTAGCGCAAGCTGCGTTCGTAGCCAGAACGCGAGGCTGTTCTATTTCACCATTTAGCCCCGACCTTGCCAAGCTCTTTTGATCTGCGTCAATCATGCGCAAGACGGCGTGCTTCAATCCGTGACCTTGCCGCGCGTAAGCTTGACCGCGCCGCGCCTGGTCTTGCTGTCGAGGCGTTTCCTTTGTGAACTGCGCGTGGGTCTGGTCGGTCGGCGTTTCTTGCGCGTCACGGCGACGCTTTGCACCAGTTCCTGCAGGCGCTGCAGCGCTTCTTCCTTGTTCATTTCCTGGCTGCGGTGCTGCTGCGCCTTGATCACGACCACGCCATCCTTGGTGATGCGCTGATCGCTCAGCCCGAGCAGGCGTTGCTTGAGTAACTCGGGAAGCGACGATGCGCCGATGTCGAAACGCAGATGTATCGCACTGGAAACCTTGTTTACGTTCTGCCCGCCGGCGCCCTGGGCCCGAATCGCGCTGAATTCGATCTCGCCCGCGGGAATGGTCACGTTGTTGGATATCTGGATCATGCCTTCCGCTGCCGAGGGCGCGCCCTCATCCGAACCGGTGTTCGCTGCCGAATTCGCGCTTCTTGCGCGGGGACAGGCGCTTGATCTTATATTCCGCCTTGGAGGCCGCCGATCGATCGACGTACTCGATCACGGCCAGCAACCGCTTGGGCGGGTGTGAGCGCGTATAGCGCGCGCCTTTGCCGCTTAGGTGCAGGGCATAGCGCGCGGCCACATCCACGGCGATGCCGGTGTAGATGCTCCCATCCCTGCATTCGATCAGATAGACGAACCAGGCCATATCGCTGCGTACGGCGCGGGCGGCGTCATTTCAGACCGTTGTAACTGCCCTCCAGCAGCTTGGCCTGCGCTGCCGCCAGGCGTGCGATCGGCACGCGCGGCCCGGAACAGGACACGTAGTCGATGGCGATGCTATGACAAAAATGGATCGAAGCCGGGTCGCCGCCGTGTTCGCCGCAGATGCCCACCTTGAGATCCGGCCGCGTCTGCCGGCCGCTTTCGACCGCCATTTTCATCAGCTGCCCCACGCCCTTGATATCCAGCACCTCGAACGGATTGTCCTCCAGGATGCCGGTCTCGTTATAGGCCGGCAGGAACTTGTTTTCCGCGTCCTCGCGACTGAAGGAAAACGTGGCCTGGGTCAGATCGTTGGTGCCGAAAGAGAAGAACTCCGCATCCTGCGCCATGCGGCCCGCGCGCAGGCAGCCGCGCACCACTTCCAGCATCGAGCCGAATTTGTACTTCACGTTGATACCGTGGGTCAGTTCAACCACCTTGTGTACACGCTGCACCTTGGCGTGGATGCGCAGGAGTTCCTCCACCGTGGCCACCTGCGGCACCATGATCTCGGGATAAATCACCGTCCCTTCACGCGCGCACAGCGCCGCCGCCTCCAGGATCGCCTGGATCTGCATGGTATAGATTTCCGGATAGGTAATGCCCAGGCGCACGCCGCGGTGACCCAGCATCGGATTGACCTCGGCCAGCGCGCGCACCTTTTTCAGGGTCACTTCCTTTTTATGGATGACGTCTTCTTCCAGATGCGAATCCTTGAAGGCTTGCAAGCCGCCCATGAGTTTGGTCAGCCCGTCGGCATATTGCTGGTATAGCTTCGGATTGAGCAGCTTCAGCGTATCCGGCAGTTCTTCCAGGCCGCCGATGGTATCGCGCAGATGGTGCAGGTGCGCGATTTCCAGTTCCAGCTGCGCCGCGGTTGGCAGGAATTCGTGCATCGGCGGATCGAGCAGGCGAATCGTCACCGGCAGGCCTTTCATCGCCTTGAAGATGCCCTTGAAATCCGAGCGCTGGATCGGCAGCAGCCGGTCGAGCGCGGCCTGGCGTTCCTCCACCGTCTCCGCCAGAATCATCTCCTGCATGATCGGCAGGCGGTCGGTGCTGTTGAACATGCGCTCGGTGCGCACCAGGCCGATGCCCTTGGCGCCGAACTCCCGCGCGCGGATCGCATCCTCGGGCGTGTCGGCGTTGGCCATCACCTTAAGTGTCGCCACCTGGTCCGCCCATGCAAGCAGCGTGGCCATTTCCTCGGAAAACTCTGCTTCTATCGTCGGCACCTCGCCGGCATAGACATGGCCGGTGCCGCCGTCGATGGTAATTACGTCACCCTCGTGCAGCGTTGTTTCGCCGATAATCGCGCTGCGCGCCTTGTCGTCGATCACAATCTGCTCGCAGCCGGAAACGCAGGGCTTGCCCATGCCGCGCGCCACCACCGCCGCGTGGGAAGTCTTGCCGCCGCGGCTGGTAAGAATGCCCTGCGCGCGGAAGAATCCGTGAATGTCCTCGGGCTTGGTCTCTTCGCGCACCAGGATCACTTTCTCGCCAGCATTGCCGCGCGCTTCGGCGGTGTTCGCATCGAACACAATCTTGCCGGAGGCTGCGCCGGGCGACGCCGGCAGGCCCTGCGCCAGCGAACGGCCGTGGAAATTCGGAGACAACTGCGGTACCAGCAATTGCTCCAGCATCGGCGGCTCGATGCGCAGCAGCGCGCGCTCTTTGGTTATCAGCCCCTCCTGGAACATTTCCACGGAACTGCGCACCATGCCGCGCGCGTTCATTTTGCCGTTGCGCGTCTGCAGACAGTAAAGCGTGCCTTTTTCGATGGTGAACTCGAAATCCTGCACTTCGTGGTAATGCGACTCCAGCCGGGAATGCAGTTCCACCAGCTGGCGGTAGATTTCAGGCATTTCCTGTTCCATGTCGGCGATCGGCTTGGGCGTACGTATTCCCGCCACGACATCCTCGCCCTGGGCGTTGGTCAGGTATTCGCCGTAAATCACGTTTTCGCCCGTGCCCGGATTGCGCGTAAAGCCCACCCCGGTGCCGGAATCGCTGCCCATGTTGCCAAACACCATGGTGCAGACACTGACTGCCGTGCCATTGGCCCGGTCCTTGGTGATTTTGAACTGCTTGCGGTAATCGACCGCGCGCTTGCCCGTCCAGGAACGGAATACCGCGCCCACCGAAATTTCGAGCTGCTCGTAGGGGTCCTGCGGAAACGGTTTGCCCGTATGGCGCTTGACGATATCAAGGAATTCACCGGCAAGCCCCTGCAGGTGCTCGGCCGAGAGATCCAGATCCAGACGCACGCCGTGCTTGCGCTTGAGTGCCACCATCTTGCTGTCGAAATGCTCGTCGTCGATGCCAAGCGCGATCTTGCCGAACAATTGAATGAAGCGGCGATAGGCATCGTAGGCGAAGCGCGGGTTGGAAGTCTGCTTGACCAAGCCCTGCAGCGAACTTTCATTGAGGCCCAGATTGAGGATGGTATCCATCATGCCCGGCATGGAGATCGCGGAACCGGAGCGCACCGAAATGAGCAGCGGGTTGTTGCCGCCTACGAATTTCTTGCCGGTCTTCTTCTCCAGCGCCGCCATATGGGTCTTGAT
>QYQC01000030.1 GCA_007280315.1 Betaproteobacteria bacterium | reverse complement strand
GGCCGGACACGAGCACACAAAACTATTAGCAAACGTGAAACCGCTCTGGGGCTAGAGCGCACCACCGCGCGCAGCGAATCCGCGCGCAATCCGTGGCACAACTGTGGGAGGAAATTCACGATCGAAACCGATTTATTTCGAGACGGCGCGGACCATTTCAGAAAGCGTCATAACGCTATACCCTTTTTCGAGTAAGGGCAATAGACCAAAGGGTCTAAACATGTTTGTTTTTACTATAGATTTTCAATTATCTACCAAATGTAGACTGCTTTTTAGCCACTTAGAAGGATACGAAGCTACCGAGGGAAGAGGGACGGCGGCAACGAGGGAAAATTGAACCGCCAATACTCCGAATTTCAATCCGGATTCAGCACCCCGTCCTGCAGCCGCAATACGCGCTGGGTGCGCGCGGCGATGCCCGGATCATGGGTGACGATGACGAAGCTGGTGCCGTGGCTTCGATTCAATTCCAGCATCATCTCGAACACCTGCGCCGCCGTATGCCGGTCAAGATTGCCGGTGGGCTCGTCGGCGAACACGCAGGCGGGACGGGTCACCAGTGCGCGCGCCAGAGCCGCGCGCTGGCGTTCGCCGCCGGAGAGTTCGGCCGGGGTGTGCGCCAGGCGGTGGCTCAGCCCCACTTCGCCGAGGATGGCCGCCGCGCGCTCGCGCGCCTCGGCCGCCGGCATGCGTCGGATCAATAGCGGCATGGCGACGTTTTCCAGCGCGGTGAATTCCATCAGCAGGTGATGAAACTGGTAGACGAAGCCCAGCGATTCGTTGCGCAGGCGGCCGCGCGCCGCTTCCGACAGGCTTTGCATCGGCCGGCCGAGTATCGTTACCTCGCCCGAAGTCGCGCTGTCCAGGCCCCCAAGCAAATGCAATAGCGTGCTCTTGCCCGAGCCCGAGGCGCCGACTATGGCCACCAATTCCGCCGCGCGCACCTCCAGGTCGACGCCGAGCAACACCTGGACCTCGACCGCGCCCTGGCGATAGATCTTGGCAAGCTTGGCGCAGCTGAGGACGGCATCACTCATAGCGCAGGGCCTCGGCCGGATTCACCCGCGACGCGCGCCAGCTCGGATACAGCGTGGCGAGCAGACTGAGTACAAAGGACACGGCGGCGATGGTGACGACATCTTTCCACAGCAGCTCGGAGGGCAGCTCGCTGATGTAGTAGATGTCCTTCGCCAGGAAGTGGACGTTGAACAGGCTCTCCAGGAACGGCACCACCACATCGATGTTGAGCGCGAGCAGCACGCCGCCGCCGACGCCGATCAGGGTGCCGATGACGCCGATCAGCGCGCCCTGCACGATGAATATGGCCATGATGCCCGACGGCGCCGCGCCCAGCGTGCGCAGGATGGCGATGTCGGACTGCTTGTCGGTGACCGCCATCACCAGGGTGGAAACGATGTTGAACGCGGCCACCGCGACGATCAGCAGCAGGATGATGAACATCACGTTCTTTTCCATCTGTACCGCACGGAAAAAATTGGCGTGGCTGCGGGTCCAGTCGCTGATGTACGCATCGGCGCCCAGTTTCGGCAGCAGCGCCAGCGCCACCTGCCGCGACTGGAACAGATCGCGCAGCTTCAGGCGCACGCCGGATACCTTGTCCTCCATGCGGTACAGCTTCTGCGCATCCTCGAGGTGGATCAGCGCCAGGCCGGAATCGTATTCAAACATGCCCATCTCGAAGATTCCGACCACGCGGAACTGCTTCAGCCGCGGCACGATGCCGGCCGGCGTCACCTGCCCCTGCGGCGCGATCAGTGTGACTTTGTCGCCGAGCGTCGCCGCAAGCGCACGCGCGAGCTCGGCGCCGAGCACGATGCCGAATTCGCCCGGCTTGAGCGCCGCCGGCGTGCCCAGCTTCATGTGGCCGCCGAACTCCGCCACCTGCGCCTCGCGCGCCGGCAGTATTCCGCGGATGAGCGCACCACGCACCGCGCCGTCGTAGGTGAGCATGCCCTGCACGTTGACATAGGGCGCCGCGGCGACCACCCGCGAATCGGCGGCGGCAATTTCGGCCACCGCCTCCCAGCCCGAGAGCACGTCGCCCGGCCCGCTGATCTGCGCGTGCGAGGCGACGCCGAGAATGCGCGTGCGCAGTTCGTTCTGGAACCCGTTCATTACCGACAGCACCGTAATCAGCGCCGCCACCCCGAGCGCGATGCCCAGCATCGACGTGAGCGAAATGAAGGAGATGAAATGGTTGCGCCGCTTTGCGCGCGTGTAGCGCAGGCCGACGAACAGTTCGTAGGGGAGTCGGGTCATTGTGGCTATCGTTCCGCGGTATTTTGACATACTCGCGCCCGGCTAATGCACATGCTGCAGTGATAAACTTTGCCATGCATTGCCATCTGCTGCTTCCCGATCTGTTCTGGCCCGAGCGGGAATTGCGCGACATCTACCGTGATCTCGACACCCCGGCGCTGGAACGGCTCCTGGCCAAAGGTCGGCGAAAGAGCGACGACGCCGACGCCGAATCGACCGCAGCCTGGCTGTGCCGGCGCTTCGGCGTTGAAAGACAAACAGACTGGCCGGTCGCGCCCTTCTGCCTGCTCGCCGATGGCGGCGAACCGGGCGGCCGGCATTGGCTGCGCGCCGATCCGGTTCATCTGCGGCTCGACGGCAATCAGCTGGTGCTGGCCGACAGCGGCGTATTCAGCGTGACGCAGCAGGAAGCCGTACAACTTGCCGACAGCCTCAACGCGCATTTTTCCGCGGACGGCCTCGCCTTTTATCCGCTGCGGCCTGACCGCTGGTATCTGCGAACCGAACGCGCGCCGGCGCTGGAAACGACGCCGCTTGCCGAAGCCGCAGGCAGGAGCATCGATGCCCTGCTGCCGCGCGGCGCCGACGCATCGATCTGGCGCGCGCGTCTGAACGAAATTCAGATGCTGCTGCACGGCCATGCGGTCAACGAAGCCAGGGAAAGCGCAGGCGAACTGCCGATCAACAGCGTCTGGCCCTGGGGCGGAGGCGAACTACGGGACACGGCGGCGGCGAAGTTCAATGCGGTCTGGTCCAGGGACGCGCTCGCCGCGGGGCTCGCGCGCTCAGCGCATATCGCCGCGCACGATCTGCCCGACAGCGGCGTGGATCTGCTGCGCGCGAGCGCCAGCCAGAGCGTGAACCTGATCCTGCTCGACCGGCTGTGCGGCGCCGCGCAATACGGCGATGCGCACCGCTGGCGCGAAAACCTGGCGCAGCTGGAGCGCGACTGGTTCGCGCCTCTGCTCGAAGCACTCAGACAGGAACGTATCGGCATGCTGAGCCTGCATGCGCTCGGAGCCGGAGGCGCGTTTTCGGTCGAGGTCACGCGCGGCGACCTGCGCCGCTTTTGGCGGCGGGTAAAGCCATTACTGGCTTACGTCGAAGGTTTATCGTAATGAAAAATCAGGAGAACGTCATCCCGAACGCAGTGAGGGATCTGCTTTTTGCCAAGACAAACAAAAGCAGATTCCTCGGGCTGCGCCCTCGGAATGACGGCTTGATGCGATCACGATGACCCCGCGCATTCTCACCCGACCTGTTCCACAACGCGCGCGCGACATGCTGATGCAGCAGGGCCTGCATCCGGTGCTGGCGCAGCTCTATGCCGCGCGCGGCGTAAAGGACAAAGGCGAAGTGGAGAGCGAATTCTCCGGCCTGATTCCACCGGAGCGGCTGTTGCATGCGGCCAAAGCCGCGGTGCTGCTCGCCGACGCCATCGAAGCCGGGCGGCGCCTGCTGATTGTCGCTGACTACGATTGCGACGGCGCCACCGCCTGCGCCGTCGGCGTGCGCGCCCTCTCCGCCTTCGGCGCCGACGTAGGCTATCTCGTGCCCAACCGTTTCGAATTCGGCTATGGACTCACGCCGGAAATCGTCGAGCTCGCCGCGCGCCAGCCGCGGCGTCCCGACCTGCTGATCACCGTCGACAACGGAATCGCCAGCAACGAAGGCGTGGCGCGCGCGAATGTACTTGGCATCGCCACGCTGATCACCGACCATCATCTGCCCGGAGACGCGCTGCCGCAGGCCAGCTGCATCGTCAATCCGAATCAACCGGGCTGCGATTTTCCGAGCAAGGCCATCGCCGGAGTCGGCGTGATGTTCTACGTCATGCTCGCGCTCCGCGCCGAGCTGCGCCGGCGCGGCTGGTTTACCCCGCCCCCTTTGAAAAAAGGCGTGGCCGAAGGCCGGGGGATTTCAGAATTCAATCTCGCGACGCTGCTCGATCTGGTGGCACTGGGCACGGTGGCCGACGTGGTGCGACTGGATCGCAACAACCGCATCCTGGTGGCGCAGGGGCTCAAGCGCCTGCGCGCGGGCAAGATGCAGGCCGGCATCGCAGCGCTGCTGCGCGTCGCCGGGCGCGAAGCCCGGCGCGCTTCCTGTTTCGACCTCGGCTTCGCCGCCGGGCCACGGCTCAACGCCGCCGGGCGCCTCGCCGACATGGCGCTCGGCATCGAGTGCCTGATCACCGACGACACTGCGCGTGCGCTTAACATCGCGCAGCAGCTGGATCAGCTGAACCGCGAACGGCGCGAAATCGAGGGCGGCATGCAGGAGCAGGCGCTCGCCATGCTGGAGGGGCTGGGTAGCGATGCGGACGCGGAGGCAGAAGCCGCCTACACCCGGTCGCTCTACGATCCGTCCTGGCATCAGGGCGTGGTGGGGATACTCGCCGCGCGCATCAAGGACCGCCTGCACCGGCCGGTGATCGCGTTTGCCGCGGGCAATGCGGGCGAATTGAAGGGATCGGGGCGATCGATCCCGGGCCTGCATTTGCGCGACGCGCTCGATCTTGTCACCAAGCGCGCGCCCGGCCTGATCCTGCGCTTTGGCGGCCATGCCGCCGCCGCCGGACTTACCATTCGCAGCGAGAGCCTGGCGCAATTCGGCGAATTGTTCGAGGCCATCGTGCGCGACCTGCTCGCACCCGGCGATCTCGCGCGCAGCATCGACACCGACGGGCCGCTCGAATCGGCTTACATGAACCTGGATACGATCCGCATGCTGGAGCACGAGGTCTGGGGCCAGGGTTTCCCGCAACCGTTGTTCTGCGACCGCTTCAGTGTCGCCAGCCAGCGCGTGGTCGGGGAAAAGCACCTGAAATTGCGCCTGCAAAAGGATGGCAGATCCTACGATGCGATCCGTTTTAATTCGCTCCTACCGGCGAGCGCGACTATCCGCGCCGCCTACCGGCTGGCGCTGAACGAGTACAATGGTGTGCAGAGCGTACAGCTCATCGTGGAGGATTGGGAGAGCGCCGCATGAACTTCGGCTTTCTCGAAACCACCGGCCTGGCACCGCTTCCGGCGTTCGTCACCAGCCTGGCTCTGGGCCTTTTGATCGGCCTGGAGCGCGAGCGCAATCCGGCGAGCAGGGCCGGCCTGCGCACCTTTGCCCTGGTCGCGCTCCTCGGTACGCTCACCGCACTGATCGCCGGCAAGACCGGATCGCCCTGGATCCTCGCTGCGGGCTTGATCCTGGTCGGCCTGATGATGATCGCAGCCAACGCGCGCACGTCCGACGCGGCAGCTGATCCCGGGACGACCTCCGTTGCGGCGGTGTGCGTCTGCTACAGCCTGGGCGCGCTGATCTGGCTCGGCTATCCGACGCTGGCGGTCATGCTGGGGGTGCTCACCACCATGCTGCTCTACTTCAAACCGGAGCTGCGTGGCCTTTCGCAAAGTCTGACGCGCCAGGATCTGCTCTCCATCCTGCAGTTCGCCGCCTTGAGTTTCGTCATCCTGCCGGTACTGCCCAACCAGAGCTTCGGACCCTACAACGCACTCAACCCCTACCAGATCTGGCTCATGGTGGTACTGATCTCGGGCATCAGTCTCGCCGGCTACGTCGCGCTGCGCCTGACCGGCGGGCGCCATGGCGTGCTGCTCCTGGGCCTGATGGGCGGTCTGGTGTCGAGCACCGCAACCAGCATGGTCTACGCGCGCCACGCACGCGACCCCGGCATGCTGCAACTCGCAGCAGTGGTGATCCTTACCGCAAACCTGGTGGTACCCGCGCGGCTGGCGGTTCTGGCGGGCGTCGTCGCCCCTGCCATCGTGCCGCTCTTGCTGCCGGCGCTGGCCGGCGCGTTCGCCTGCGGCGCTGCAGGTACGCTGTACTGGTGGCGCAAACTGGGCCAGCAGTCCGTACGCGAACTCCCTGAGATTCGCAACCCCACCGAAATTCGCGCCGCACTCGGATTCGGACTGCTGTTCGGCGTGGTTCTGTTCTGTTCCGCCTGGCTGTCGGACGTAGCCGGCAGCCGCGGGCTATATGCAGTGGCGCTGGTGTCCGGCCTCACCGACGTGGACGCGATCACGCTGTCCACGCTGCGCCTGTACGATCTGGGTGCACTACAGCCGTTTCAGGCTGTCAGCACCATTGTGCTCGCGCTGGTTTCGAACATCGCGTTCAAGCTGGGACTGGTGTTCGTCGTCGGCGGCGGCGTGCTCGCCCGCCGTTGCGCAGCGCCGATGCTGGCTGCGGCGGCCGGCGCTGGCCTGGTCCTCGTCTTCCTTCCGGCTTGAGATTTGCGCGGACGAAAAGCCGTCCGCGCGGATCGTTGATTGCGCACGGATGAAAAGCACATCCGCGCGCGATCAACGATCTTGGATAAAACCCACCCCAAACCCGTTGTTGCCTTCTTTCATAACCGTGTTTTTGGTACGGATACGCTTTTCATCCGTACCAGAAACACGGTTGGCGCGCGGAGCGCGCAATCTCCGCTCTTGAAAAATGCCGGCAGTTGCAACGCCGCATATGCCAGGTGCGATCTGACGGCGAACTAGATCTTCCGCATGTGCTCAACCATGCGCCGGCGCATCGCCGCATCGGGCAGACGCCCGAGCGCTGCGCCCATGTTGTCCGTCAGGTAGTCCGGATTGCGCGTGGCGGGAATGGCGCAGGTCACCGCCGGATGGGACAGGATGAATTTCAGAAAGAAGCGCGCCCAGCTGTTGCAGTCGAATTCCTCCGCCCATTTGGGCAGTGCCTTTCCCTTCACCATGCGGAACAGCGCCCCCTCCTCGAACGGGCGGTTGACGATCACCGCGGTCTGATATTCCGCGCATAGCGGCAGCAGGCGCGCCTCCGCTTCGGTGCTCATCACGTTGTAGTTGAACTGCGCGAAGTCGAGTTTCTCCGACCTGATCAAGCGCTCCAGATCGGCGTACGCGCCTTCATCGTAATGGGTGATGCCGATATAGCGGATTTTTCCCTGCGCCTTCCATTCGCGCAGCGTTTTGAGATGCGTGTGCACGTCTTTCAGGTTATGCACCTGCATCAGATCCATGCGCTTCGTCTGCATGCGGCGCATCGACTGTTCCATCTGCCGCATGCCCGCCTCGCGCCCGCTGGTCCAGACCTTGGTTGCGAGAAACAGGGATTTCTCCACGCCCAGATCCGCGGCCAGATCGCCAACCACCGATTCCGAACTTCCATACATGGGCGAGCTGTCGACCATCTGCCCGCCCGCCTTGACGAAACGCGCGAGCACCTCGCGCGCGGCCGCGCGACCTTCGGCATCGGTGCCGACATCGAACGTCTGCCAGGTGCCCAGGCCGACGGCGTGCAGCAATTCACCGGTTTTTGGAATCGGACGCCTGAGCGCTTCCCCTGCCGCAGGTGCGGGCGCAATCATCGCCATGGCTGGCAATCCGGCAAGCAACTTGAGCAGTGCACGGCGGGAGGGCATGGGACTGCTTCGCCTTTTGAATGCGGCCGCAACGCGGCGTTACTCGCCGTCCAGATACCGCTCCATTACCGTCGCCAGGTAGACCGGCGCTTCCAGCGTGGGGTAGTGGCCGCAGTTGGGCAGGATTTCCATCTCAGCGCGGGCGTTCCAGGCGAGGATGGTTTCGTTCATCAGCTGCGGCGTGATCGCCGGGTCGAATTCGCCCACCAGCACTTTCATGCGCGCTGAAACACCTTGCATGCGCGCGCTGAAGTCGGTCCTGGTCCATGCCTCCAGGTAACCGGCGAACGCCTCGCGCGTGGTGCTTGCGACGGAACGCGCGCTGATCGCATCGAGCCAGGTTGCGCTGAGGCGCGTGCCGGTGGAATAGTCGACGATGGCGGCACGGTTCATCGGCTCGTCGGCGGCGCCGTGAAACAGCGCCCAGGTCTCCTCGTCAAAGCGTACGCCGCAGGCGGGCACCGGCGTGATCAGCACGGCGGCGCGCACCCTGTCCGGATCGTCGGCCAGCATGTGCTGTGCCACCATGCCGCCCATGCAATGACCGACCACGAAGAACCAGTCCCAGCCCAGCTTCTCTGCCAGCGCGAATGCGTCGCCCGCGATTTCCTCCATGGTATAGGCGCCCCTCAGCTCATTCGAGCTGCCGTAACCGCGGTAGTCCATGAAGGCGTAGGTAAAGCTCTCCAGGTTCAGGCTGTCGATCATGGGCTCGAAGATGCGTTGGTCACCGAGCCAGCCGTGCAGCATCAGCACTCTGCCTGCGCCCTCGCCCATGATCTTGTGGCCGATTTCCATGATTGCGCTGCTCCCGTTGCCGAGGAACCCACCTGTGCCGGGGTATAATCACGCAAATCCGACAAAAAAGCCAATCATGGACGCCGAAAAAATCAATGCCATCGCCAACCATCTCGCCGACCTTGGCGCACGCGCCAGGGAAATGCGGAGGTATCTTTGACTTCGACACCAAACAGGCACGCCTGATCGAGGTCGGGCGACAACTGGAGGAGCCGGACGTCTGGAGCGACGCCAAGCGAGCGCAGGAACTCGGTCGCGAAAAGAAAATGCTGGATGGCATCGTCGGCAGCATCATGCTGCTGGATGGTCAGTTGCGCGATGCGGGCGAACTGCTGGAGATGGCGCGCGACGAGGCCGACGATGCCACGTTGACCAGCGTGGCCCAGGATCTTGCCGCTGCGGAAAAGCTGGTCGCCGCGATGGAGTTCCGCCGCATGTTCTCCAATGCGCTCGATCCGAACAACTGCTTTGTCGATATTCAATCAGGCTCGGGCGGTACCGAAGCGCAGGACTGGGCAGCGATGCTAGAGCGCATGTACCTCAAGTATTGCGAGCGCAGTGGTTTTGCGGTCGAGGTGCTGGAGGAGTCCGAAGGCGAGATTGCGGGTATCAAGAGCGCGACCATCAAAGTGTCGGGCGAGTACGCCTACGGCAGGCTGCGCACCGAGACCGGCATCCACCGGCTGGTGCGCAAGTCCCCGTTCGATTCCGGCAACCGGCGCCACACTTCGTTTGCCAGCGTGTTCGCCTATCCCGAGGTCGACGACACCATCGAGGTCGAGATCAACCCCGCGGACCTGCGCATCGACACCTACCGCGCCTCCGGCGCCGGCGGTCAGCACATCAACAAAACCGACTCGGCGGTGCGCATCACCCACCTGCCGACCAACATCGTGGTGCAATGCCAGAATGACCGCTCGCAGCACCGCAATCGCGCCGAAGCCATGGCAATGCTCAAATCGCGCCTGTACGAACAGGAGTTGCGCAAGCGCCGCGACGAGCAGCAAAAACTCGAGGACTCGAAGACCGACATCGGCTGGGGCCATCAGATCCGCTCCTATGTGCTCGACCAGTCGCGCATCAAGGACCTGCGCACCGGCGTCGAAATCGGCAACACCCAGGGCGTGCTGGACGGCGACCTCGACGTGTTCATCGAGGCGAGTTTGAAGCAGGGCGTATAGCCGGTGACGCACTAAGACATGTCATTTCGAGCGCAGCGAGAAATCTGCTTATTGAGCTTTCCAAAATTAATGACAAATGCAGTTCAATCCTGTCATTCCGAGGGCAAAGCCCGAGGAATCTGCTTCTGTCTTTGAAAAAAGCAGATTCCTCCCTGCGGTCGGAATGACAATAGCGGGGTGAACCTTGTAACGTATTTCGGAAAGATCATTAGTTGCCCGATGGATGAACGAACCTACTTCGTGTACGTATTGGCGAGCAAGTCGAGGCGACTTTACATAGGAGTAACGAACAATTTGGAACGCCGATTGTACGAGCACAAAGAGAAACTGGCAGACGGGTTCACGAAGCGGTACCACATTGACCGCTTGGTCTATTTTGAACCGACGCCAGATGTGCTGAGTGCAATAACCAGGGAAAAGCAACTCAAGAGCTGGCGACGAAACAAGAAAATTGCATTGATCGAGAGCGCGAACCCAACCTGGGAAGATCTGAGTTCTGAATGGTATAAGGGTGATGGCGATTGATCTCTCACCCTGTCATTCCGAGGGCATAGCCCGAGGAATCTGCTTCTCGTACCAGCAAAAAAGCAGATTTCTCGCTACGCTCGGAATGACAGGACCAGCATGGCACAAGTGAGAAACGAAGCTCGGTTCTGAGTGGTATAAGGATGAACGCAACGAATCCCCGCTGTGTCATTCCGAGGAGCATCGAGACGAGGAATCTGCTGTTCCACGAGTGTTGACAGCAGATTCCTCGCTGCGCTCGGAATGACAGGACCATCATGGCACAAATGAGAAAGGAAGCAGCGTATGGCTGAGCAGCAATCCAATCAGGCGCCACAGGACGAAAACCAGATCATCGCGGAGCGACGCGCCAAGCTGGCGGAACTGCGCAAGCTCGGCAACGCCTTTCCCAACGACTTCAGCCGCAAGCACCTGGCGGCCGACCTGCACGCCGCGCACGGCGCGAAAACGAACGAAGAGCTCGAGGCCGCGGAGGTCAGAGTCGCGATTGCCGGACGCATGCTGTTCAAGCGCGTGATGGGCAAGGCGAGCTTCGCCAGCATCCAGGACATGAGCGGTCGCATGCAGCTCTACATCAGCAACGACCAGACGGGCGTCGAAGTGCACGACGCGTTCAAGCACTGGGACCTGGGCGATATCCTCGCCGCCGAAGGCGCGTTATTCAGGACCAAGACGGGCGAGCTGTCGGTGCGCGTGGCGAAACTGCGCCTGCTGACCAAGTCGCTGCGGCCGCTGCCGGAAAAATTTCACGGACTCACCGATCAGGAACAGCGCTACCGCCAGCGCTACGTCGATCTCATCTCCAACCCGGAAGTGCGCAAGGTGTTCAGCCTGCGCAGCCGGATTATCCAGGCGATCCGCGCCTACATGGTGGCGCAGGGCTACCTCGAAGTCGAAACGCCGATGATGCACCCGATCCCCGGCGGCGCCGCGGCCAAGCCGTTCGCCACCCACCACAACGCGCTCGACATGCAACTGTTCCTGCGCATCGCCCCCGAGTTGTACCTCAAGCGCCTGGTGGTGGGCGGTTACGAGAAGGTATTCGAAATCAACCGCAATTTCCGCAACGAAGGAATATCCACCCGGCACAATCCGGAATTCACCATGATCGAGTTCTACGAGGCGTATCGCGATTACCGCTACCTCATGGACTATACCGAAGCGCTGCTGCGCTCGGTCGCATTGGAGGTGCTGGGCACCACCGCCCTGCCCTATGGCGAACACACCGTCGATCTGGGCAAGCCGTTCGAGCGGCTTACCGTGGTCGAAGCGATTTGCAAATACCACCCGCGGATCAGCGCGGCCGAACTGGCCGACCGCGACTACCTCACGCACGCGCTGAAGAAACTCGGCGCCGACGTGTCGCGCGCGCATGGACTGGGTTCACTGCAGCTGATGCTGTTCGAAGAAACTACCGAGGTGCTGCTGATCCAGCCGACCTTTATCGTCGACTATCCGGCCGAGGTGTCGCCGCTGGCGCGCCGCAACGACCGCAACCCGGCGATTACCGACCGCTTCGAGTTGTACATAACCGGTCGCGAAATGGCCAACGGCTTTTCCGAACTGAACGATCCCGAGGATCAGGCGGCGCGCTTTGCCGAGCAGATGCAACAGAAGGAAGCGGGCGACGAGGAGGCGATGTATTACGACGCCGATTACATCCGCGCACTGGAGTACGGCCTGCCGCCCACCGCGGGCGAAGGTATCGGCATAGACCGGCTGGTGATGCTGTTTACCAACAGCCCGAGCATCCGTGACGTGATTCTGTTCCCGCAAATGCGGCCGGAGTAATTGATTCCGGCAACCACGCTGCTTACAAATAGTCACAATTGCTCACAATTGGCAGCACGCTTTGCTGTCAACATGCAATCCATCGATGCGTTATCGAAGGTGCGCATCCCTAATGGAGAAAAAGATGGAAACCACCACCAAGACCCGCATGCACCCGCTGACCGCGATCGCGGCAGTATCCGTCACCCTGTTCAGCCTGGCCGGCATCGGCGCCATCACCGGCCTGATTCCCACCAGTCATAGTCAGAGCGTCCAGGCGCAGCAGACCAACACAGCCGAAGCGCCGGTGAAGCCTGCCCCAGCGGTGACACCGACCGAATCCACCGCCGCTGCAACCGCCCCAAGTACGCCCAAACCTGCAGCGCGCAAGGTCGCGGCAGCCCGCCCCCGGCCGGTAGAGCATGCAGCGCCACCCGCGCCAGAGCCGGTGAAGGAAGTCAAAACAGAGACGCCGGTCATGGTCGCTCAAACCACATTGCCACCGATGAACGCGCCCGCGCCGGTAGCGGCACCGGCAAAGCCGCTGTGTTATGACTGCGGCGTGGTCGAATCCGTGCACGAAGTCGAGAAGAAAGGCGAAGGCAGCGGAGCCGGCGCAGTCGTCGGCGGCATCGCCGGCGGCCTACTCGGGCGCCAAACGGGGGGCGGCCGCGGCCGTGACGCAATGACGGTCCTTGGCGCGATCGGTGGTGCCGTCGCCGGCAACGCGATCGAAAAGAACGTGAAAAAAGTGAAGAGTTACGAAATCAATATTCGTTTCGAGGACGGCACCAACCGAGTCATCGCGCAGGACACCCCGCCGGCCTGGCGCTCGGGCGACAAGGTGCGCCTGGTCAACGGCGTCATTACTGCCAACAATAGCTACTGAGGCGAGGCCCGGCGCGCCGCCAGCGCGAGCAGTGGCAGGCCGGTGACGAGCACTGCCACACCCACCAGCGCGCCCGTGCGCGTGTAGGCCAGGCTGGAGTACAGCAGCCAGGCGCTGCTGGTGCAGAAGGCAAGTGGGAGCCAGGGGTAGAGCGGCACCCTGAACGGCCGCGCGAGTTCCGGTTCGCGCCAGCGCAGTACGAACAACGCGACTCCCGTGAGCAGGAAAAACAACCAGAACACCGGCGCGGTGTAATCCACCATGGTCTCGAAGCCCTCGCGTATCAGCGCGCCGAAGGCGATCAGCGTCAGCGCCACCGCCCCTTGCGCGAGTAGCGCCCGGGTCGGCGAGCCGGTGCGCGCGTTCCAGTGCCCGAGAGAGCCAAGCAGCGCCCAGTCGCGTCCCCAGGCATAGTTGCTGCGCGCGCCGAAAATGATGGTGGCATTGATCGAAGTCAGCGCTGAAATCGCGATCAGGACGCTGATTGCCTGCGCACCCGCGCTGCCCCAGACCTGCTGCAGCAGATCCGCCGCGACCACCGGCGAGCGCGCCATGCCGGCAAGCCCGAGGCCGCGCAGAAGAGCGAGATTCACCAACAGGTAGAGCAGGGTGACGATGATCATGCTCCACACCAGCGCGCGCAGCATGTTGCGCCGCCCGTTCTTGACCTCAGCCGAGATATAGGCAGCTTCGTTCCAGCCGCCATAGGTCAGAAGCACGAACACCATCGACAGGCCGAAGGCAGGCTGAGCGCGCTCGCCACCCGCAGAGATCGCGGCCGTCGATGCAGCGGGCGCGAGCACCAGGCCGGCTAGCACCAGCGCCAGCAATCCCATCACCTGCAGCGCAGTCAGCCAGTTCTGCGTCGCCGTTCCGCTTTTCACACCGGCGATATTGACCATGGTCAGCACGCCCACGATCGAGGCGGCGTAGATTGCCGACGAATACGCGCCCAGCGAATACAGGCGCGAACAGTAGTCGCCGAATACGAACGCGAGCAAGGCGATCGAGCCGGTGGTGATCACCGCCAGGCGCGCCCAGGCGAACAAAAACGACAATTTCCTGCCATAGGCGCGGGTGAGAAAATGGTAATCGCCGCCGGCATGCGGACAGGCGGTGGCGAGTTCGGCGTAACACAGCGCGCCGATAAATGAAACCACGCCGCCCAGCAACCAGGCGCCGAGCATGGTCCACGCGTCGCCTGCGTTGGCCGCCACCAGCGACGGCGTCTTGAATATGCCCGCGCCGACCACGACGCCGACGATCAGCGCGATCGTGTCGCCCAGTTCGAGCACCGGCACCGGCTGCGCCGCCGTCGGTGACATGTCTTCGCGCAACCCGCTCATGCCGTGGATTATGCCCCGCGTCCAGACGCTCTGCTAAACTTCGATGACGATGGAACAGCACCCCGACCAGGATTTGAGAGTGGCGCTCGAGCGCATGGGACTGCTGCGCCCGGACGAATCGTTCAGCGCGGAAACCCTGGCGGGCGGCGTGTCCTCGGACATCCTGCGCATCGACCTCCCCGGGCGCTCACCGATCGTTTCGTATTGTTTCAAGCGCGCGCTGGCCAAGCTCAAAGTCGCAGCCGACTGGCGCGCGCCGGTTGAGCGCAACCATGCCGAAGTCGAATGGATGCGCGTAGCCGAAAATCTGGCGCCGCGCTCGGTACCGCGCATCCTTGGCGAGGACGCGCAGGCCGGCGCGTTCGCCATGGAGTATCTCGACCCGTCGGCGCATCCGGTATGGAAGAACCAACTGCGCGACGGCAATATCCGGATCGAAACGGCAGCTGCAGTGGCGCACGCCATAGCCTCGATCCACGCCGGGACGGCACTGCGCGCCGACATGGCGCAGCGCTTCGCCAACGATCACATCTTTCACCCGATTCGGCTGGAGCCGTATTTGCTCGCCACCGCCGCGCGCCATCCGGACTGCGC
>QYQC01000218.1 GCA_007280315.1 Betaproteobacteria bacterium | reverse complement strand
GGCTACGCTTTTCGGATTTTGATAGTTGAATGCGTACATGGTCGGTCTCCTTAAGCTTTTTTGTTAGCGGCGCGCCATACGCGCTCGGGCGTCGCCGGCATTTCGATTTCCCTGATGCCCAGCGCGTCGGTGATGGCATTGATCAGCGCGGGCGGCGCGCCGATCGCGCCGGCCTCGCCGCAGCCCTTCACCCCCAGCGGATTATGCGTGCACGCGGTTACCTTGGTGCCGACCTTGTAGGAGGGCACGTCGTCGGCGCGCGGCATGCAGTAGTCGAGGTAGCTGCCGGTCACCAGCTGACCGCTTTCCTTGTCGTAAACGCAGCCTTCGGTCAGCGCCTGGCCGATGCCCTGCGTCAGTCCGCCATGCACCTGGCCCTCGACGATCATCGGATTGACGATGTTGCCGAAATCATCCACCGCGGTGAAGTTCGCGATCTTGGTGACGCCGGTGTCGGGATCGATTTCCACCTCGCAAATGTGGCTGCCGGCAGGGAAAGTGAAATTGGCCGGATCGTAGAACGCCTGCTCGTTCAAGCCGGGTTCGAGTTTGTCGTGCGGATAGTTGTGCGGCACGTAAGCCGTAAGCGCGACCGAGCCGAAGGGAACGGACTTGTCGGTGCCCGCCACCTTGAACACACCGTCCTTGAATTCGATGTCGGTATCGGATGCCTCGAGCAGATGCGCCGCGATTTTTTTGCCTTTGTTCACCACCTTGTCCAGCGCCTTGACGATGGCGGTGCCGCCGACCGCGAGCGAGCGCGAGCCGTAGGTGCCCATGCCGAAGAGCACGCGGCCGGTGTCGCCGTGCACCACGTCCACGTCGCCCACGGGTATTCCGAGGCGCGAGGCGACCACCTGCGCAAACGTGGTCTCATGCCCCTGCCCGTGGCTGTGCGAACCGGTGAACACCGTCACCTTGCCGGTGGGATGCACGCGGACTTCGCCCGCTTCGAACAGGCCCGCCCTGGCGCCGAGCGCGCCGGCAACCGCGGAGGGCGCGATGCCGCAGGCTTCGATGTAGCAGGAGTAGCCCAGCCCGCGTTTCTTACCGCGCTTGGCGGCTTCGGCGCGCCGCGCGGGGAAACCGGCGACATCGGCGATTTTCATCGCCTCGCCCAGCGTCGCTTCGTAGTCGCCGATGTCGTATTGCAGCGCCACCGGCGTCTGATAGGGAAAGGTCTTGATGAAATTGCGCCGGCGGATTTCAGCCGGATCGATATTCATCTCGCGCGCTGCGGTTTCCACCAGCCGTTCGACCACGTAGGTCGCCTCGGGCCGACCCGCGCCTCTATATGCGTCTACCGGCACGGTGTTGGTGAAGACGGCGGTAACTTCGGCATAGATCACCGGCGTGGTGTACTGGCCGGCGAGCAGCGTCGCATACAGAATGGTCGGCACGCACGAACCGAAGGTCGACAGGTACGCCCCCATCGCCGCTTTGGTATGCACGCGCATCGCCAGGAACTTGCCGTCCTTGTCCATCGCCAGTTCCGCAGTGGTCACGTGATCGCGGCCATGCGCATCCGACAGGAACGACTCGGAGCGCTCGGCGGTCCACTTGATCGGCCGGTTGACATGTTTGGAAGCCCAGGTCAGCACCACGTCTTCGGCATAGAGGTAGATTTTCGAGCCGAAACCGCCGCCGACGTCGGGCGCGATCACGCGCACCTTCTGCTCCGGCAGGCCGAGCACGAATGCCGTCATCAGCAGGCGCTCGACGTGCGGATTCTGGTTGGCGACGTAGAGCGTATAGGACTCGTCGTGGCGCGCGTAGCTCGCGTTCACCGCGCGCGGTTCGATCGCGTTGGGGACAAGCCGGTTGTTGATGAAATCGAGCTTGGTCACGTGCGCTGCCGAGGCGAACGCCTTGTCGGTCGCGCCCTTGTCGCCGAGCGCCCAGACGTAGCAGGTGTTCCCCGGGGCGGCCTCGTGGATCTGCGGCGCGCCTTTTTTCAGCGCCGAGCCGACATCTACCACTGCGGGCAGTACCTCGTAGTCCACTTCCACCAGTTCGGCCGCGTCTTTCGCCTGATTGTAGGTTTCGGCAATCACTACTGCGATCTGGTCGCCGACATGATTGGCCTTTCCCTGCGCCAGGCAGGGATGCAGCGGCTCCTTCATTGGCTGGCCGTTGACATCGGTAATCAGCCAACCGCAGGGCAGGCCGCCGACCTTGGCCGCGGCCCAGTCCTCGCCGGTGTAAATGGCGAGCACGCCCGGCGCCTTCATCGCCTTGTCCTTCTTGATGCTCTTGATTTTCGCGTGCGCGTGCGGCGAGCGCACGAAGCAGGCGTAGGTCTGGTGCGGCAGCGTCACGTCGTCGGTGTAATTGCCTGCACCGGTGAGGAAACGATAGTCTTCCTTGCGTTTGACCGAAGTGCCTATGACATTCATGTCACCCATGATCGCCCCCTTACATCTTCGCCGAAGCGGCTTTCACCGCTTTGACGATGTTGTGATAGCCGGTGCAGCGGCACAGATTGCCGTCCAGCTCGGCGCGGATGGTTTCCTCGGAGGGATTGGGGTGATTCTTCACCAGGTCGACCGCACTCATCACCATGCCGGGCGTGCAGAAACCGCATTGCAGGCCGTGATGCTCGCGAAACGCCTCCTGCATCGGATGCAGCGTGCCATCGACCTTGGCCAGGCCTTCGATGGTCATGATGTCGGCGCCCTCGGCCTGCATCGCCAGGATGTTGCAGCTTTTCACCGCCTGGCCGTTCATGTGGATGGTGCAGGCGCCGCACTGACTGGTGTCGCAGCCGACGTGGGTGCCGGTGAGCCGCAGGTTTTCGCGGATAAATGTGACCAGCAGCGTGCGCGCCTCGACTTCGGCGCTGACCGACTTGCCGTTCACGGTCATGGATATCTTCATCAAGCTCTCCTTTGGGTGAATGGTATTGTTGTTTGTTGCCATTACTCCTGCGGCCCACGGCGGCGCCAGCTTCCTCCTCGCTGCACGCGCCTGGATCGGAAACCTGTACGTGCCGACTTTGATGCCGGCCTGATCCGATGCAGGGAGGAAATGCTAGACCATGCGATGCAAGGAAGCAACTTCAATCGCGCTTCAATCACGCGCGGGCCTGCTTGACCGGCGTCGGAACGAGGAATAACCTTGATCGGCGTCTTATACATGACAATCTTCCAGTCGCGGCGTTGAAGCGAGCTGGGCAATCCGCCCAAATCAGCAGAGGTGTGCAATGGACAGCGTTGATCTTGAAGTACTTCGCAGTGCAACATCCTGGTTTAAAGCGGGCCACGCTGTGGTTCTGGCTACCGTGGTCAAGACCTGGGGATCGGCGCCGCGCCCGCTTGGGGCGATGCTCGCCGTTCGCGATGATGGCCAGGTGTCGGGTTCGGTTTCGGGCGGCTGTGTCGAAGATGACTTGATCGAGCGCGTGCATAACCACAAGCTCGCCGGCGACAAACCCGAAGTCGTCACCTACGGCGTGACCAAGGAACAAGCCGATCGCTTTCGCCTGCCCTGCGGCGGCACGCTGCAACTGGTGCTGGAGCCAGTCAAGGATGGCGCCGCCCTGGACGAACTGCTGGTCGCGATCGAGCGCCACGAACTTGTCGCGCGATTTCTCGATCTGGAGAGCGGCAAGTCGCGCATCGAGCCCGGCCGCTGGTCCGACGCGCTCGAATTCGACGGCAAGCTGCTGAAGACGGTGCATGGTCCGCGCTGGCGCCTGCTGCTCATCGGCGCGGCGCAGGTGTCGCGCTATCTGACACAAATGGCGCAGGCCCTGGACTACCACATCACCGTGTGTGATCCGCGCGCGGAATATGCCGACGCCTGGGACCTCGCCGGCGTGAGCATCGACCGCGGCTATCCGGACGACGTGGTGCAGTCGATGAATCTGGATGCGCACTGCGCGGTGGTCGCCCTCACCCACGATCCCAAGCTCGACGACATCGCGCTGCTGGAAGCGCTCAAGTCGCCCGCTTTCTATGTCGGCGCGCTGGGCTCGAAAGCAAACAACGACAAGCGGCGCAAACGCCTGGCCGATTTCGACCTGTCCTCAGGCGAAATCGCGCGCATGCGCGGCCCGGTGGGCCTGAAGATCGGCAGCCGCACTCCGCCCGAGATTGCAGTGGCGATACTGGCCGAAATGACGGCCGTGCGCCGCGGTGTGCAAATCCCGCAGACGGTAGAGCCACCCAGGGTCGGGATCGAAGCCGGGTGCGGTGTTCCGCTCAAAGCCGATTGAGCGAGGACTTCCTCCAAGACCGCACGGCCGCGTAGGCCATGGCAGCCGACATCTGCGGCATTTTGCTTGCCGCCGGCGCATCGAAACGCTTCGGCTCCGACAAACTGCTGCATCCACTTCCCGGCGGGACACCGGTCGCACTGGCCGCGCTCGCCAATTTGCGTGCCGCACTTCCGCATGTCATCGCAGTGGTGCGCCCCGGCGTGCCCATTCTGGAACACCGCCTGAGCGAGGGCGGTGCGACGGTGATTCAATGCGTCGACGCCGACGAAGGCATGGGCGCGAGCCTGGCGACGGCGGTTGCTGCGTCAGGTGCTGTCACCGGCTGGGTTATCGCCCTGGCCGACATGCCCTATATCCGACCGGAGACCATAGCCAAAATCGCCGCAGACCTGGCCGCGGGCGCAGCCATGGTCGCGCCTGCGTATAAGGGACAGCGCGGTCACCCGGTGGGCATTTCGGCGCGCTTTCGCTCACAGCTCCAGGGGTTGCGCGGCGACGAGGGTGCGCGTTCGGTGTTGAAGGAACACGCCGGCCTGATTGAACTGATCGATGTGGACGATCCCGGCGTTTGTCAGGACATCGATACGCCGGACGATTTGCGTCCGGTTCGATAATTCGCCACGCGTATTACTCCAGCGAACCCGAAGGACTCGATGTCGTGCTGAAAAGACGCCATTGGCAAACGAAGGCAAGCGCAATCTTCCTGATTGGACTGATGGCGCAGTCCACGCTGCTGGGGAACGTGGCGCGCGCCGCAGAATCCGTTCCATTGGCCGACTTCTTCCGCCCGCCGGTGCTTTCGGGCCCGGTGATGTCGCCTTCCGGTCAATATGTCGCGGCGACGATGACGGGCGGGCCGCACGGCCGGCAACGGCTGGTAATACTGAACCTCAAGGAACTGGCAAAATCCATCGTGATCGCCGAATTCAACGACGCGGATATCAAGTCCGTGCGCTGGGTGAACGATGATCGCCTGGTCTTCACCGTCACTGACATGCAATCGCCCTACGGCGATCAGCTTGGCGAAGGCCTGTTCGCGGTGGATCGCGAGGGCAAGCATCCCGAACGACGCTTGATCAAGCGGCGCCAGTCACTGGTCACAGAGGCAGCATCAATCGTCGACCGGGAACTTTCGGTGTACCACCGGTTTCGCTCGGTAATGCGGGACGGCTCCAACAACGTCATCGTCGAGCGGGCAGAACTCGACGTACGCAGAGAACTTGCCGACGTAACACTGTTGCGCCTGGACACCGTTTCCGGTCGCACGCAGGTGCTGACGCAAGGCGGTCCTACCTACGTAACGCATTGGGCCCTTGATCTCCAGGGCGTGCCGCGCGCCGCAGAGAGCGTTCGCGATGGCAAGTCGCGTCTGTACTGGAGGACCAGCGCCGATGCGCCCTGGATCGTAGTTCGGGAATATGACATCTTTGCTGATGACTATGGTGTTCCGAACCCCATCGTCGTGGGTGCCAACGACATGTTGTATTTCAGCGCACGGATTGGCAGGGACGCCGACACCAGCTCGCTGATGCGGCTGGACCTGTCGAAGAGCGGCGTTGAAGCCCAGGCGCTGGTCGCGCTTAAAGGTTACGACTTTCAAGGAAATCTCGTGTTCACTCCCACGGGCGATCTTATGGGCGTGCACTATTTGAGCGATGCGCGGGGCACCTACTGGTTTGACCCTGTCCTCAAGCGTATTCAGGACAAGGTGGACCGACTGTTGCCGGACACCAACAATGTCATCGATTGCGGCGAATGCCAGAATCCGGCAACCGTCCTGGTCACGGCATCATCGGATCAACAGCCTTCGACTTTCTACCTTTACGATTCGAAAGCGGGAACACTCGTCGTTCTATCCCGATCGCGACCCTGGATAAAGGCGCAAACGATGGCGACGCGCGAGATGCTGCGTTTTTCCGCGCGCGACGGGCTGGGCATTCCGGTGCATGTCACCCGCCCGGTCGGACGGGTCGGACCAGCACCGATGGTGGTCATGGTCCATGGCGGGCCCTTTGTACGTGGCGGGGAGTGGAGGTGGTACGCCGAATCCCAGTTTCTCGCCTCGCGCGGCTACGTAGTGGTGGAACCGGAATACCGCGGCAGCACCGGCTTCGGATTCAAGCTTTTTCGGGCCGGATGGAAGCAGTGGGGCCTGGCGATGCAAGACGACATTGCCGATGCGACGCTTTGGGCCATCAAGCAGGGCTACGCCGATCCCAAACGTGTGTGCATCGCCGGCGCGAGCTACGGCGGATACGCCACGCTGATGGGGCTGATTCGCTACCCTGATCTTTATCGCTGCGGCATCAACTGGGTCGGCGTCACCGATATCGACCTCATGTACTCGATCAACTGGAGCGACATGAGCGAAATGTGGAAGCAATATGGCATGCCGAAGCTGGTAGGCGATCGCGAGAAAGACGCCAAGCAGCTGGCAGATACGTCACCGTTGAAGCTGGCGCACCGACTGAGCCAGCCCCTGTTGATGGCGTATGGCGGCGAAGACCGGCGCGTTCCACTCGAGCACGGCACCCGCTTGCGTGACGCACTGTCTCCACGCAATTCGAACCTTGAATGGGTGGTCTACGCCGACGAAGGTCACGGCTGGATGCTGCCAGCCAACAAGGTTGATTTCTGGGGGCGCGTAGAGCGGTTTCTGGATCGGAATCTTAAGATCGTTCCGTGAATCGGCAATGGCATCATGCCCAATTCCTTTTTCGGCAGGACTCAAATCTAACGCGGTGTAAAGCGTGCCGACCGGTCCCGTGGCGTTGCATGCAATGAACATCGACCGTTTCTAGGTGTTAACCCTAAGCACTAACCCTAATTACCAAAACGTTTCCGCGCACCTACGCTTTGTTTGCTGGAACGGTTACGGCCAGCAACCCTTTTTTCAACCAAACAGGAAGGTCTAATGAAACATTACCTAACCGTGGCGATGGCCGGCGTTGCGCTAGCCACATTCGCAGCCGCACCAGCATTCGCCGTGGATTTTGAATACTTCAAGAGTCAATCTTGCTCGGAATTGGGCAAAGAGCTGGAAGTTATGCAGAAGGCGGAAAAAGCGATCAACGATAGCATTCAGAAGAAGGAGAGCAAGGCCAACACACAAGCGGTGGTCACTACGCTGCTGATCGGATGGCCGTTCTGGGGAAGCACCGACCACGGCGACGCGCACAACCAGCTGGCTGAAATACGCACCGACATCAAGTACGTGACTCGAGCGCAAAAAGTGAACAAATGCAGTTGATGTTTGACGACAGCTGACCGACCAGGAGGCCGAGGCGATGCATCAAGGCGTTGCCTCGCCCCCTGCGCCAGTCCCGCGCCAGTCTCACTCGCCGGGAAGCGGTCGTGCCGAAGTTGTAAATGCGATTGACCTGCCCACGGGAAGGTTGGCGTGGAATCCTTCCACAATCGGCGGAATGGTGGGCGTATCGGATTTCCACGTGATCACGAAATTCGCGCCGGATCCGCCGCTGTCGTCGCTTCTGGGGACGAACAACTCATAGGTAGCCATCGGCCCGATGGTCTTTGGCGACGTCACATACTCCTTTACCTTCCTGCCATCGCTGTCGTAATACTGCGCGGAAAGAATCCGGATCGACTTCACCGGATCGGTATTGCGGATGCTCACCGAAACCGAAACCAGCGTCTTCATCGGCTGGCCTTTCTTGTCGAGTTCGCCGTGCCAGATGTGCGAGTAGATCGGCAGATACAGATTCTGTCCTAGCGATCTGCCCGGCGGTACCTGGCCGAACGCAAGTCCGCTGGATAAAACCAGCAACGACAGCAAAGGAAGCGCACGTGCGCTATGCAGCAGGCTGGACATCGTGTTTTTCCTCGAAAGAGTTGACTGTGACCATTGCAATATACTCCAGCTTCCGCCTCGGCTGCACGGCCCGGCACGCACCGCTTATACTATGAAAAAGCTGCCCCGCCGTTTCCCGGAGTTTGAATAGATGCGCCTGCGCTTAGTCCTCGCCGTTCTGCTCTTTCTGCCGCCGTTCGCAAACGCCGCGCTGCCGTTCGACGGCAAAGGCATGCCCACGCTCGCGCCGATGCTGGCGCAGGTGACGCCGGCGGTGGTCAACATTTCGGTGGTCACGCGCTCGCCGATGGAGGACAACCCGCTGTTTCGCGATCCGCTGTTCCGGCGCTTTTTCAACATTCCGGACCAGCCACGGCGCGAGCAAAGCGCGGGCTCGGGCGTGATCGTCGACCGCGCGCGCGGCTACGTGCTGACCAATAATCACGTCATCAACAATGCGCAGGAGGTGGTGGTGACGCTGAAGGACCGGCGCGCGCTCAAGGCGCGGCTGGTCGGAACCGATCCGGGCACCGACGTCGCCGTGCTCAAAATCGACGCGCAGAACCTGGCGGAACTCAAGTTCGGTGATTCGGATGCCCTGAACGTGGGTGATTTCGTGGTCGCCATCGGCAATCCGTTCGGCATCGGCCAGACAGTCACCTCCGGCATCGTCAGTGCGCTTGGCCGTTCGGGCCTTGGCATCGAGGGCTACGAGGACTTCATCCAGACCGACGCCTCGATCAACCCCGGCAACTCGGGCGGCGCGCTGGTTAACCTCGCGGGCGAACTGGTCGGCATCAACACCGCCATCCTCGGGCCCTCGGGCAGCAGCGCCGGCATCGGCTTCGCCGTTCCCTCGAGCATGGTGCGCAGCGTGATGGAACAGATCATCCGCTTCGGCGAAGTGCGCCGCGGCCGCGTCGGCGTGGTGACGCAGGACATGACGCACGAACTGGCGCAGACGCTGGCGGCAGGCTCGGCCGACGGCGCGGTGGTGGTCAAGGTCGAGCCGGGCTCGCCTGCTGAAAAAGCCGGGCTGAGATCGCGCGACATCGTGCTCGACGTCAACGGCAAGGCGGTGCGCGGCGCCGCCGACATGCGCAACCGCATGGGCCTGATACCGGTAGGCGAAGAAGCGGAGCTGCGGGTGCAGCGCGACGGGCGGCCGCTCAAACTGCGCCTGCGCATCGCGGAACTGTTCACCATGACCGAGATTCCGGGCGAGGCGGTGCCGCAGCTCGCCGGCGTGCGCGTATCCAACATCGAACCGGGCATGCCCGTCTACGGCACGGTCGAGGGCGCGATCGTCACCCGCATCGAACCCAACACGCCCGGCGCGAAAACCGGTTTGCGCGCGGGGGACGTACTCTATGGCGTCAACCGCAGCCGGGCGCGCTCGGCGGCGGAGCTGATTGCCGCGCTGCGCCAGGCAGACCGGCCGCTGCGCATCTTGCTGCTGCGCGGCGACTCGCGCCTTACACTTACCATACGCTGACTTACCATACACTGAGGCACGCCATGGCCGTCACGCTCTACCAGTTTCCCGCCGCCTTCGGCCTGCCCAACGCGAGTCCCTTCTGCATGAAGGTGGAAACCTATTTGCGCATGGCCGGAATCGACTATGCGACACGCTACGGCATGTATCAGCTGCGCGCGCCGAAAAAGAAACTGCCCTACATCGACGACGGCGGCCGCATCGTCGCAGATTCGCACCTGATCATCGACTACCTCAAGTCGGCCTACGGCGATCCCCTCGATGCGACGCTCACGCCGGCGCAGCGCGCGCTCGGCACGGTCATACTGCGGCTGCTCGAAGACAGCCTGTATTGGGTTCTGCTCTACGCGCGCTGGATAGCCGAGCCGGGTTGGAGCATGACGCGGCCGGCATTCTTCGGCAAACTGCCGCTGCCGCTGCGCTGGTTCGTCCCGCTGCTCGCGCGCCGCAGCCTGCGGCAGCAACTGCATGCGCAGGGCATAGGCCGGCATCAGCCGGCGGAAATTTATGCCATCGGCAGTGCCGACATCGCCGCCCTGTCGCAACTGCTCGGCGAGCAGCCATTTTTCCTCGGCGCGGAACCGAGTTCGATCGATGCCGCCGCCTACGCCTTTCTCGCCAACATTCTCGACGTGCCACTGGACATGCCGCTGCGCCAGGCGGCGCTCTCGCACGCCAATCTTCCGGCTTATTGCTCACGCATGCGCGCGCGTTACTATGCGTAGCATGCACGCTTTCGACATCACAGGTGACAGCAGATGAACAGCACGACAGCAAACCAGCTTCCGCTAAGCGCAGAGGACATCGATGGCGCGGCGAAGCGCCTGCTCGGTCATGCGCTGCGCACGCCGGTACTCACTTCGCGCACGGTGGATGAGCGCACCGGCGCTCAGGTGTTTTTCAAATGCGAGAATTTCCAGCGCATGGGTGCGTTCAAGTTTCGCGGCGCCTTCAACGCCCTGTCCCGTCTGACGCCGGAGCAAAAGCAGCGCGGCGTGCTCGCCTACTCTTCGGGCAATCACGCCCAGGCAGTGGCGCTGGCGGGATCGCTGCTCGGCGTGAAGGCGGTGATCGTCATGCCGCTGGATGCGCCGCAGGTGAAACTCCAGGCTACCCGCGGATACGGTGCCGAGGTCATCACCTATGACCCGCAGACGGCGGTTCGCGAAGAGCTGGCGACGCGCATCGCCAGCGAACGCGGCATGACGCTGATTCCTCCCTACAATCATGTGGACATTGTCGCCGGTCAGGGAACGGCGGCGAAGGAGCTGATCGAACAGGCGGGCGAGCTTGATTACCTGCTGGTGCCCTGCGGCGGTGGCGGACTGCTCTCCGGCTGCGCCGTTGCGGCAAGCCACTGGTCGCCACGGTGCAAGGTGATCGGCATCGAGCCCGCGGCGGGCGACGACGCCACGCGCTCATTCCATTCGAAGACCCTGCAGACCTGCAGCAATCCGGACACCATCGCCGACGGTGCGCGCACGCCCTCGCTTGGCAGCATCACCTTCCCGCTGGTGCTGCACTACGTTCACGACATGTTGACGGTGAGCGACGCCGAGCTGCTGCGCAGCATGTTCTGGATCTGGGAGCGCATGAAAATCGTGATCGAACCCACCGGCGCGCTGGCGGCGGCCGCATTGCTCGAGGGCAAGCTCGACGGCCGTCACGATTGCAAAGGCAAGCGCGTCGGCGTGGTCGTCTCCGGTGGCAATGCCGACATCAAGGCACTGTGCCGATTAGTCTAGTTCAGGTGCTCTTGCCCGTAATCGGGCAGGTATTCAATCCGAAGAGCGTATAGAGCGGACAGAAATTGAACAGGCCGGTCGAAAGCGGAACCAGGCCTGCCAGTCCCCACCAGCGGGCATTGCCTTCGAGAATCAGGATCAGGCTGAGCAAAGCCAGGCCCGCGACAATGCGCAGAATCTTGTCCACACCGCCCACATTTGCTTTCATCGATGTTTCCTCCGTTTGAGATTTGATCAGGCAATCATGCTATCGCGTCGGCACGGCGCGGTATGTAACCGAAGTTACCAAGCATCCAGCCATCCCTTGGCTGGGACCGACAAGCGCATCGCGGTCCTGCTCCAGGTGCTTTGCCATAGCTTCGTTCAGGTTCCGTTATTCTCAATAATTGTCATTTATACAAAAGCTTAAGAGATTTTTCTAATACGGCGCTCCAGCCTCCGGAAACATCGAGTGCCCATGGTAAAATTCCGGCTTCCCCACTTTGACGACACCGATTCATGTCCTTGCTCAATAACAAACTTTCCAGCATCGACAACGAATTGTGGCAGGCGATACAGGCGGAGAACCGGCGCCAGGAAGATCACATCGAGCTGATCGCGTCGGAAAATTATGTCAGCCGCGCGGTGCTCGAAGCCCAGGGCTCGCAACTCACCAACAAATACGCCGAGGGCTATCCGGGCAAGCGCTACTACGGCGGCTGCGCCCAGGTCGACGTCGCCGAAAATCTGGCGATCGAACGCGCCAAGGAACTGTTCGGCGCGGCCTATGCCAACGTGCAGCCCCACTCCGGCTCGCAGGCGAACCAGGCGGTCTACATGGCTGCGCTCAAACCCGGCGACGCCATGCTCGGCATGTCGCTCGCTCACGGCGGCCATCTCACCCACGGCGCGTCGGTCAATCTTTCGGGCAAGCTCTACCACGCCTTGTCCTACGGCCTGAACGCGGAGGAGACCATCGACTTCGACGAGGTCGAGCGCCTCGCGCGCGAGCACAATCCGCGCCTCATCGTTGCCGGTGCATCTGCCTATTCGCGCGTCATCGACTGGCAGCGCTTTCGCGACATCGCCGACAAGATCGGCGCCTACCTGATGGCCGACATGGCACATTACGCCGGGCTTATCGCCACCGGCCACTATCCCAGCCCCATCGGCATCGCCGATTTCGTCACCAGCACCACGCACAAGACGCTGCGCGGCCCGCGCGGCGGCCTGATTTTCGCAAAGGCGGAACACGAAAAAATCATCAACTCCGCCGTGTTTCCCGGACTCCAGGGCGGCCCGCTGATGCATATCATTGCGGCCAAGGCGGTCGCGTTCAAAGAGGCGCTGGCGCCCGAATTCAAGAACTACCAGACACAAGTCATCGCCAATGCCCGTGCGATGGCGCGCGTGCTGCAGGAGCGCGGCCTGCGCATCGTTTCCGGCGGCACCGACTGCCATCTGTTCCTGCTCGACCTGCGCGCCAAGAACATCACCGGCCGCGACGCCGAGGACGCGCTCGGCCGCGCGCATATTACAGTGAACAAGAACGCGATACCGAACGACCCGCAAAAGCCGATGGTCACGAGCGGCATTCGCATCGGCAGCCCGGCCATCACCAGCCGCGGCTTCGGCACCGCGGAAGCGGAGCAACTCGCCGGGCTGATCGCCGACGTGCTCGACGCGCCGCACAGCGAATCGGTGCAGCAGCGCGTGCTGGCGCAGGCGCACGCGCTGTGCCTCAGGCATCCGGTGTATGCCGGCCACGACGCGGCGCGCAGCGTCGAGACGCGGGATTTAGCCCTGACCTCATGAAATGCCCCTTTTGCAAAGCTGAAGACACCGCGGTCATCGACTCGCGCCTGTCCGAAGACGCCGCAAGCGTGCGCCGCCGGCGCCAGTGCAAGGACTGCAGCAAGCGCTTCACCACCTACGAGCGGGTGGAACTGGCGATGCCAACGGTGATCAAGTCGAACGGCTACCGCACCGCCTACGACCGCGAGAAAATCCGCACCGGCTTCATGCGCGCGCTGCACAAGCGCCCGGTGCCGACCGACAACGTCGATGACGCCATCAATCGCGTCGAAGCGCGCATCCTGGCGCTGGGTGAGCGTGAATTGAAGTCGCGCACCATCGGGGAACTTGTGATGCGCGAACTGAAGAAGATGGACGACGTTGCCTATATACGCTTCGCCTCGGTATACGAAGACTTCCAGCGCGTCGACGATTTCCGCGACGCCATTTTGCAGGTCAAGCGCCCAGGGCGCAAAGCGCGCCGCCCGGCCCCTTAGGGCCTGGCCACTCCCGGCCCGCTCGCGCGCATGTCCAGCCCCGCCGATCGAGAGCACATGGCCGAGGCGCTGCGCCTCGCCGAAAAAGGTCTGTACACCACCACGCCCAATCCGCGCGTCGGCTGCGTGATCGCGCGCGCGGGCCAGGCAGTGGCTGCGGGCTGGCACGAAACAGCCGGCGGGCCGCATGCGGAGATCGTGGCCCTGCGTGCTGCCGGCGCGAACGCCCGCGGAGCCACCGCCTATGTGACGCTGGAGCCCTGCAACCACCACGGTCGCACGCCGCCCTGCGTCGATGCGCTGATCGAAGCCGGAATTGCGCGCGTGGTCGCGGCGATGCAGGACCCCAATCCTAGCGTTGCCGGCAGCGGCTTCGCCGCCTTGCGCGCGGCGGGAATCCAGGTCGAGTCCGGGTTGATGCAGGAAGAGGCGCAGGCGCTGAACATCGGCTTTGTCTCGCGCATGAACCGCGGCCGCCCCTGGGTGCGCATGAAAATCGCCGCCAGCGTGGACGGCAGGACGGCGCTGGCCAATGGCCGCAGCCAATGGATCACCGGACCGGAAGCGCGCCGCGACGGCCATGCCTGGCGCGCCCGCGCCTGCGCCGTGCTCACCGGCATCGGCACCGTCCGCGACGACGACCCGCAGTTGAACGTGCGCGATATCGAGACGCCGCGCCAGCCGCTCAAAGTAGTGGTGGACAGCCGCCTGCAACTGCCGCTGTCAGCGAAGCTGCTGGCGAGCGGAAAGGTGCTGATCGCTGCGGCGGTGGAGGACAAGGCGCGTATCGCCGCATTGCAGGACAAGGGCGCCGAAGTGCTGCTGCTGCCGAACGCGCAGGGCAAGGTCGAGTTGGCGCAGCTCATGCGCGAACTCGCGCGGCGCGAAATCAACGAAGTACATGTCGAGGCCGGGTTCAAGCTGAACGGCTCGCTCCTCGGCGAAGGCCTGGTGGACGAACTGCTGATTTATCTTGCGCCTTGCATCCTCGGCGACGGCGCCAGCGGGATGTTCAGCCTGCCCGAACTCGGCGACCTGGCGCAGAAGCGGCTGGTACAATTCGGCGAAGTCAGCACAATAGGCGCTGACCTTCGCGTTCTCGCCCGTGTCCTAAATTAAGCGAATCGAACATGTTCACCGGCATCGTTACTTCCGTAGGAAAAATCACCAGGGCCGCGCCGCGCGACCAGGGGCTGCGCCTTGCCATCGACGCCGGCATGCTCGATCTGTCGGACGTCGCGGTCGGTGACAGCATCGCCGTGAACGGTGTCTGCCTCACGGTAATCGAACTGCAGGGCGACCGCTTTGAGGTCGACGTGTCGCAGGAGACCATCAACTGCACTATCGGACTCGATGGTCCGAACGACGTCAATCTGGAGAAATCGCTGCGCCTGTCCGACCGCCTGGGCGGCCACCTGATGTCCGGCCACGTCGACGGCGTGGGCGAGGTGACGCGCTTCGAGCCGGCGGGGGAGAGCTTCCTGCTGGTAATCCGCGCGCCGCAGGATCTGGCCAAGTACATCGCGCGCAAGGGCTCGATCACCGTGAACGGCGTCAGCCTCACCGTCAACCGGGTTGAGGATAAGGATTTCGAAATCAACCTGATCCTGCACACCATCACCGTGACCAACCTGAACAAGCTGAAACCCGGCAGCCGGGTCAATCTCGAAGTCGACCTGATCGCCCGCTACATCGAGCGCCTGCAGCACTACGGTGCGTAGCTGCCGGCGATCTTTTTAACGACGAAAACGCCTGACGCGGCCATGCGGACAGGCACACATTTACCGGTGACGACCTGATGAATACATTGCGCCATGTGCTGATTGCCGTAGTCGCCCTCGTGCTGGTTGCGGCGCTGGCGTTTCTTTACGACAAGACGCAGGCGGTCGATTTGCGCGAGCGCAACGAGGTCGCCGCGCTGCTCGACACGCTGCGCGAGATCGACGGCCGCTGGGACATCGACGTGCTGCGCGAACGTACCGAGCTGGATGCGAACCGGCCGGCGGCACCCAATCGCGGCGCGACGGCAAGGAAGGCGCTCGCATCCCTGGCAGCCGCCGTCCCGAGCGCCGACAGCACGGCCTTGCGCGAGGGCCTGAACCAGCTCGCCAAAGCGGTCATTGAAAAAGCGGACTTGGTGGAGAAATACAAGGTGCAAAGCGCGCAGGCGAAGATCGCGCTGCACACGGCGCTCACCGCCGCCGCCGCGATAAGCGCACAGGCGGGCGAGCCGCGCAAAGGCGACACGCGGCAAAAGGAACTGCTGCAGGCGCAGAACCTGCTCGCAGCCGCGGCGCGTCAGTATTACTGGCTGGGAACTGCGGCGCCGCCGTTGAGCCTGGAGATGGCGGCGGCCGAGTTGCGCGAACTCGCCGCCGGAATGGGCGACGACACGCGCGAACAGGCGGGCGCGATCGAAGGCGCGATTCAGCTGCTGCTCAAGCACAAGCCGGTGGAGGAGGAACTGTTCAACAAGGTTTCGTCCCTGTCTTCCGGCCCGCGCCTGGACAAGATCACGTTTGCGTTCAACCGCGAACTCGAGGCCACGCTGCAGGTGAAAGAACTGTTTCGCGTCTACCTTCTCGCCTATACCGCGGCGCTGCTGATCGGCGTCGGCTATCTCGGCGTACGCCTCAAGTCGGCGAATGAAAGCCTGGAGCGGCGCGTGGTCGAGCGCACGCGTGAGTTGTCGGACGCCTTGCGCCATCTGAAGGAATCCGAAGCGCAGCTGATCCAGTCGGAGAAAATGTCTTCGCTCGGGCAGATGGTCGCCGGCGTCGCCCACGAAATCAACACGCCGCTCGCCTACGTGAAGAACAGCCTAGGCACCGTGAACGACCGCCTGCCGGGGATTGCGGCTGCGCTCGAGCACTGCGAAAAACTTCTGGCGCTGCTGAACCAGGGCAACGTCGATCCCGAGACGCT
>QYQC01000231.1 GCA_007280315.1 Betaproteobacteria bacterium | reverse complement strand
GAGAGGCCCAAAAGCGCCGGAATCGCGACGTTGTCGCGGTCGACGCGGCGGTCGGAGATGATGATGATGCTGAAGCCGGAGCGAACCGCGTCCTCGGCCTGCGCGCATAGACTTGCCAGGCGCGCTTCTATCGCGTCGTTGCCCCAGGCCACCGGATAGGTAATGTCGAGCTCGAACGACTTGAATTTACCTTCCGTATTACGATCGATGTGCCGGATCTTGTCCATCTCGAAAAAATCCAGCACCGGCTGGCTGACCTCGAGCCGGATCGGCGGGTTGATCTCGTCGATGCCGAGCAGATTCGGCTTGGGCCCGATGAAACTAACCAGGCTCATCACCAGATCCTCGCGGATCGGGTCGATCGGCGGGTTGGTCACCTGGGCGAACAATTGTTTGAAGTAGTGGTACAGGTTTTTGTTCTTGTTCGACAGCACTGCCAGCGGTGAGTCGTTGCCCATGGAACCGATGGCCTCTTCCGCGGATGCGGCCATCGGCAGCATGAGAAATTTTAGATCCTCCTGCGTATAGCCGAACGCCTGCTGCCGGTCGAGCAACGGCACATCCGAACGCTCGGGCTGCTGTTTGTCGCTTTCCACTTCATCGAGCCTGATGCGGATACGCTCTATCCACTCGCGGTAGGGCTTCGCCGCGGCCAGGGTTTCCTTCAGTTCGGCATCGTCAACGATGCGCCCGCGCTCGACGTCGATGAGAAACATCTTGCCCGGCTGCAGGCGCCACTTCTTGACGATTCTTTCCTCGGGTATCGGCAGCACCCCCGCCTCAGAAGCCATGATCACCAGATCGTCGTCGGTGACAATGTAGCGCGCCGGCCGCAGGCCATTGCGATCCAGTGTGGCGCCAATCTGACGTCCGTCGCTGAACGCGACCGCCGCCGGTCCGTCCCACGGTTCCATCATCGCCGCATGATATTCGTAGAAGGCGCGCCGGTTGTCGTCCATGGCGCTGTGCTTTTCCCAGGCCTCGGGTATCAGCATCATCATCGCGTGCGCGAGCGAATAGCCCGACATCACCAGAAGTTCCAGCGCATTGTCGAACGAGGCCGAATCCGACTGACCGTCGTAAATCAGCGGCCACACCTTGTTCAGGTCCGCATCGAGGATAGGGCTGGAGATCGCCTGCTGCCGCGCGCGGATCCAGTTGACGTTGCCGCGCAGGGTATTGATCTCGCCGTTATGGGCGATCAGCCGGAACGGATGCGCCAGATCCCAGGTGGGAAAAGTATTGGTGGAAAAGCGTTGGTGCACCAGCGCCAGGGCTGATACTACGCGCGGATCGCCCAGGTCCTTGTAATACGCGCCCACCTGGTCGGCGAGCAGCAGACCCTTGTAGACCAGGGTGCGCGCCGACATCGACGGCACGTAGAACTCCTTGCCGTGCTTCAGCCGCAGCGCCTGAATCGCGTGGCCGGAGACTTTGCGGATGATGTACAGCTTGCGCTCCAGCGCGTCGGTCACTGTCACGTCGCCGCCGCGGCCGATGAACACCTGGCGGATCACGGGTTCTATCAATTTCCCGGATTCGCCCAGTCCTGAATTGTCGCGCGGCACATCGCGCCAGCCAAGCAACACCTGCTGTTCGTCCTTGATCGCGCGCTCGATCTCATACTCGCAGGCGAGGCGTGAGGCAGGCTCTCGCGGCAGGAACACCATGCCCACGCCATACTGGCCGACCGGCGGAAGCCGCACGCCCTGCAACGCCATTTCCTCGCGCAGGAACCGGTCCGGAATCTGGATCAGGATGCCGGCGCCATCGCTCGCCAGCGGGTCGGCCCCGACCGCGCCGCGGTGGGCGAGGTTCTTGAGGATCAGCAGGCCCTGGTCGATAATCGCGTGGCTCCTCACGCCCTTGATGTTGGCGACAAATCCGACGCCACAGGCGTCGTGTTCGTTTGCAGGATCGTATAACCCATGGTCGTAGGACCCCATGTCCACTGGGCGATCGATGGATAAAGCCGGATTGGTCACGCGCGCACCTTTAGCTGCAAAATGGTTCCGCTCGGTCAGGCACAGGTCGACGACCATACCGGCGGAACGTCCGATTTTACCTGTGGACCCGTGTTGCTTCAAGCGCTTAGGTGACTTGACGTGTACTCCGGTCACTCGGGCAGGGTGCCGGACTCATTCGCCGCTGGAAGCCTCCAGTACCTGCAGCAGCAGCTTGGAAGGTACGTCAGCGCGAACCGATGCGGCGCCAATTCGGTCCAGTAGAACGAAGTGCAACCGGCCGGCCTCGGTCTTCTTGTCCACCGCCATCAACTCCAACAGACGGGCGGCCTCGATTCCGGGCTGAGCGGTCGGCAGTCTGGCACGCTTGAGCAGCTTGACCACACGCTTGGCGTCGGCCTGCGCGATCAAACCCATGCGCTGCGACAAATCGGCGGCCATCACCATGCCCGCGGCTACAGCTTCGCCATGAAGCCACTTTCCGTACCCCAGACCGGACTCGATCGCGTGGCCGAAGGTGTGGCCGAAATTGAGTAAAGCACGCACGCCGACTTCTCGCTCGTCCTCCGCCACCACCGCCGCCTTGATTTCACAACAGCGGCGGATAGCGTGCGCCATTGCGTTGGAATCGCATGCGAGCAATTTCTCCACGTTCTCTTCCAGCCAGAGGACGAATCCGTCGTCGCGAATGAGACCATGCTTGATCACCTCCGCCAGGCCGGCAGAAAGTTCGCGCTGCGGCAGACTGGCAAGTACTGCACTGTCGGCAAGCACCAGGCGCGGCTGATAGAAGGCGCCGATCATGTTCTTGCCCAGCGGGTGGTTGATCCCGGTTTTGCCGCCAACCGAGGAGTCGACCTGGGCGAGCAGGGTAGTCGGAATCTGGATGAACGGAATGCCACGCATATAAGTCGCCGCGGCGAAACCGGCGAGGTCGCCGATGACGCCTCCGCCAAGCGCGATGAGCGTGGTCCTGCGTTCGCAGCGGTGCTCGAGCAAGGCGTCGTAGATGCTATTGAGCGTGGTCCAGTCCTTGTAGCGCTCGCCGTCCTCGAGCACGATGCTGATCGCCTCCACCCCCGAGGCTCGCAACGTCTCGCCCAGCTGTGGCAAATAGAGTGCAGCAACCGTGGTGTTGGTGACAATGGCGACCCTGGGCTGGTCCAGGTGCGGCCTGAGCAGGCCGGCATCGGATAACAGCCGTTCGCCGATAATGATGGGGTAGGCGCGCTCGCCCAACTCTACGCGGAGAGTGTGCATCGTTCCCGCAACTGCGGCAGCAGATGATGAAGCAGGGCGCGCGCGCTTTGGCGGCCGGTATCAATGACAACGTCGGCGATCTCGCGGTACAGCGCGTCCCGCTGCAGGTAGAGACTGCGCAGTTTTTCCAGCGGATCCGTGTCCTGCAGCAACGGCCGCATCTTGTCGTGCCGGGTGCGATACCACAGATCCTTCGGTTGACCGTGAAGATAGACCACCACGCCGCGCTCGGCCAGATGCCGGCGATTGTCGGGATCGAGCACCACGCCGCCTCCGGTAGCCAGTACGACGTTGGCGAGCTGCGTCAACTGGTCGACCACCTGTTTCTCGCGCGCGCGAAAACCTGCCTCGCCCTCGATATCGAAAATGAGTGAAATTCTGACGCCGGTGCGGCGCTCGATCTCGTGGTCGGTATCGTGGAACGTTTTTGCAAGCTCTGCCGCAAGGTGTCTGCCTGCCGTGGTTTTTCCGGCGCCCATCAGGCCGACAAGAAATACGTTTTCCGAGGTTTTCACACGGCCATTCTAGCAGCACCTACCCGCCACTATCCTGGGGCGGCCCCGTCAGTGCAGGTGAAACGGCGCATCGCTATGAACACAAAGTCAGCAAGCGCGAGCCGGAGGCCCGGCTCTCCTTCGGCAGCGCGACGATCAGCGAACGGTCAGGCGGTCGTCGACTATGCGCGGCGTAATGAATACCAGCAGTTCGGTCTTGTTGTCGGTCTTGCTGTTATTTCGGAACAGATTGCCAAGCACCGGTATGTCGCCAAACAGCGGCACCTTGGTGGTCGTATTGCGCTCGTCCTGGCTGAAAATACCGCCGATCACCACCGTGCCTCCGTTTTCGACCAGGACCTCGGTCTTCACGTGTTTGGTATCGATGGCAAAACCGGCCGCCGTAACCTGGCCCACGGAATCCTTGTTGATGTCCAACGTCATGATGATGTTGCCGTCGGGCGTGATCTGCGGCTTCACCTTGAGGCTTAGGTTGGCTTTGCGGAACGACACGCTGGTGGCCCCGCTCGATGTCGCGGACTGATAGGGCAGTTCCGTGCCTTGCTCGATCAGCGCTTCGACCTTGTCTCCGGTCAGCACCCTCGGGCTGGAAATGATCTTGCCCTTTCCGTCTGCCTCCAGCGCGGTCAGTTCCATTGTGATGAACTGGGTAAAGTTCTTGTTGAACAGGATCGTGGAAATCACGCCGGGGTTGAAGCCGCCGACGCCCGTGGCCGGCAGATTGACGTTCTGCACCTGCGTGACGTCCGGCGCGCCAGTCACCAACTGCTGACCAGCATCACTCCTCGTCAGAGCCCCGACGGAACCAAGCTGCCCGCCGACGTTGTAGCGCGCGCTGGGGCCGAGCAGTCGCTCCCCGCCCGGTTTCGCGGTGTTGTAGCCAAGCTTGGCGCCCAGGTTCTTGCTGAACGAATCATTTGCCTCGACGATGCGCGCTTCGATCATCACCTGGCGTACCGGCACATCGATCTGGGCAATAAGCTTGCGCACCTCCTCAAGCCGGGTGGGCACGTCCTGCACGAACACTGTATTGGTACGCGCGTCCACCACCGCGCTGCCACGCTTGGACAATACTTTCTGGTTCGCCGACGTCAACAGCGCCTGCACGTCCTGCGCCTTCTGGTAATTGAGCACAAAGCTCTCGGTGCGCACCGCCTCCAGTTCGCCAATTTGCTGCTGCGACTCCAGCGCCAGCTTTTCCTTGGTTGCCAACTCGTCGCGCGGGGCGATCCACACAACGTTTCCGTTTTTGCGCATATCCAGGCCGCGCGTATCGAGGATGATCTGCAGCGCCTGGTCCCAGGGTACGTCTTTCAGGCGCAGGGTCAGGCTGCCGCCGACGGCGTCGCTGGTGATGATATTGAGATCGGTGAAATCGGCGATTACGTTTAGTACGCTGCGCACCTCGACGTTTTGGAAATTAAGCGACAGTTTCTCACCGCTGAAACCGACCTTGCTGCCTTGCGTCAACTTGTTCGGATCCGGTACGAGCTGCTTCACTTCGACCACGAATTGGGTGTCGGTTTGGTAAGCGCTATGCTCCCACAGACCCTTGGGCGAGATTACCATGCGCACGTTCTCGCCCTGGCCAAAGGTATTGATCGATTGCACCGGAGTGCCGAAATCGGTCACGTCCAGGCGCCGGCGCAGCTTGTCCGGCAGCGAGGTCTTGAAAAAATCAATCACCAGATTCTGCCCCTGCGCGCGGATGTCGATTCCCGTCGAGGCGTCGGAAAGGTCGACTACGATACGGCCCTCGCCGGCCTTGCCGCGTCGGAAATCGACGTCGCGTACTGCGTGCGTATCGACTGCTTTGGCTTCAACGAAATGGGTAACTGCGGCCGCGCCGCCGCTGCTGGCCACGCTTGCGCCGGCGAGAATAATCACCAGGTTCTTGCCGTCAAGCTGAGTGTCATAGCCGACCAGCTGACGCAGGTTCAGCACCATGCGCGTGCGCTCTCCCGCCTGCACCATGTTCATGCTTACCAGTTCGCCCTCGCCGATGTTCTGGCCATTTCGACCGAGTCCATTTACCGTATTCGGAAGGTCGAACGCGATGCGTGCCGGATTTGCCACGGTAAAGCTCCCGGGTGGCGCCTTGAGTGCCTCTTTCAGCGTCAGCTTGATGATGACCTTGCCGCTTTGCTGTGACACGTTAAAGGCCTCAACGCTGTTCGGCGAAGTCTGCGCCAGCGCCACCAAGGCCCAAAGGGATGCGGTCAAGAAGCCCGCTACACCGAGAATTTTAGCCATAGAGATCCTCACCTTCCTTTTGCCGCTTCCACCTCAAGTATCTGCAGCGCGGTCTTGCGCTCAGTCCAGTCGCCAGATGCATCCTGCACCAACTCTTTGAGGTTAATCAGGTTGTCGGTGATTCCAGTGATAATTCCGAAATTCTGGCCCAGATAATTACCCGCCTTGACCCGGTACACGCTACTGTCCGCGCGCACCAATGCGTAATTGACGCCTTTCTGCGATAGCGTACCGACAAATTTCAGTGATTCCAGCGGATAAGCCTCCAGCGGCTCCTTCGGCCGCGTGGCGTCGGGTGCGTTCGCGCCGCCTTTGCTTTTCGTGGCTGCGCCGATCGCCAGCGCGATCTTGGCCGGACCAAAGGGGTCAGGCAAATCAAAAGCCTTATACGGCACCGGTTCATAGGGGTTCACAACAGGCAACGGGTCGATGTGGCCGCGCAGGTCCTTGGTTATAGTCTTCAACTCTTCCTTCAGATCCTGATGCTCGTCGCCGCCGCACGCCGCGAGGAGCAACACGCTAGTTATGATGGCGAGGTTTCTCATTTCTTGGCGGGCGCCGGTTTCTTGGCGGAGCGCTTCTGTTTCGAAACCTCTTCGTCGTCGAGGTAACGGAAAGTCTTGGCGCTGGTATCCATCGCCAGCGTACTTCCGTCCTTGCCTGCCAGATTGATGGATATATCGTTGAGCGTGACGATGCGTGACAACTGCGCAATATCGCTCGCAAACTGCCCCATGTCATGATAGGTGCCGGTGACCCGGACGCTAACCGGGAGTTCGGCGTAGAATTCTTTCATCGTCTCCTGCGGCGCCGGCTTGAACAGCTCGAATTGCAGACCCCGTCCGAGACCCGCCTGATTGATATCCACCAGCAAAGCGTCCATCTGCGACCGGTTAGGCAATTGCTTCAACAGCGCACCGAAAGAGTTGTCGATCTCGCGCAGTTGCTGGCGGTATAAATCGAGGTTGACCGAAAGCTGCTTCTTGTCCTTGTAGTCGACCTTCAACTTCGCTTCCTGCACCGCACCAGCCTCGAGTTCCTCAACCTGGCCCTGCCAGTCGACCGCATAGCCGACGGCAACCAGGGCAGAGAGCGTCGCCAGCAGGGCGAGCAGTTTCGGCAGCGCCGGCCAGGTCCCCGGATCTTTCGGGTTGAGATACTTGAATTGCTCAAGCAGCTTGTTCATCGGCCGACCTTATTTCTTCGCACCTGGCGCCGCGACACCGGGCGGCGCACCTTTGCCCGGCGCACCTTTGGCAGTTTCGGTCTCAGACTGCTTGCGTTTGAGGTCGACGTTCAGTACAAATTCCGACAGGCGCTTATTGTTTACATTGGCCACCTTGATTTCGACCAGGCTCGGGTTTTCCAGATACGGCGAAGATTCGAGGTTGCGCATCAAGGTCGATACCCGGGCGTTGGATTGCGCATAGCCGGTCAAATGAACCTTGGAACCGGTCTGCTTGATCGATTTCATATATACGCCGTCCGGCGTCTGCCGCACTAGTTGTTCGAGCAAATACACCGTCTGCGCGCGGTCGCCCTGCAGAGTTTCGATCACCTGCTTGCGCGACAGCAACGCCTGAATTTCTTCTTTCAGTTTCTTGATTTCCTCGATTTCCTTGTCGAGCTTGGTGTTCTCGTTCTTGAGAAAACTGTTGCGTTCCGCCTGGATCGAAATACGCGTGGCGTAATATCCGTGTACCAGCAAAACGATCGAAGCGGCCAAGCCGGCGACCATCCCCATGAGGATGAAGAACTGCAGATTGTGGGCCTTGCGGCGCGCTTCGCGCCAAGGCAGCAGATTAATGCGGATCACGGATCGAATCTCCGCATCGCCAGGCCGCAGGCGACCATCAGCGAAGGCGCATCGACGAGCAATCTCTTGGGCTGGATGCGCGGTGACACCTGCATACTTGCAAATGGATTGGCTACCCTGGTATTGACCTGGGAGCGGGACCCGACGATGTCCTCGAGCCCGGGGATCACGGCCGAACCGCCGGTTAGCAGAATATGTTCAATACTGGTGTACTGCGTCGAGGTGAAGAAAAACTGCATGGCGCGCTGCACTTCGAGCGCCAGATTTTCCAGGAACGGGCGCAGGATTTCGGCTTCATAGGAGTCAGGCAGTCCACCGCTGCGCTTGGCGCTCTCGGCCTCCTCCTGGCTCATGCCGTACTGACGCATGATGTCCTGGGTAAGTTGGCCGCCGCCGAAAGCCTGCTCCCGCGTGTATACGGTTTGATCGTTGCGTAGCACGGTCACGTTCATCACGTTGGCGCCTATATCGACCAAAGCGATGTTCTGCTCCCGGCCATCGTCAGGAAACTGTTTCTTGATCAGGTCGAATGCGGTCTGCACGGCATAGGATTCGACATCCATTACTAGGGACTTAAGCCCGGCCGCCTGCGCCACCGCCACGCGGTCCTCCACTTTTTCCTTGCGCGATGCCGCTATCAGCACCTCCGCCTCCTCGGCATTTGAGGGCGCTGGCCCGATCACTTGATAGTCGAGATTTACCTCCTCCAGGGCGAACGGAATGTACTGGTTTGCCTCGGTTTCGACCTGGATCCCCAACTCGTCGTCACGCAAGCCGGCCTGTACCACGATCTTCTTGGTGATAACCGCAGCGGAGGGAAGCGCCATGGCTACGTTCTTGGTACGCGTGGCAAGTTTCTTCCAGCCAAGTTTGATCGTTTCCGCAACAGCTTCGAGGTTGGTAATATTGCCATCCACCACGGCATCCTTGGGCAGGGGTTCGATCACATAGCGCTCCACGCGCAGAGCCCCCTTGCCGGCATCGACAATCTCGACCATTTTCACGGCGGACGAACTGATGTCCATGCCGAAAAGGGGCGGTGATTTGGGCTTGAAAATGTCGATGGCCAAGCGGAATTTCCCTTTGAACTATCCCCGGTTAGGAGCGATAAGTATAATTTACGTTAAATGCTAGCAACAAGTCCAGAGGATGTAAAGCAAATAATAGGGGCCGGATTAGGCTGGTTACGGCTGTCGTCATTGAGGTCTGCGTCTATGGATACTCTATAATGCCGGCCTACCAGATACCAAATCCGTCACCCTCTGGGCGGCGCCTGAGCCAAAATCGCTTGCTTCGCCCGGATCAGGACCCCAAACTTAGGCCCGTGCCAGGCGCCGTGGAATCTACTCTTGGGCAGTAAAACTATCATGTGGTTACGTCTCATCGCCTTTCCACTGTTGCTTCTCGGGGGGCTGGGCGTGATTGCCGGCGCACTCCTCGGCCTGCTGGTTTTGCTCGCCTATCCGAATCTGCCTTCGCTCGAAGTGCTTACCGACTACAGGCCCAAGGTACCGCTTCGGGTGTACACCACGGAAGGCATCCTGATCGGCGAATTCGGCGAGGAACGCCGCGCCATCGTTGCCATCGGCGACGTGCCAGCGGTGATGAAACAAGCCATCCTGGCAGCCGAAGACGAGCGCTTTTACCAGCATACCGGAGTGGACTATCAAGGCGTCATCCGGGCGGCCTACTCCAACCTGTCCTCGGGCGGGAGGCGTCAGGGAGCCTCTACCATCACCATGCAGGTGGCAAGGAACTTTTTTCTTTCCAGCGAAAAGACACTCACGCGCAAGTTGTATGAGGCGCTGCTCGCGTTCAAGATCGAAGCGAGCCTGTCCAAGGACGACATTCTGCAGATCTATATCAACCAGATCTACCTGGGTCAACGCTCCTACGGCTTTGCAGCGGCCGCGCAGACTTACTATGGCAAAGCGCTGAAAGATATCAGCCTGAGTGAGGCGGCGATGCTGGCTGGCCTGCCCAAGGCACCCTCGAGCTTTAATCCTGTAGTCAACCCAAAACGTGCCAAACAACGGCAGCAGTACGTGCTGCGGCGCATGCGCGAACTGGGTCACATTACCGATGCGCAACTCATCGAGGCGCAGAAAGCGCCGCTGGCAGTCAAGCACCAGGCGAACGAATATGCGGTGCACGCCGAATTCGTGGCTGAAATGGTGCGGCAGATGCTGTATGAGCGCTTCGCCGACGACGTCTATTCCAAGGGCTATCGCGTCTATACGACCATCACCAAAGCCGACCAGGAGGCCGCCTACGAGGCATTGCGCCGCGGCGTGCTGGACTACGACAAACGCCATGGCTATCGCGGCCCCGAAGGGTATATCGAGCTACCCGCGGAAGGCGCGCCGGATGAAACCATCGAAGAGGCGCTGGCGGAAGAATCGGACAGCGACGATCTCCTCGCCGCGGTGGTGTTGGAGGCGAGCGCGAGGCAGGTGCGCGCCTATCTTCGCGGCGGCGAAGTCGTAACCATAGCGGGCGACGGCCTCAAATTTGCCCAGAAAATGCTCGATGACAAGGCTGCCGCCAACAAGAGGGTGCGGCGCGGGGCCGTGGTCCGCGTCCAGAAGGACGAAAAGCGCAATTGGCAAATCCTGCAGTTACCCGAGGCAGAATCCGCATTTATCGCCATCAGCCCGGGCGACGGCAAGGTTCGCGCGCTGGTAGGCGGATTCGACTTCAACCGCAGCAAGTTCAATCATGTCACCCAGGCTTGGCGCCAGCCGGGCTCGAGTTTCAAACCCTTTGTCTATTCGGCGGCACTGGAGAAAGGCTTTACGCCGGCCACTATCGTCGACGACGCCCCGATCGTCGTTGATGCGGCTCAGACCGGCAGCCAGACTTGGGAACCGCACAACTACGATGGAAAATATGAGGGCCCGATGCGCCTGCGCATGGGGCTGGCAAAATCCAAGAACATGGTCTCGATCCGCGTACTGCAGGCGATCGGACCGCAGTATGCGCAAGACTACATTACCCGCTTCGGTTTTGACGCCGAAAAACACCCGCCCTATCTCACCATGGCGCTGGGCGCAGGCTCGGTTACACCCTGGCAAATGGCGCGCGGGTATGCGGTATTCGCCAATGGCGGCTATCGTGTCGAACCATACCTGGTGCAGCGCATCGTCGATGACCGCGGCAATGTGCTCGCCCAGGCGCAGCCACCGCGCGCCGGCGATGAAAGTCTGCGCGTGATCGACCAGCGAAACGCCTTCGTCATGGACAGCATGCTGCACGACGTCGTGCGCTTTGGCACGGCGGCACGCGCGATGTCGCTTGGGCGCAAGGACCTCGCCGGCAAGACCGGCACCACCAACGACTTGGTCGATGCCTGGTTCGCCGGCTATCAACCGACACTGGTGGCGATCGCCTGGATCGGCTTTGATCAGCCGCGCAAGCTGGGCAACAACGAAACCGGATCGGTAGCGGCACTGCCGATCTGGATGAATTACATGAGCAAGGCACTCCGTGGCGTCGAAGAGTCGTTCCAGCAGGTGCCCGAGGGGGTGGTAAGCGTCAACGTCAACCCCGACACCGGCCAGACCACTGGCGAGGACAAACTGGGAGAGTATTTCTATCGCGAGAACGTGCCGCCCGCCCAAAAACGCGATGCGCCAGATGGCGTCTCGCGCGCAGCGGAAGCGGCCAAGACTCCGTTCTAGGACTGCATGAGCTGACCTGGGCGGCTGCGGAATCTCGAATCGCCCCCCGAATAGGTGGCAACCACGCGGCGCGCTGGCCAGTTACGCTTCAGCGTTCGCCAGATCCACCGGTTGCCCCGACTGCTGACTGACATAGGTCGACAGCGCCGCGAACAACTCGCTGCCGTCGCGGGTATTGACCCAGATCGGGCCATTGCGGCGGAAGTGATAACCGCCAGATTTCGCCGCCACCCAGACTTCCTGCACCGCGGCCTGGCTGTTGACGATGATTTTGCTGCCGTCGGCGAACTCGATTTCGAACACGCTGGTGCCCTTGAACTCGCAGTCAGCATCAATGCCGCTTGCCTCGATGCGCCGGTCGAGTTGCTGCAGCGTCAGCTCGGCCAGCCGCGTAAATTCGCTCTCGTCCATCGATATTGGGTCCCGTACTCCCGTGCTAACATTCATCCATGCGTGCCATTGCCACCGCCATCGTCATTTGTCTGATGCTGCAGGCCTGCGGCTCCAAGGGCGCACTGTTTCTGCCGCCGGAAAAGGGCGGTGAGAAGCAGTCCAATAGTAACAAACTAAATTAAGCGCCAGGTTCGCTTTTCGCGACGGCTCGCGGCACGCAGAGTCGGTTCCGTTGGAAGCGATCGCGCGCGAGTTTGTTTGGGTTGCACTGTTGCGTCTATTCCCGCACCGCCCTCGCCAGGGCCCTTGCGCAGTTCCAGACCGTCTGCCACGGGCACGACACGCCGGTGTGTTACGCCGTGCGCATGAGTTCCAGCTACAACAGCAGGTCGCGTGCGGCCGAGGTAATGGTGGACGCGGACGCGACCCATCTGATCCGCGAACGCAAACGGCCGGAAGCGCTTTTTGCTTTGGAACACCATTTGCGTTAGATTGCGCGATCTGTATCGAGGCCAAACGCGGCGGCTACGACCAATAAACGGATGCTTCGCCGCATTCCGGCATTGACGTACAAATTCATCCACCCGAACCCGGCGGATCCTGGATCCGACCGCTTTTTTTCGAGACGACGGTGAGCAAACCAAACCAACTGATACTCGCAGGACTTGCAGCCACTGCGCTCGTTGCGGGAGCTTTTTTTACCTTTGACGGAGCCGCTCTGCGAGCGCAGAGCGCTAAGCCGGCCAAGGGCGCCCCTGCGGTTCCGGTTTCGGTTACAACGGTCGCTCAGCAGTCGGTAGCGGTCCGAATCGCGGCTATCGGCAACGTCGAAGCCTACGCCACAGTAGCGCTCAAATCGCGCGTCGACGGGCAGATCGTCGAAGTCGCCTTCAAGGAGGGTCAGCGGGTGGCCAAAGGGGCAGTGTTGTTCAATATCGATCCGCGCCCATTCGAAGCCACGCTGCGCCAGGCCGAGGCCAATCTGATGCGCGATACGGCGCAGAAGGAACAGACACGTTCGCAGGAACGTCGTTACCAGGAATTGTTGCAGAAGCATTTCGTTTCGAAGGAAGCCTACGCGCAAATCCGCACCAACGCGGATGCCGCTGAAGCCGTTGCACTAGCCAGCAGGGCAGCGGTCGAGAACGCCAAACTTCAGCTTGAATACTGCACCATACGCTCGCCGCTGGACGGATTTGTCGGAAAAGTGCTGCTGCAGATGGGCAACATGGTCAGAGCCAGCGATGCCAGTCCACTGGTAGTCATCAATCAGGTTCAACCGATTTCTGTCAATTTCGCCGTACCCGAGCAGTTCCTGCCATCGATCCGCGCGCACCGGGCGAAGGGACAACTGCAGGTTGAGGCGTCGCCACCCAATTCGGACAAAGTTGCCGCAACCGGAACGTTGAGTTTCATCGACAACAACGTCGACAGCACGACCGGCACGATCAAACTGAAGGCGGTGTTCCCGAACAAGGACAGCGCGCTGTGGCCGGGCCAATTCGTCAACACCAGCCTCAAGCTCTATGACCAGTCGGACGCGCTGGTCGTTCCGTCGCAGTCGGTGCTGACCGGGCCCAAGGGACAATATGCCTATGTGGTCAAGGCCGACATGACCGCCGAAGTACGCACGGTCGAAGTGGACCGGGTCGATGGCGACAACACCATCGTTTCCAAAGGCCTGACGAAAGGCGAAACGGTTGTCGTCAGAGGCCAGTTGCGCCTGTCACCGGGCGCCAAGATCATGATCGCCAAGCCTGCGACCGCCAAGCCGTGAACATCGCCGAACTGTTCGTGCGGCGGCCGGTCATGACCGTCCTGGTCATGAGCGCGATCGTGATTTTCGGTCTGGTAGGTTTTCGCCTGCTGCCGGTAAGCCAACTGCCCAGCATCGATTTCCCGACGATTCAGGTTACGGCGGAACTTCCCGGAGCGAGCCCGGAGACGATGGCCTCCGCCGTGGCCACGCCGTTGGAGAAACAGTTCTCCACCATTGCCGGCATCGATACCATGACGTCGATCAGCGGCCAGGGTGTGGCGCAGATAACGATCCAGTTTGCGCTCGATCGCAACATCGACGCCGCCGCCCAGGACGTGAATTCAGCCATCGCGTCGGCAGCGCGGCAGCTGCCGGCTACCATGCCGGCGCCGCCGTCCTTCCGCAAAGTCAATCCGGCGGAATTTCCGGTGTATTACCTCGCCCTAACCTCGGATGTGCTGCCGCTGTCGACCGTCAATGAATATGCCGAAACATTTCTGGCGCAACGTATCTCCACCATCAGCGGCGTGGCCCAGGTGCAGGTGTTCGGGCAGCAGAAGTACGCGGTGCGGGTGCAGGTTGATCCGAGCCAGCTCGCGGCGCGCGGCGTCGGCATCAACGAGGTCGAACAAGCGATTTCCCAGGCCAATGTCAACCTGCCCACGGGCACCCTGTACGGCAAGGACCGCGTATTCGCGGTACAGGCCACCGGACAGTTGTTCAATGCCGCCGCTTTCCGCCCGATCATCGTTACCTATCGCAACGGCTCTGCCGTACGATTGAGCGAACTCGGCCGGGTTATCGACTCGGTGCAAAGCGACAAGGTCGCCGCCTGGTTCAAGGGCACGCGCGGCATCGTCCTCGCGATCCAGCGTCAGCCCGGGACCAATACCATCGAAGTGGTGGATTCGATCAAGAAGCTGCTGCCCACCTTCCGCGCAGAGGTTCCGGCAGGTATCGATATCAATATTCTGTATGACCGTTCCGTGACGATCCGCGCCTCGGTCGAGGAAGTGGAGTTCACGCTGCTGCTGTCGCTCGCCCTGGTGGTCATGGTGATTTTCCTTTTCCTGCGCAACATTCCTGCGACCATCATTCCCAGCGTTGCGCTGCCCCTGTCGATTGTCGGGACTTTTGCGGCCATGTATCTGCTTGGCCACAGCCTGGACAATATTTCGTTGATGGCGCTGACGCTGTCGGTAGGCTTCGTCGTGGACGATGCCATCGTGATGCTGGAGAACATCACCCGCCATATCGAGATGGGCAAAAGCCGCATGCAGGCAACCCTGGACGGTTCCAAGGAAATCAGCTTTACCATCTTGTCGATGACGATTTCGCTGGTCGCGGTATTCATTCCGGTGTTGTTCATGGGGGGCATACTCGGGCGGCTGCTGCACGAGTTTGCGGTGGTCATCATGGTTGCGGTGCTGATCTCCGGTTTCGTCTCGCTCACGCTCACGCCGATGATGTGCAGCCGCATGCTCAAGGCGCATGGGACGCAACAGCACGGGCGAGTCTTCATGGCGAGCGAGCGAGCGTTCGACGCAGTCAAGAACGCCTATGCCGTGACGCTGCGCTGGACGCTTGAGCACCGGCGCAGCACCATGGTGGCGTTCCTCGGCATTATCGTCGCCACGGGATTCCTTTTCGTGCAGATGCCGAAGGGCTTTTTGCCAAGCGAGGATTCGGGCCAGCTGTTCTGCTTCACCGAGGCGCCACAGGATGTTTCCTTCGACGCCATGGCCGGCCTGCAGACGCAGGTGGCGGAAATCATCCGCCAGGATCCCAACGTCGAAGCGGTCATGTCCTTCATCGGCGCCAGCGGCTTCAGCCCAGCACTCAACGTCGGCCGCATCACCATCACCCTCAAGCCGCGCAACCAGCGCAAGTCGGCCGACGAGATCGTTCGTGGACTGCGACCCAAGGTGAACGCGGTGCTCGGCATCAAGGCGTTCATGCAGAACGTGCCGACGATCCGCATCGGCGGGCAGCTGACCAAGAGCCCGTACCAGTACGTTCTGAAGGGCGCTAACACCGAGGAGCTGTACCACTGGGTACCGATCATCGAGGCGAAACTGAAGACCCTGCCGGCGCTGATCGACGTGGCCAGCGATCTGCAGATCACGCGTCCGCAGGTGACGGTGGAGATCGACCGTGAAAAAGCCTCCGCGCTGGGAGTCAGCGTGCAGCAGATCGAGCTCGCGCTGAACAACGCCTATGGCGCGCGCCAGGTATCGACCATTTACACCGCGACCAACCAGTATTGGGTCATGCTCGAGCTCGAGCCGCGCTTCCAGACCGATCCGTCGGTGCTGTCCAAACTCTATGTGCGCGCCTCGACTGGAGCTCTGGTACCACTGGGTTCGCTCGCCAAGCTAACCTTCGGCGTTGGACCGCTATCGGTCAGCCACCTCGGCCAGTTGCCTTCGGTCACGTTTTCATTCGATCTTCGTCCGGGAATCGCACTGTCGCAGGCGATCGAGGAAGTCAACAAGTCGACGCGGGAACTGCAGGTGCCCGCCACGCTTACCACCACATTCCAGGGCACGGCACAGGCGTTCCAGGCCTCGCTCCAGGGCATGGGGCTGCTGCTGCTGCTGGCCGTGGTGGTGATTTATCTGGTGCTAGGCATCCTCTACGAAAGCTTCATCCATCCGCTGACCATCCTGTCGGGCTTGCCGACGGCGGCGCTCGGTGCGCTGCTGACGTTGCTTGCCTTCGGCATCGAACTCAACATCTACGCCTTCGTCGGCATGATCATGCTGATCGGCATCGTCAAGAAGAACGCGATCATGATGATCGACTTCGCCATCGAGGCGCAGCGCAAGGACGGCGCAAAGCCGGCCGATGCGATCTACGAAGCCTGTCTGGTGCGCTTCCGGCCGATCATGATGACGACCATGGCGGCGCTGATGGGCAGCCTGCCTATCGCGCTGTCGATTGGTGCCGGCGGAGAGGCAAGGATGCCTCTGGGCCTGGCGGTAGTGGGGGGACTGGCCGTATCGCAGGTGCTGACGCTTTACATCACGCCGGTGATCTACATCTACTTCGAGCGCATGCAGGAATGGATGACGCGGCGGCGCGGCGCGCCCGCGGCGGCCGGGCTTGGCACCGCTGACTGATAAGCGGGCGCACGAGCCCGGGAATTTTGCAAGGGGCTTACGCCCCGTTTCGTTCCCCCGGGACGCTTAGCGCAGGCCGGCGATATAGTCGGCGACCGCCTCGATTTCGCGATCGGACAATCGACCGGCGACGCCGCGCATGCTCGCGGCGAAATCGTTGACGCGCGCGCCGGATCGAAACGCTTTCAGCTGCGCTTCGACATATTCGGCATGCTGGCCGGAAAGCCGGGGGTATTGTGCCGGCATGCCGGCGCCGTTCGGGCCGTGGCAGGACGCACACGCGGCGATGCCTTCGCTGGCGATGCCACCGCGGTAAATCCTTTGTCCCAGTGCGACCAAGTCCTTGTTCTTAGCGGCCCCCGGTTTGGCCGCCTGGCCGGCATAATAAGCCGCGACGTTGCGCATGTCCTCGGGCGACAGGTTGGTGACCATCGCAGACATCACCGGATTGTCGCGTTCCGCCTTTTTGCCAGCCGTGGCTTTGAAATCCGCAAGTTGCTTGTACAGGTACTCGGGAATCTGACCGGCCAGCTTGGGATTTGCCGCGATCTGGCTGTTGCCGTCGGCGGCATGGCAGGCTGCGCACACCTCGTTGGCGACGCCCTGCGCTTTGGCGGCGGTCCCTTTGAACGGCGGATCGGCGGCAAACGTCGTCGTCGATGCGATCATGGCGGCGAGCGCCAGGATAAATTTCATGCTCAAGCTCCTCGAAGCGGGGTATATCTGAAAAGCTGATATTCTATCTGAGTTTCAGCCCTTCGGACCCCCCAGCCATGTCGTTGTTCCGCGGCGCCAGCTTCTATATCACCGCCCACCACCTCTCCGATCTGCCACCGCCGCTGGGCCCCGAGATCGCGTTTGCCGGACGTTCCAACGCCGGCAAGTCCAGCGCTATCAACACCCTGGTCGACCATAATCGCCTGGCCTTCGTAAGCAAAACGCCGGGCCGCACGCAACAGATCAATTTTTTCAGCCTCCGGGGTGGCGCTTTCCTGGTGGACCTGCCCGGTTATGGCTACGCCAAGGTGCAGCGCGAGCTGCGCGCGCATTGGGAGCAATTGCTTTCGACTTATTTGCAGACACGCGGTTCGCTGTTCGGCATGGTGCTGATCATGGATGCACGCCACCCGCTCACGCCGCTCGATGCCCAGATGCTCAACTGGTTCGCCACGACAGGCAAGCCGGTGCACGTGCTGTTGTCGAAGTCGGACAAGCTGTCGCGACAGGCGGCGCAGAACACGCTCAAGGCAGTGCGGCTTGGCCTGCGCGACTACGCCGACAATTACACCGCGCAGCTATTTTCCAGCTCGAAGAAACACGGCATGGAAGAAGCCGAGACCATCATCGAAGGCTGGTTGGGTATCAATCACGAAGACAAAAAAAAAGCCCCCGGCCAAAGGGGATCGAAACCGGGGGCGAGTACGCCTTAATCAGGGTTAAGGCACCCGCTCAGGGAGGGGAAGCGGGAGATGGCCATTGCCATCTACTGATAAGATTTGAAATTCGGCAAAAAGTTTCCGGAAATCCGCTGGAATCGGGGAATTTGTTCCAACGCTTTGATAAATAAAGAGGGTTAAACACAATCATGAAAGTCTACGGCAGCTTTCCGGCGGTGCGCATGCGCCGCATGCGGCGAGACGATTTCACCCGCCGGCTGATGCGGGAGCATGTGCTCACGGCGAATGATCTGATCTACCCGGTGTTTGTCATGGAGGGCGCCAGGAAGACGCAGGCGGTCGCATCCATGCCGGGCGTAGAGCGCATGACACTGGACAAACTGCTACCGGTAGCCGAACGCTGCCTGAAACTCAAGGTTCCGGTGCTGGCGTTATTCCCAGTGATTGACGCTAAACTGAAGACGCTGGACGGCCGCGAAGCGGCCAACCCGAAAGGCCTGATCCCGCGTGTGGTCGCGCGCCTGAAAAAAGAATTCCCGGAACTGGGCGTGATGTGCGACGTGGCGCTGGACCCCTACACCAGCCATGGTCAGGACGGCGTAATCGATGCGAACGGCTACATCCTCAACGACACCACGCTGGCCATCCTGGAAAAACAGGCACTCACCCAGGCCGCCGCCGGAGTCGATATCGTCGCACCCTCGGACATGATGGACGGGCGCATCGGCCGAATTCGCGCTGCACTGGACAAGAGGCGTTTCATCCACACCCGCATCATGGCCTATTCAGCCAAATATGCGTCTGGGTTCTACGGACCGTTTCGCGACGCGGTCGGTTCCGCCGCCAACCTGGGCAAGGGAAACAAATTCACCTATCAGATGGATCCCGCCAACACCGACGAGGCGTTGTGGGAGGTCGGCCTGGATCTGCAGGAAGGCGCGGACATGGTTATGGTAAAACCCGGCATGCCCTATCTCGACATCCTGCGACGGGTAAAGGATGAATTCAAAGCGCCGACTTTCGTTTATCAGGTGAGCGGCGAATATGCAATGCTCAAGGCGGCAGGGATGAATGGCTGGATCAACGAGAGGACCTGCGCCATGGAAGCGCTGCTCGGATTCAAGCGCGCGGGCGCCGACGGCATCCTGACTTATTACGCGCTCGATGCAGCCCAGTGGATCAAAGAGGCTTGAATACTGTTGGTAGGCTGTTGAAAAACGCTTCCCGAATTAACGGTTGTCATACTCTAGTTCACCTTCTCAGAGGGGAGCGTTTTTCGGCAGCCTCCGATTTGGGGGATATAAAAGGGGGCGTGCCCCTTTTTTCAACAACCCGCTAGCCGAAAATGATTGCAACGCCATGCGCTTCGGCCGCGCCAACGGCGATCGAGCCGTCAGGCACGCGCGTCGGATGCAAACCACCCGCGCGCAGCGTGCGCTCAGCCATGTCGCGGTTGCGTACACGAATGAACAGTGCGGCCATGCAGGGCTGGTGGCGCGCGCTGATCCATACTCCAGGCAGCTTCTTCGCCAGCGCCTCCTCGCTCACGACTGCAATCGGTGTGTCGCCGGTATTGATCAGCAGACCCTCGCGAATTGCCTTTGCCTTGACATCGAACAGGCGCTCGTAGGCAGCCGCAGTCACTGCCACGTCAGGGCTGATGATTGCCAGCGCTGCTAGGCCAGTTGCGGTATTCGCGTGGGACTGATACTCGGGACGCCACACCACATCGCGCGCGAAATGCTGGCACAGAAAAATCTGTCCGCCGGGCGTCTGCTCCAAACCAAGCTGGGTGATGCGGAACGAAGCGGTTTTCGTCCCCTCTGCCAATTGCACCGGGCGCGAGAAATCGACCGGTTCAGTCGGAGCGAATGCCGCGGCAGCGAGTTCGCCGAAAGCGCCGCGCGCGTTATCGGTCTTTAGCGCGATCGCCGCCAGACCGTCGCCGATGCGGGCAAAATCGTAATAATATTCGCGGCCCGGCAGGCGTTGCGGCACCATTTGCAGCTCAAAATAATCGTGCCCGAACATGACGCAGTGATTCTGCGAGCCCAGCGTATGGTAACCGCGAGGAGTAAGGGTGAATCCCATGCGCTTGAACGTATCCTGGGTCGAATCCAGATCGCGCGCCGCAACGACCACGTGGTCTATACCCTTGATATGTTTTCTCATTTATTTCTCTTGTTCTGTCGACGCGCCATTATAATTGCGTTGACGACCGTTGCCGAGACCAGTCCGGCGATTCTCTACACGGCGTACGATCGACGACTCAACTAATGAGTTAGCGCTTGCTATCGCAGCAGGGCAACAGGAGAAACAATCATGCTTTTCATGGACCACGGAAAAGGCGGCACAGCCGAGGTATTGAAACCAGCAGAGGGGCCGGTTCCGCAGCCGCAGACGGGCGAAGTCGTGATCGAAGTGCGTTACGCCGGCGTCAATCGTCCCGACCTGTTGCAGCGCTCCGGCAGTTATCCGCCGCCACCTGGCGCCTCGCCTATCCTCGGCCTAGAGGTTGCCGGGCGCGTCAGTGCAGTCGCGCCGGACGTGACGCAGTGGAAAACCGGCGATCTGGTGTGCGCGCTGACTCCGGGCGGCGGCTACGCCGAATACTGCGCGGTTCCGGCGCCGCACTGCCTTTCAGTACCCAAGGGGCTGTCGTTGCAGGAAGCGGCCGCATTGCCGGAGAATTTCTACACCGTTTGGACCAACGTGTTCGATCGCGGCCATCTCAAGGCGGGCGAGACCTTCCTCGTGCACGGCGGTTCCAGCGGCATCGGCCTCACCGCTATTCAACTGGCCAAGGCATTCGGCGCGACGGTCTACACCACAGTGGGCAATGCACAGAAGGCGGAATTCTGTCGCAACATCGGGGCCGACGCCGCCATCAATTATCGCGAGCAGGAATTCGTTGTGGAGATCGCGCAACTGACGAACAAGAGAGGCGTGGACCTGATACTGGACATGGTGGGCGGCCCCTATATCGAAAATAACCTCAAGTCCCTGGCGCTCGAAGGACGCCTGGTGCAAATCGCGTTTCTGCAAGGGAGCAAGGCCGCTCTGGATTTCCTGCCTATCATGATCAAGCGCATCACCGTCACCGGTTCGACGTTGCGACCGCGCACCGTGGCGCAGAAAAGCGCTATCGCGCAGGACTTGCGCAAGCAGGTCTGGCCGCTGCTCGAATCAGGAAAGGTGAGACCGGTGATTCACGCGACGTTCCCGCTGAAGGACGCCAAACTGGCGCATGAGCTGATGGAGTCGAGCAAGCACATCGGCAAGATCATGCTGGAAGTGAAGACAAGCTAGGACGCCTCGCCTTGCGTCACGACGCCTGAGACTACATTCCAGTCAGGCGATCAAAAGGCGGCAGCGCGGTTCAGCGTAGAAAGAAATTCGTCCGCCGACTGGTAGCCGATCACCCGCAATCCCGGAACCTCCCTGCCCTGCCGGTCAAAGAAAACAATGCCCGGTGGCCCGAACAGGCTGAAGCGCTTGAGCAGGGCCTTGTCCTCCGGCGAATTGGCGGTGACATCCGCCTGCAGCAACAGCATCTGGTCCATTTTCGCTTTCACCCTTGCGTCAGTAAACGTAAAGGCCTCCATTTCCTTGCACGAAATGCACCAGTCGGCGTAAAAATCGAGCATCACCGGTTTGCCGGGGGCGGCAAGTTTCGCTTCGAGTTCGGTCAGATTTATGACACGGGTGAAACGCGCGCCCTGCGCCGCGCGCTCGCCTCCGGCCGAGAGGCCTGCAAGCGGTCGCAACAGGTCGCGGCTGCCGGAGAGCGCGCCGATGGCCAACGCCGCTCCGGCCAGCAATGCCAGAAAACCTACCCCTTTCCACAGCCGCGCGCCGGTCCCGGCGTTCGGCGGCAGCGCATCGATCGCGCGCAGGGCCATGGCCGATCCGATGAGCAGTGCCGCCCAGGCGAGCATCTGTGCCGCAACCGGCAGCACCGGCGACACGATATAAATCGCCACGGCGAGCAACATCACTCCGAAGAAATGCTTTACCGAACGCATCCAGTGGCCCGACTTGGGCAGGAACTCGCCCTCGAACACGCCGACCAGTATCAAAGGCACGCCCATGCCGAGCGACATGGCGAAAAGCGCCGTGCCCCCGAGCATCACGTCGCGCGTCTGGCTGATGTAGAGCAGGGCGCCGGCCAGTGGTGCCGCCACGCACGGACTCACGATTGCAGCGGAAAAAACCCCCATTAGCACCACCGCACCCAGATGCCCGCCCTTGAATCGATTGCTTGCCTTGGTCATGCGTGCATGAAAGCCGGCCGGCAGCTGTAGTTCGTAGAAACCGAACATCGACAACGAGAGCAGTACGAACACCGCGGCGAAAGTCGACAGCACCCAGGGATTCTGCAGCGCGGCGGACAATAGATTTCCCGACAATGCCGCGGCGACGCCGATCCCGGTGTAGGTAATCGACATTCCCATCACGTAGGCCAACGACAGCGTAAATGCGCGCGCGCGCGTCGCATTGCGGCCTTCGCCAACGATAATGCCGGACAAAATCGGCACCATCGGCAGCACGCACGGTGTGAAAGTGAGCAGGAGGCCGGCGCCGAAAAACGCCGCCGCGATCAGCCACAGGCTGCCCGAAGCGAGCAGTCGCTGGAACCGCGCCTCCTCGCCGACGATGCCGCTGGCGTCGGGCGCGCGCGCCGCCTCGGAAAAAGCCGTGAACGCGGCCGGTGCAGCGCTACTGCCAAAGACGGGGAGTTCGATCGCGGCCGTTTGCAACTGCGGCACATAACATACACCCACGTCCGCGCAGCCCTGAGACGTCACCGCCAGCTTCAGTCGCTCAACGCTCGCATCGCGCGTAATCGGCAGGCGGATGCGCACCTCCTTGCGATAGGTTTCGACCTTGCCAAAAAACTCGTCGTTATGAACATCGCCCGGTGGAAACTGCGCGGCGCCGAGCCTTACTGTTTCGGGTTTCGCAGAGAACTTGAACTTGTTGCGGTACATGTAATAGCCGTCGGCGATCCGAAAGCGAACTTCGAGTGTGTTCGCGTCGAGCGCCTGCGCTGAAAACTTGTACGCCACTTCGGGCGGAAGCAGATCCTGCGCCGCGGCGGACCCGTACACGCAGAACGCCAGCAGCAACGGGAGAATTCGAAAAATCTTGAATTGCATACGGAAATTGTCGACTCAGGCCGGCGCGCTGGCGCGCGTTTCGGACTCGACCCACTGTAAGTAGGCCGGCAGGCCCTGAGTGACTGGGACCGCAATGATCTCCGGAAGTTCATACGGATGATTGGCGCGAATCGACGCCTCGAGGGCCGCGTAGCGGTCCTCTGTGGTCTTTATCAGCAACGGGTACTCCTGCGCCTGCTCAATCTTCCCCTGCCAGCGGTAGACCGAAGCGCAGGGCGCGAGCAGATTTACGCAGGCGGCCAGGCGCTGCCCGACGAGCAGGGCGGCAAGTATTTCCGCGCTCGCCTGGTCAGGAAGACTGGTGATCACAAGCAAACTAGTCACGGTATCAGACCACAATCACTTGCGGCACACCCTCGCGCACGCTCGGATAGCGCAGTCGCACGCCCATTTCTGTTTTCATGCGCGCATTGACCAGGCGGCGCGATTCACGCATGAATGACAGCAATCCTTCGGAAATCGCGCCCGCTTCCGCCGCCGCGCGCGTAATGCGCGGCGGGCGCGCCAGACCGGCGCGGTCGGCGACCAGGTCGAAGTAATCGCCCATTTTCATTTCGCTGTCGTCACTCGCATTGAATACGCGCCCGGCTGCGCCGTGCGCGAGCGCGGTTCCACAGATGGCGGCCAGATCGTCGGCATGGATGTGATTGGTATAGACATCATCCTCCGGCCGCAGCACCGGCGCGCCGCGCCGCAATTGCGCCAGCGGCAGGCGTTCGGCGGCGTAGATCCCGGGCACGCGCAACACGATTACTGCAACTCCGCTGTGCTTGCCCCAGGCGAGCAGCTTGCGCTCGGCATCGGCACGGCGTGTGCCGCGCTGCGTCTGCGGCGAAAGCGGCCGGTCCTCGTCCACCCACGCACCGCCGCAGTCTCCGTAGACGCCGCTGGTGCTGATGTAAACAAGGCGTTCGGGCGGCCGTGGCGCGAGCGCGCGTATCAGGTTGGCACTGCGCTGATCGATTTCCCCGCTGTCCCCGGGTGGCGCCAGATGCAATACAAAATCCGCGACTTCGGCCGCCGCCAGCAGCGTGGCGGGATGATCGAGATCACCCGACAGCGGGGCTACGCCGAGCGCCGCAATGCGCCCGGCCTGCGCATCCGAGCGCACCAGTCCGAACACCTGGTAATCGCCCACGAGCTGCGGTAATGCGCGCAATGCGATATCGCCACAGCCAACGATGAGCAGTCGCTTCATAGTAAAATTGTACCCG
>QYQC01000185.1 GCA_007280315.1 Betaproteobacteria bacterium | reverse complement strand
GCTGAATCCGGCGAGCGTGCAGTAGTATCTCGACTTCGGCCTGCACGGCTTCGCCATGTCGCGTTACGCCAGCCTGTGGGTCGGATTCAAGTGCGTCACCGACGTGGTAGAGTCGGGCGCCTCCGTGTATGTCGATCCGCATCGCATACAGATAAAAATTCCGACCGATTTCGTGCTGCCGCCGGGCGGCCTCGGCATCCGCTGGCCTGACGCCATTCTCGAGCAGGAAGCGCGTCTGCTCGACTACAAGGTGTATGCCGCGCTCGCCTATGTGCGCGCCAACGGGCTCGACCGTATCGTCTGGGATTCGCCCGCCGGCTCCAGACCCGCGCGCCTGGGCATCATCACCACCGGCAAGTCCTTCGGCGACACGATGCAGGCACTTTCCGATCTGGGCATCGATGAGACGACTGCGCACGACGTCGGCATCCGCCTGTACAAGGTCGCCATGAGCTGGCCGCTTGAGCCGCAGGGCGCACGCAAATTCGCCGAGGGCCTGGAAGAAATCCTGGTGGTGGAGGAAAAGCGCCAGCTGATCGAATACCAGCTCAAGGAAGAGCTCTACGCCTGGCGCGCGGATCAGCGGCCGCCGCACATCGTGGGCAAGTTCGACGATAACGGCGAATGGAGCAGGTCCGCCGGCCAGCCCGCCGGCACCTGGCTGCTTCCGGCGAGCTACGAGCTTTCGCCCGCCATTATCGCCAAGGCGCTCGCAAGCCGCCTGGAAAAGCTGGGCATGGACAAGCAGCTCGGCGCACGCTACCGCGAGCGCCTCGCGTTTCTGGAATTCAAGGAGAAAGCACTGGCTCGACCGGGTGTAGTGACACTGCGCCAGCCCTATTTCTGCTCCGGCTGCCCGCACAATACGTCAACCCGCGTGCCCGAAGGCAGCCGCGCCACCGCCGGCATCGGCTGCCATTTCATGGCCGTCTGGATGGACCGCAGCACGTCGACTTTTACCCACATGGGCGGCGAGGGCGCGCCCTGGATCGGCCAGGCGCCGTTCTCAAAAACCAAGCACATTTTTGCCAACCTCGGCGACGGCACCTACTACCACTCCGGGCTGATGGCGATCCGCGCCGCCTGCGCGGCCAAGGTCAACTTGACCTACAAAATCCTCTACAACGACGCGGTGGCAATGACCGGAGGCCAGCAGCACGACGGCCCGCTCGATCCGGCGACCATTTCGCGCCAGATCGCCGCCGAAGGCGTCAACCCGATCATCATCGTCACCGACGAACCGGAAAAATATCCCGCCGGCATCAACTGGGCGCCCGGGGTGACGGTGCGCCACCGCGACGAACTCGACGCGGTGCAACGCGAACTGCGCGAGCTGCCCGGGGTATCGGCTCTCATCTACGACCAGACCTGCGCCTCGGAAAAGCGCCGCCGGCGCAAGCGCGGCGCCTTTCCCGACCCGGCCAAGCGCGTGGTCATCAATGACACGGTGTGCGAGGGCTGCGGCGATTGCAGCGACAGGTCCAACTGCCTGTCGGTGGAACCGCTTGAGACCGAGTACGGTCGCAAGCGCAAAATCAATCAGTCTACTTGCAACAAGGACTATTCCTGCGTCAAGGGTTTCTGTCCCAGCTTCGTCACCGTCGAAGGTGGAAAACTGAAGAAGGGCAAGGCCGGTATGGCGAAAATCGCCGGCGATTTCCCTGCCCTGCCCGAGACCGCGCCGGCGCCGATCGTCGGCGCATTCGGCGTGCTGGTAACCGGCATCGGCGGCACCGGCGTCGTCACCATCGGCCAGATACTGGCGATGGCCGCGCACGTCGAGGGCAAGGGCGTGACGGTGCTCGATATGTCGGGGCTGGCGCAGAAAGGTGGTCCGGTGATGTCGCATGTGCGCATCGCGAACAAACCCGAAGACCTGCATGCCGCGCGTCTTGGCACCGGCGATGCGAGCCTGGTGATCGGCTGCGACCTGGTGGTCGCGGCCAGCCCCGATGCGCTGACCAAGATGAGCGAGGCGAAAACGCGCGCGGTGATCAACGCCACCACCGCACCCACCGCGGATTTTGTGCGCAATCCGAATTGGCAGCTCCCGGGCAGCAGCCTGCAGAAGGACATCACCGAAGCCTGTGCCAGGAACAACGTGGACTTCGTCGCCGCCGGAAGTATTTCCACCAACCTGATGGGCGATTCCATCGCCACCAACATGTTCATGCTCGGCTACGCCTGGCAAAAGGGTTGGCTGCCGGTTTCGCGCGAGTCGGTGGAGAAGGCGATCGAATTGAATGGTGTGGCGGTGGAATTCAACCTGCAAAGTTTTGTCTGGGGCCGGCGTGCCGCCGTGGATCTCGCTCGCGTGGAAAAAATCGCAACTCCGGCCGAAGTCATCCCGCTCAGCCAGCATCTGTCGCGCAACCTGGACGAACTGCTCGCGCGCCGCATCGAATTTCTAAGCGCCTATCAGGACGCGGCCTATGCTGCGCGCTACCGGGAATTCGTGGAAAAAGTGCGCCGCATTGAATCCGAAAAAGTCGGCGGAACCCGGCTTGCCGAGGCGGTGGCGCGCTATTACGCCAAGCTCCTCGCCTACAAGGACGAATACGAAGTTGCCCGATTGCATTCGGACTCCGCGTTCATGCAAAAAATAAAAGGTATGTTCGAGGGCGACTACAAAGTAGTGTTCCATCTGGCGCCGCCGATGCTGAACAAGCCCGATCCGGCCACCGGCGAAGCGAAGAAATCCACGTTCGGCCCATGGATAATGCACGCATTCAGACTGCTGGCGAAGTTCAAGGGCTTGCGTGGCACGACGTTCGACATCTTCGGTCGCACCGAGGAACGTCGCATCGAGCGCGCGCTGATCACCGAGTACGCGGCCACGGTGGAACAATTGCTGGCGAAGCTCACCACCACCAACCATGCGCTGGCAATGGAAATTGCCAGCGTGCCCGAACTGATCCGCGGCTACGGCCACGTCAAGATGCGCCATATCAAGCTTGCCGAAAAGCAGCGCGCGGAGCTGCTGGCTAGATTCAGCGCTCCGACGGAGCAAACCGCGCGGGCGGCATGAGCCTCACCCGCATCGACCTCGAACGCGACCGTATCCGGCAGGAACTGGCGCAAACGCCGCTCGGCCCGCATCTCCTCAGCGACGCCGAGCTGGAAGAATCGCTGTGGCAAATTTTGCAGCAGGTGGAAACCGGCGCTGACTACTGGGTATTCGGCTATGGCTCGCTGATATGGAATCCCCTGTTCCATTTCGAGGAGAAGCGCGTCGTCACCACCCACGGATATCACCGCAGGTTCTGCCTCTGGTCGCGCATCAACCGCGGCACGCTTGATCGTCCTGGCCTTGTACTTGGCCTGGACCGCGGAGGACGCTGCCGCGGCGTCGCCTACCGCATTGCGCCCGAGCGCGTCGAGAACGAACTGCGTCTGGTGTGGCGGCGCGAAATGCTGCTGGGCGCTTATTTGCCTCGGTGGGTGAAAGTAAGTGACGGTGAAAGCCAATTTCGCGCCATCACCTTTACCATCAACCGCGCCGGCCCGGCCTATGCCGGCCGCCTGCCGCCGGAAACCATCATCGAGCGCCTGATGACCTGCCATGGACGCATGGGCCCGGGATTGGACTACCTGCTGCATACGGTGGAGGCCCTGCGCGCCTGCGGCATCGAAGACCGCCAGCTGCAGGAATTATGCGATCGTGTCCACGCCATCAAGGCGCGCGCCGGGGGCCTCTAGAACACTTCGTCCCCGCGCAAATAGCGCCACTGTCCCGAGGGGAGATCGCCCAGCTTCACCTTGCCGATGCGAATGCGCTTCAAGCCCACGACCTCCAGTTCTACCAACTCGCACATGCGCCTGATCTGGCGCTTCTTGCCCTGGCGCAGCACGAATCGCAGCTGATCCTGGTTCATCCAGCCGACCTCGGCAGGCCGCAACGCCTCCCCGTCCAGCGACAACCCGTGATTGAGCAGAGCCATGCCGGCTTTCGACAGGCGGCCCTTGACTCGGACCAGATATTCCTTTTCGATCGCGGAATTCTCGCCTATCAATTGTTTCGCGATGCGCCCGTCCTGCGTCATCACCAGCAAGCCCTGAGAATCGATATCCAGCCGCCCGGCCGGCGCCAAGCCGCGCAGGTGCATCGGCGTATAGCTCTGCGGTGCGCGGTCGCCGCTAAAACGCGACGCAGCATCGATTAGGCTGACCGCCGGTTTGTAGCCCGGTTCGGGCTGTGCGGAGACGTAGCCAACGGGTTTGTTCAGCAAAATGGTAACGCGCGCGACCTGGCTTGCCTGGGCCGCCTTGTTCAAAGTGATCTTGCTCGCCGGATCGACACGCGTGCCAAGCTCGGTGACCCGCTCGCCGTCGACAAACACCCAGCCGCGCTCGATGTAGCTGTCAGCCTCGCGGCGCGAACACAACCCCTGCTGGGACATCAGTTTGGATATACGTATTTTTTCCATTTCAATCTGCGCGAAACGGGCGCGCGCGGCAAAACTGAAAACGCGATAGGGTACCGCATCTTCAGCCGACGGCTCATCGAACTTTATTTCAGAGCGCTTGTAACCATTCGCCGCCTTTTGACGACTAAGCTTGTAGACCATTCTCCGGAGAATTTTTCGTGCACGCCACCGTTCATCTGCTCACCCGCACCGATTTCCCGCCGCTTGAGCGCCGCGCCATCGAAACGCTGCAGCTGAATCTGGGCTACCGCTGCAACCAGAGCTGCGTGCACTGTCACGTGAATGCGGGTCCGAATCGCAAGGAAGAGATGACTGGCGAAACCATAGACGCCGTGATCGAATTCCTCGCCGCCAGCCCCGCTATCGGCACCATCGACCTCACCGGCGGCGCACCCGAGCTGAATCACCATTTCCGCCGGCTGGTTATCGCCGCCCGCGCGCGCGGACTGCGCGTCATCGACCGCTGTAACCTCACCATCCTGGAAGAGCCCGGGTTTGAAGACCTGGCGACGTTTCTGGCGGCGCACAAGGTCGAAATCGTCGCGTCATTGCCTTGTTATCTCGAGGACAACGTCGAAAAGCAGCGCGGCAAAGGCACCTTCGAGGCGAGCATCAAAGGGCTCCGGCGCCTGAATGCGCTGGGTTACGGCAGGGCGGGCGGCGGCCTGATCCTCAACCTCGTCTACAACCCGCAGGGCGCCAGCCTGCCGCCGCCTCAAGCCGCGCTCGAAACCGATTACAAGCAACAACTAGGCGGGCGTTACGGCATTGAGTTCGATCAACTGTTCACCCTCGCCAACATGCCGATCCAGCGCTTCGGCAGCATGCTGATCTCAAAGGGCCAGTTCAACGACTACATGACGACGTTGCGCGAAGCCCACCGCGACGAAAATCTGGACGGCGTGATGTGCCGCAGCCTGATCAGCGTGGACTGGCAAGGCTATATCTATGACTGCGATTTCAACCAGCAGCTTGGCCTGGCGCTGACGGACGGACGCCGTTCCAGGTTGCACATCACCGAAGCCAGTATCGCATTACTGGAAGATCTTCCGATCCGGGTTGCAGATCACTGCTACGGCTGTACCGCGGGCCAGGGCTCCAGTTGTGGCGGCGCGCTGAAGAACGAAACAGCGCCGGCGCCGAGTTGCAGCCTTTGAACAAGTCCGGCATGGACGCGCCTGGCCGGGTCTGCCCGACGCGTTACCGTTATGGCCCAAGCGCCGTCGCCGACTCGCCGGAGCGAACCGCCGACACCCTCTATGTCATCGGCGGACTGTACGGCAATCTCCAGGCGCTGGACGCGATCGAAACCATGGCAGGCGCGGAATCCGGACCGGTGACCCTGTGTTTCAACGGCGACTTCAACTGGTTCAACACCGACGAAGCGGGTTTCCGCGGTATCAACGAGCGCGTGCTCAGGCACCACGCCATCCTCGGTAACGTCGAGGC
>QYQC01000254.1 GCA_007280315.1 Betaproteobacteria bacterium | reverse complement strand
GATGGAAGCAAACTGAGCCTGCCGCTGCTGGTCCTAGTCAACGGCGAAGAACTCGGGCACCCCAACGCCGGCGTGGACATGAGCGTGGATTTCCCGCGACTGCTTGCGCATGCCGCGGGAACCAGGCCGCTGGGGGCCGGCACCATCGTTGGTTCGGGCACGGTGTCCAACGCGGATCAGAGCACAGGCACCGCCTGCATCGCCGAAAAGCGCGCGCTCGAAACCATCTCCGGCGGCACGCCGGCGACGCCGTATCTGAAATTCGGCGACCGCGTGCGCATCGAGATGCTCGATGCCGAGGGTAATTCCTTGTTCGGCGCGATCGAGCAGCAGGTCGCCAGATACAGCGCGCCCAAATAGGCGCAACGCCAGTGAAGCTGCCGCCATCCTCGGCGGGTTTTGTCGCCATCATCATGGTAATGCTCGCGCTGCTGCCGCTTTCGACCGATCTCTACCTGGCGTCGCTGCCCGGTCTTTCGCGCTACTTCAGCAGCAGCATCTCGGAGGTGCAGCTTACCCTGTCGGTGTTCGTGGCGGGATTTGCATTGTCGCAACTGGTGCTGGGTCCGGTTTCCGACCGCTACGGCCGGCGACCGGTGCTGCTGGTCTGCGGCGCCCTCTACGTCGGCGCAAGCCTGGCCTGCATGCTGGCGAACTCGATGACGATACTGCTGGTCGCACGATTCGTTCAGGCAATCGGTGCCTGCGGCGGTACCGTCGTCGGACGCGCCATCGTGCGCGATACCTATGGCGAGGGCGGCACGGCGCGCATGCTGGGTTACATTCACGCAGGCGTCGCGCTGGCGCCGATTCTGGGACCGACCGTAGGCGGCACGCTGGACATGTGGTTCGGCTGGCGCGCGAATTTTGCGTTATTGGCCGGTATCGGCAGCGCGCTGCTTGCAACCGCCTGGCTGCTGCTAGACGAAACCAATCGCCATCCGGATCCTGGCGCAACCAGATTGAAACCGATGCTGGCGAATTACCGCACGCTGCTTGGCGACCGGCGCTATGTCGGCTATGCACTGTGCCTGAGCTGCGGTTACGCCGGAATTTTTGCCTTCCTTTCGGGCGCGTCCTTCATCATGATCCCCGTTCTGGGGCTGTCACCGCAGCGCTTCGGCATGCTGTTCGGGGTTACCGTGCTCGGCTATGTCATCGGCACCATGACCGCAGGCCGGCTGTCGGTGCGGCTGGGCATCGACCGCATGCTCGAATTCGGCACGCTGCTCGCGCTCGCCTCCGGGAGCGTGATGCTCGCCCTGGCGCTCGCCGGTGTGCAAAACCTCGCCGCACTGCTGCTGCCGATGTTTTTTTATCTGATCGCCACCGGAATCAACCTGCCCAATGCCATGGGCGGCGCCATCGGACCGTTTCCGAAAATGGCGGGAATGGCAGCGGCGCTGATGGGCTTCATCCAGATGAGCGTTGGCGCGGGCGTAGGGTTCGCGGTGGGCAGACTGCACGACGGCACCACCGTGCCAATGACTGCTGCAATTGCCGCAGCCGGCTGGGGCGTGTTCCTGATCTACAGGATCATGCTGCGCGGCTCGGGCGTACGCAAACAACTTTGAACCGGAAACGGCCTGACTGAACGTCGCGGTCAGTCGGCACTATCCGAAAGCGACTGCCAGATATCGACGGCCACCAGCACGATTCCACCGATCACTACCAGCGTCAGCGGGATGTCCCGCAGCTTGATCACGATAGGACCGAAGTATGCGATGAACAGGGCAAACGCGGTGATAGCTGTCAGTGTGTTTATCCGCATATCTCTTCCTCCTCGGCGCGACGCTGCGCCTAGCGCGATCCGTACAGCAGGTTGGGCAGCCAATAGACTAGTCCCGGGAAGTAATAGACCAGAACCATGGTCAGCAGGATCAGTCCCAGGAACGGGTAACAGCCGTTGAAGATCTGCACCAGGGTAACTCTCGGCGGTGCGATTCCCTTCAGGTAATAGCAGGCCATCGCCATGGGCGGTGACAGGAACGCCGTCTGTAGATTGATCGCAACCAGGATGCCGAAATACAGCGGGTCTATGTGGAACAGCGGCAGCAGCGGCAGGAAGATCGGAATGAAAATTACGATGATCTCGGTCCACTCCAGCGGCCAGCCAAGCAGAAAAATGATCACCTGCGCCAGAATCATGAAGGTTACCGGCGAAAGCTCGAGGCCGACCACGAAGTTTTTGATCATCTCCGCGCCGCCGAGATAGGCGAAGATGGAGGCAAATGTGGACGAACCGACGAACAGGAAACACACCATCGCCGAGGTGCGCGCCGTCAGATAAACGGACTCCTTGAACCCTTGCCAGGTCAGAGAACGATAGCCTGCCGCCAGAAGCAGCGAACCGAATGCGCCCACCGATGCCGCCTCGGTCGGCGTCGCAACTCCGAAAAAAATCGCGCCCAGCACCGACAACATCAGCACCGCGAGCGGAAAGAATGACTTTAGCAGCATCAGCAGAATCTGGGGGATGGGCACGTCAGACTCACCTTTTGGCAGCGGCGGCGCGACGCTCGGCCTGATCATGGCGAATACCACGACGTAGACGACGTACAGACCCGCAAGCAGGAGCCCCGGAATCATGGCGCCGGCATACAGGCGCACCACCGAAACGCTCGACGCCGCCGCGTAGACGATCAGCATGATCGAAGGCGGGATCAGTATGCCGAGACAGCCGCCGGCGCAGACCACGCCCGAAGCCAGGCGCACGTCGTAGCCCGCCTTCAGCATCTGCGGGAATGCGAGCAGACCCATCAGGGTCACTACCGCGCCGACGATGCCGGTAGCGGTGGCGAACAGCGCGCAGGTCAAAAGCGTCGCCACCGCGAGTGAGGCCGGAACACGGTGCGCAGCAATCTGCAGGCTGCTGAACAGCCGGTCGAGCACGTTTGCGCGTTCGATCACATAACCCATCATCAGGAACAGCGGAATCGACACCAGCGCGTCGTTGCTCATGACGCTGAATGTGTTGGTCGTGAGCAGGTCGAACACGCGGTTGTCCATCAGCGCCTGGTGCGGCTGGAAATAGGCGTAGTAGCCAAAGATTACACCCATCGCCATCAGCGTGAACGCGACCGGAAAACCGATCATGATTACAAAGACGAACAGCCCCAGCATCACCAGCGCGATTACCGGCGCGCTCACTGCGCACCTCCCGCGGTCGCCGCCGCAGCGGCCGCAGCGCCGGCGGAAGGCGCAAGTTCGCCCTTGGCGTGAAGGTGTATCAATTGCAGTTCGAGTTCCTCGACATCGTGCAGACGCGGCGGCCACTCGTTCTCACGCAGGCACACGACGCAGCGCAGCATCTCGGCGATGCCCTGCAGCGTGAGCAGTCCCGCACCGAACGGCACCAGCATTTTCATCGGCCAAATCGGCACCCCGGCGGGGCCGCTGATGCTCGACTCCCTGATCCGCATCGAATCGAAGCCGTCGGCCCAGCCGTAACTCACCAGCGCGAGCACTCCGGGAAAGTAGAATAAGACATATAGAACCAGGTCTACCCACGCCTGCCTGCGCACCGACAGCAGGCGGTAGAACACGTCGCACCGGACGTGCCCGCCGCGAGACAAGGTGTAGGCGCCGGCCATGAAAAACAGCGCCCCGTAGCAGATGTAGCTCAGATCAAACGCCCAGCCGGTCGGATCGTTGAGCGCGTAGCGCATGAATACTTCGTAGACCGTTCCGGCGATGAGGACGACGACGCACCAGGAGAAAACGTGCCCGACAGTCCGGCTCAGCTCGTCAACTCCATAAATGATTTTTCGCAGCAAGACGGTCTCCGCATCGGCTCGAGTGAGAGCCGATACTGCAGCAGCGCGGTCAGACTGTCATGAGGGGGAAACACTTAAGGCAGGCGCGCGTGGCCGGCCGCTTCCGACGGCCGCACTACACTGGAGGGAGAGCAGAACGGCGGCAAGCGGCTCAGGAACGCGGCAGTTCGAGCAGGCCGTGTCGCACGACCAGCCGCACGAGACCCGCGAGGGATCGTGCGCCGAGCTTCGACATGATGCGGGCGCGGTGGGCTTCGACGGTCTTGGTGGCGATGCCGAGTTCGGCGGCAATCACCTTGCTCGACTTTCCTTCCACCACGGCCACGAGCACGTCGCGCTCGCGTGCACTCAATCCCGCCGCCCGGGCACGCACGATCCCGGGCTCTTCTTCGCCGTCCGGGTGGCGCTCATGTGTGCCGAGCGCGCGCCGCACGGCGTCGACAAGGCGCTCGTCGGCAAACGGTTTTTCGACGAAATCGACGGCACCGCGCCGCATCGCCATGACCGCAAGAGACACGTCGCCGTGCGCGGTCACGAAAACCAGCGGCAGCTGCACGCGGCGTCGCGCCAGCGTCTCCTGCAATTCGAGTCCGGACATGCCCGGCATGCGCAGGTCGACGACCGCGCACCCTGGAAGCTCGTTGCTGAAGGTGGCGAGAAACTCTTCGGCGCTCGCGTACGTTTGCACGATCAGGCTCTCGCCCTCGAACAGCCAGCGCAGTGCATTGCGCACCGCCGCATCATCATCGATGACATGCACCAGGGTCGCCGGCTTCGTCATCACCGGTCCAGCGCCGCGCGCACGGTGAAGTGAAACTCCGCGCCGCCGCCCTCGCGCGGCGTGGTCCACAGGCGGCCGCCGTGGAACTCGACGATCGAGCGGCAGATGTTGAGTCCGAGCCCCATGCCGTCTGCTTTGCTGGTGTAGAACGGCTCAAACAGCCGGCCGGCGATTTCCGCCGCCACACCCGGCCCGCGATCGGCGATCGTCACCTTCAGCGCGCCCCGCTCCCCGCGGGATGTAATGATCTCTACCGATTGAACCGCGCCGACGCCGCTACCCATGGCATCCATGGCGTTTCGCACCAGATTGAGAATAACCTGTTCGATCATCACCTCGTCGGCCTGCGCCGGCGGCAGTCCTGGCGTCTGCTGCAATTCGATGCGCACGCCACTGCGTTCGGCCTCGCGCGCCGCGGCTGACGCCGCCCGTGCGGCGAGCGCGTTCAGGTCCAGCGCGGCCAGCACCGGCTGGCGCAATTGTACGAAATCGCGCACCCGGCGGATGATCTGGCCGGCGCGCTCTGCCTGTTCGCCCGCCTGCTCCAGCGCACCGGCGAGTTCCTGCGGCTCTGCCCGGCCCGCACGCAGCCGGCGCAAGGCGCCAAGAACGTAACTGCTGATCGCGGCCAGCGGCTGGTTCAGCTCGTGCGCGATGGAGCTCGCGATCTCGCCCACTGTGACCAGGCGCGCCGTAGCCTGCAGCCGTGCCTCCCTTTCGCGATTGAGCGCGTCGGCGTCGCGCCGGGCGGTAACGTCGGTAGCGCTGAGAAGCAGCACCGGCCGTTCGTCGGTCCAGTTGAGCCAGCGGCCGCGAACCAGGAACCACCGCTCCCCGAGCGGCAGTTCCTCGCCGGTTCCGTCCCCGGACTCGAATACGACTGCGGCTTCGAGGAGTCGCTGCGCCGCATGGCCACGCGCGTCACCCGGGAATGCCAGGTCGAATGGCCGGTTGCAATAGAGGATGGCGCCCGTGGCCGGATCGATGACGCAGACCGCCGCGTCAAGTCCCTCGAGCACTTTGATCATTCGATTGTCGGAGCGCGCGAGCGCGCGTTTGAGCTGGTCGACGATCAGGGCGAACAGGGCGAACGTAGCCAGCCGGATGAATCCTTCCCAATAACGATAGATGGCAAGCGAGTAATTGTGCTCGGCAAAGAAGTCCGTAATCAGCCAGGCTGCGGTTGCCAATACCGACAGCGCCAGGCCGGCGCGATACCCGAACACCCAGGTGGCGGCCGCGACCGGACCGATATAGAGCAACGACAAGGCAAGCTCGTATCCGGTGGAAAGGTCAGCCAGCGCAATGGCCACCAGCGCAATCAGCGAAAACCCAAGAACGGCCCCGCGGCGCCGCATGAATGCCGCCGAAAGTGTGTTGGCACGCTGAAAAAACGCGCTTTGCGCGGCCGCTGCGTCGACGGCCCCGCGCAGAGTGACCGGCACGTCGCTCTTCATCGGTCCAGGCTGCGAACCCATTTGGATGGGACGGGCATTGTAGGTCAAGTTAGGCGCCGGCGCGCGGCCTACCCGGTCAAGCGATGGCCCTATGCGTGCCGCCGGATGAAATCGCGGATGCGCGGGTACAGGGTTTCACGAAAGCGCCGGCCGCTGAAAATGCCGTAGTGCCCCACCTCGGGGGCGAGATAGTGCTCGCGACTTTTCGCGGGGATGGAGGTGCACAACCCGTGTGCGGCCTCGGTCTGCCCGTTTCCGGAAATATCGTCCAGCTCGCCTTCGATGGTAAGCAGCGCCGTGTTGCGGATGGCCTGCGGACGCACCAGCTGCCCGCGCACGAACATGCGTCCCTTGGGCAATGCGAAATCCTGAAATACCGTCTTGATGGTGTCGAGGTAGTACTCGGCCGGCATGTCGAGCACGGCGTTGTACTCGTCGTAGAAGCGCCGGTGCGCCGCGGCCGAGTCGCCGTCGCCTTCGACCAGATGGTTGTAGAAGTCGTGGTGGGCGTCTGCATGGCGCGACGGATTCATGGCGACGAAACCCAGGTGTTGCAGGAAACCGGGATATACCTGGCGCATCGCGCCCGGATACTTCGCCGGCACGCGCTGGATAACGTTGCTCTTGAACCAGGACAGCGGTTTCTGCGTCGCGAGGTTGTTGACCGCGGTCGGGCTGCGCCTTGCGTCGATCGGCCCGCCCATCATCACCATCGTGCGCGGCTTGACCGCGTCGTCCGCTTCGGCCATGAGCGCGATGGCGGCCAATACCGCGACCGTCGGCTGGCACACCGAAATGACGTGCACTTCGGGTCCGAGGAACGCAATAAACTCGCGCACGTAGTCAACGTAGTCGTCCAGATGAAACGGCCCGTGCGCCAGCGACACCATGCGCGCATCCACCCAGTCGGTGACATAGACGTCGTGATCGCGCAGCAGCGTGCGCACGGTATCGCGCAGCAGCGTGGCGTGATGCCCCGACAGCGGCGCCACCAGCAGCACTTTGGGATCAGCACGCCCCTTGCGCGCTGCGCGGTGCGCACCAAAATCGCGCCCAAAGTGCAGCAACCGGCAAAACGGCTTGTCGACGGCGACAGATTCGGTGACCGCGACCGTTTTGTCGCCGACCGTGACCTTGCGGATGCCGAATTGAGGCTTGTGGTAACGCTGGGTAACACGGACGAAGAGTTCGCTGCCCGCCGCAATCTTGCGGCTGCCGGGGGAGTACGTGAGCGGGCTGAAAGGATGACTGAACAAATTGGCGTACATACTGGCCCACATCTGCCAGGGTGCCAGCGCCGCGTGACTCATTTCG
>QYQC01000059.1 GCA_007280315.1 Betaproteobacteria bacterium | reverse complement strand
CGGTCTCCAGATCGCGGATTTCGCCGATCATGACCACGTCGGGGTCCTGGCGCAGGATGGTGCGCAGCGCGCGCGCGAAACTCATTTCGATGCGCGTGTTTATCTGCGTCTGGCTGATGCCGTCGAGGTCGTACTCGATCGGGTCCTCCACCGTCATGATGTTCAGTGCCTTCGGATCCAGCCGCGAAAGCGCGGCATAGAGCGTTGTGGTCTTGCCCGAACCGGTCGGACCGGTGACGAGCACGATGCCGTGCGGCGCGCGGATCAGCTTGTCGATGTGGGCGAGCGTTGCATCGGCCATCCCGAGGCGCGACAGATCGAGCCTTCCGGCCTGCTTGTCGAGCAGGCGCAGCACCACGCGCTCGCCGTGGCCGGTCGGAATCGTCGACACCCTGACGTCGATCGGTTTTCCCGCCACCCGCAGCGTGATCCGCCCGTCCTGCGGCAGTCGCTTTTCGGCAATGTCGAGCTGCGCCATGATTTTTACGCGCGAGACGATGGCGCCGTGCAGCGCACGCGCCGGCTCGATCAGATCGCGCAGCGTGCCGTCGATGCGCAGGCGCACCACCGAGCGCGATTCGAACGGTTCGATGTGGATGTCGGAGGCGCCGTCGCGCAGCGCCTGGGTAAACAGCGCGTTGATCAGGCGTATCAGCGGCGCGTCGTTCTGGCTTTCGAGCAGGTCCTCGACCCTGGGGATGTCCTGCAGCAGCCGCGACAGATCGAAGTCCTGCGCCAGGTCGTCGGCCAGTGCGGCGGCGCCTGCTTCGGCGCCGTTATACAGGGTGGAAATCAGCTCGTCGAACTCTTCCGCGCTAATGCGCCGCGCCTGCAGCGGCACGCCCAGCGTTCGCCGCAGTTCGGCGAGCGCGCCCGCATGGGCGCCGCTGCGCAGCGCCACCTGCGCCATGCCCTCACCCATTGCGGTGACGACTACGCCTTTGGCCTTGGCAAAGGCGTAGGGGACGGCCGGTTTCATCATTTCGGCGCAGCGGGTTTGTCCGCTGCCGCCGCAGGCACATTCTGGCGCGGCGGCAGACTGGGCGATCCCAGGTCGGGAAGAACGCTTGGCGCCGGCCTCGCCTTGACCTGCTCGCCCAGGATGTAGTCGTAACGATCGCTGCTGAGTGAATCGGCGCTCGCTGCGCTGCGGATCAACGTCGGCTTCAGAAACACCATGAGGTTGGTCTTGCTGCGCGAGCGCGTGTTGTACTTGAACAGCCCCCCCAGTATAGGAATGTCGCCCAGTCCGGGAATTTTTTCGACGCCGTCCTTGACCGAATCCTCGATCAATCCGCCGATCACGACGATCTGGCCGTCATCGACCAGCACCGTCGATTCGACCGAGCGTTTTCGCGTGATCACGCCGGACGCATTGGTGCTGTCGAGCACGTTGGACACTTCCTGGAAAATCTGCAACCGGACCGCGCCGCCTTCGGAAATCTGCGGCTTGATCCTCAGCGTCAATCCGACGTCCTTGCGCTCCACCGTCTGAAACGGTGTCGGCGTGGTGGCGGCGGCCGACACGGCGTAGGAGCCGGTGATGAACGGGACATTCTGGCCGATCACGATCTTCGCCTCTTCGTTGTCGAGCGTGAGCAGCGTCGGCGTGGACAGAATGTTGGCGTTGGCGTCGGCCTCGAGCGCGCGCACCAGCAGGCCGATGTTCAGAATCTCGGCGCCGGCCACGCCCGGGAGCTTGATCGATCCTTTCACCACGCCGATATTCAGGCCATGGCCCACCGCGGCCGGATTCGACGCGATACCGGCGATATTCTGCGCGGCAGTGCCGAAATTGGTGCCGCCGAATCCCTGCGCGGTGCTCTTGCCCAAACCGGTCAGATTCTGCCACTGGATGCCGAATTCCGCCGTCTTGTCGGCGGTGACCTCGGCGATCAACGCCTCCACATACACCTGCGCCCGACGCACGTCGAGTTTCTCCACCACGGCGCGCAGATTATTGTAGATCGCATCGGGGGCGGTGATGATTATCGAATTCGTCGCCGCATCCGCCTGCACGATGCCGGGCCTGCTGGCGCTGCTTTGCGCAACCGCGGGCGCCTGGCCCAGCGGCGACGATCCGGTCGCAGGCGCTGCGCTCGGCGTCTGCCCTATCGCGGCATCGCCGGAATGGATCGCGCGCAGAACTTCGGCCAGTTTCACCGCCTGGGCATTCTTCAGATAGATCACATGAATATTGCCGCCTGCGCTGGTGGGCGTATCAAGCATCGCCACCAGCTGGCGCACCCGCACCAGGCGCGAGCGGTCGCCCGCATGCGCCAGCACGCTGTTCGAACGCGCATCCGCGCTGATCGTCACGCGGTGCGTCGGATCGGCCGCGGCCTGCGCCGGGTCGGCGATCAGGCGGCTGATGGTCTGCGCAACGTCAAGCGCGGAGGCATACTGAAGCGGGAGAATGATCGAATCCGAATCGTTCGGCTGGTCGATCGAGTCGATGATTTTTTCAATGCGCTGCAGGTTGCTCGCGTAGTCCGTAATGACCAGCGTGCTGTTATTCTGGTAGGCGGTGATGCTGTTGTTGGTGGTGAGCAGCGGGCGCAAAACCGGCACCAGCAGATTCGCCGATTCGTGCTTCAGCCGGAACACCTGCGTCTGGATGATATCGCCACCGCCGCGCGACCGCTCCTCCGGCGCCAGCGTAGGGCTGCGGTGCGCCTTGGCCTCGGCCTCGGGGACGATCATCACCAGACCCCGCTCCTCGACCGCGCTGAAGCCCTGCAGGCGCATCGCCGACAGGAACACCTGGTACACCAGGGCGCGCGACATCGGCTTGGCCGAAATGATGTTGACCGTGCCCTTGACGCGCGGATCCAGAACGAAGTTCTTGCCGGTGATTTCACCTACCGCCTTCACCACGCCCTCGATATCGGCGTTGACGAAATTGAGCGTAACCACATCGGGGCCGCTCGGTCGCGCCGCCGCCTTTGCGCCGGGGCCCTCCGCCGGGGCGGTGTCGGCGGACCACGCGGGGCCGCTCGAAATCAAAACAGCCAGCCACAGAAAACCTGTTCGCAACAAGCGGCAATGCTTCATGAAAGTTCCTCAAGGACGTACTGAATCTGCAATGACGACTTCACTTGAAAATCATGCGTTCTATTCACGTTCATTGCGCCGGCCTGCGGCGCCCGCCACTTTCGCGGCAGCCGCCTGCGCCGCCTGCGCCGCCTGCGCGGACGGGTCAACGTAGCCTTTTCTCTGCGGCCATGCGAGCGTTTCGCGCACCCCGTTGCGCTCCAGGATGACCTGCTCCGGATGAACCTCGGCCAGTCGTATGCCGGGGGCGATGTCCTCGCCTTCGTGCACCGCCAGAATCTGTTTCGCTTCAAGCTGCACCACCGCGTAGCCGCGCCGGCCAGCCGAGGCAGCGACTACGCCTAGCAGCCTGATGGCTATTCCGGTTGGCGCTGCTACCTGGGCGCGCGGCACGTTGCCGAAAATCGCGCCGGCGGATGCGACGCTGCCGCCTTGCGCCGCGGTTGCCTGCGCGCGCGGCTCTGCGCGCGGGGCAAACCAGGCCCAGGTCCAGTACGCAAGCACCGCGCCCAGCACTGCTACCGCGACCAGCGTCAGTAGCGATACCAGCAGCGTTTGCGCCAGACCGGATCGACCAAACAGGAGCGCCTGCATTCTTCGCCTATCGCCATTCGCGCGCTGGAAACAGTATAGGCCGGGCGCAGTAATCGGCCAGATACATCGGAGCACGAATCACATCCGTCCCGTTCGAGACAGCCCGATGCATATGTCGAAGCATTATATAATGGAAGTGGGCGCTGCCGAGTCGCGGGAGCGCCAATTTTGACAAGGACGACGGGACCATGCTGATCAGGATTCGCGGGCAACGTGGCTTTACCTTGCTCGAAATAATGGTAGTCGTTGTCATTCTCGGCATACTCGCCGCCCTGGTAGTACCGAAAATCATCAGCCGCCCCGACGAGGCGCGGGTGATCGCGGCAAAGCAGGACATAGCGAGCCTGATGCAGGCGCTGAAACTGTACCGGCTGGACAATCAGCGCTACCCGACGACGGAGCAGGGGCTGCAGGCACTGCTCGCCAAACCGACCACTGCACCGATTCCGCTCAACTGGAAGCCGGGCGGTTATATCGAGAGGCTGCCAAGAGACCCCTGGGGCAATGCTTACCAGTACCTGTATCCGGGCATACATGGCGAAATCGATACCTTCAGCTACGGCGCCGACGGTGCGCCCGGCGGCGAGGGCAACGATGCCGATATCGGTTCCTGGAATCTTTAGGACCGATAAGACGCAAGCACATGAGCGGTAAATGTTAGCCAGCACGAGTAACGCGTCGGGAAACCGCGCGACCGCCCCGGGACCGAGCCGGGGATTCACCCTGATTGAAATGCTGGTGGTGCTGATGATCATGGGCCTTTTCGTCGGTCTGGTCAGCACCATTACCCGGCCCGACGACCGCGCCGTGCTGCGGCTCGAGTCGGAGCGCCTGGCACAACTGCTCGACTACGCCGCGACCGAAGCCCGCCTCAGCGGCAAATCCATCGCGTGGACCGCCGACGAATCGGGCTACCGGTTCTGGCGCCTCGATCCCAGCACCGGCTGGGCGGAAATCCGCGACGGCGATCTGCTGCGCGCGCGAACCCTGCCGCAGGGCGTAGCGGTTGCGGGCTTTCGCGTGGAGAACATGCGGCCACAGGGCTCGATGCGACTGGAATTCGCCGCCCACGGCTCGTCGCTCGCGTTTGCCATCGCCATGTCGCTCGGCGTAGAACGTTATTCGGTTACCGGATCTCCAGTCGGGGACGTGCGCGTGGTGCCGGGTGAGGCAAGGTCCGATGGCCAGATCGCGCTGCGCTAAACGCAAAGGTTTTACGCTGGTCGAGGTTCTGGTTGCACTCGCCATCGTCTCGATCGCGCTGATGTCGGCGCTGCGCGCCGCCGGTGTCGGCACGAGCAACGCAGACGAGCTGCGTTCGCGCCTGCTTGCAGGCTGGGTGGCGGAAAATATGCTGGCGGAGCATCGCGCCCGCGCCGACTGGCTGCCGCTGGGCATCGCGCGCGGCACGGCGCGCCAGGGTGGCCTCGAATTCGGCTGGCGCGAGGAAGTCATCTCCACGCCCAACCCGGCTTTCCGCCGCGTCGACGTGCGTGTCTTCGCCGGCAGCACAGAAACGCACTCGCTGGCACACCTCGCCGGATTCATCGTCAACGTGCCCGGATCGGGCCGATGAAGTCCGCGCGCGGCTTCACGCTGGTCGAACTGCTCTCCGCGCTGCTGGTGCTGTCGCTGCTCGCCCTGATGTCCTACCG
>QYQC01000133.1 GCA_007280315.1 Betaproteobacteria bacterium | reverse complement strand
CGGGAACATCAGGTTCAGTTCCGTCGGCCGGCCGATCGGGCCGATCGGCATGTTGGCGTGCTGGATGTCCAGCGCCATTTCCTTCAACTTGGCGTCAGGCGAACTCTTCGCGGCGTAGTAGACCGAGATGCCGTTGCAGGTGAGGCTGATCTGGCTGTCTAGGAAGGCCTTGTTGTTGTTCGGGTCGAGCCAGGACAGCGTGCCCGGGATGAAGGTCGCATACAGTTCCTTCGCATATTCGAGCGCCTTGATGGTCTCCGGGCTGTTAATCACGACGTTGTTCTTCTCGTCGACCATCTTGCCGCCGAATGCCCACACCAGCCAGTGGGTCCAGGTGTTGCCGTCGCCGGTGGCATTGCCCAGCGCGAATCCGCCGGGCGTGCCCTTGGCCTTCAGCGCCTGCATCAGTTTCAGGAATCCATCCATATCCTTGGGAAAAGTGCTGAAGCCCGCGGCCTTCACGTGGCTTTCGCGGTAGACCAGTGCATTGCCGGCGCAGCCCATGGGCAGCGCGATCCACTGCTTGCCCTTGCCATGCGCAGTCCCATATGCCATGGCGGCGTCATACCAGCCGCCGTATTTGGCGCCGAGGTAGTTGGCGACGTCGGTGACGTCGACCAGTTTGTCCGGATACTGGTGTGCATCCTCGAAAGTGCTGATGATGATGTCGGGCCCACTGCCGATGTTGGCCGCCACCGCCGCTTTGGGGCGCACGTCTTCCCAGCCCTCGCTGTCCACGCGGACTTCGATGCCGGTTTTTTCGGTAAATTTCTTGGTGTTCGCCAGCCACATGTCTTCATCGCCCTGAACGAAACGCTTCCAGCGAAGCACCCGCAGCTTGGCGCCTTTCTCGGGTTTCAGATTGAGTGTCGGCCCGGCGGCCGCTTTCTTGCCCTGCGCGAGCAGGTCACCGGTGGCGGCGCCCGCCGCGAGACCGGCAGATATTTTCAAAAAATTACGACGATCGATGTTGCTCATAGTCACATACCTCCTTTGGTAATTGCGTCAGTCTTACAGTCGCATCCCATTTGACGGATCAAACAGGAAGGTAAGTTCCGGAAACAGCCGAATCGACTGTCCCGGCTTGAATTCATGGCGTTCGCGCACGACCGCGGTGACCTCGGTGCCGCCGACCTTGCAGAAGATCTGCGTGTCGGCGCCGGTGGGTTCGACCACCACGACTTCGGCGTGTACGCCGTCGGATCTGACCAGCAGGTGCTCGGGACGAACCCCTACCACGACGTCGCGACCTTCCTCCGCCTTCGTGCCCGGCGCCGGCAGCAGCAGGCCGTCGGCCATCTGCACCTGCATGCCGCTTGCGCCCTTCACCAGTTTGCCGTTGAGAAAATTCATCGCCGGCGAGCCGATGAAACCGGCCACGAACAAGTTGGCCGGATTATCGTAGAGCTCCAGCGGCGAACCGATCTGTTCGGTTTTTCCGGCGTTCATCACTACGATCTTGTCGGCCATGGTCATGGCTTCGATCTGGTCGTGTGTGACGTATATGGAGGTTGTGGTGAGCCGCTGGTGCAGCTCCTTGATTTCCGTGCGCATCTGTACCCTGAGCTTGGCGTCCAGGTTTGACAGCGGCTCGTCGAACAGAAACACCTGCGGATCACGCACGATCGCCCGGCCCATGGCCACGCGCTGGCGCTGGCCGCCGGAGAGCTGGCGCGGATAGCGCTCGAGGTACTCCATCAGCCCCAGAATGTTTGCCGCCACCTCGACCCGTTCGCGCATCCTCTCGCGGGTTTCGCCGGCGAGTTTCATCGAGAATGCCATGTTGTCGAACACGGTCATGTGCGGATAGAGCGCATAGTTCTGGAACACCATGGCGATGTCGCGCTCCTTCGGCGGCACCTGATTCACCACGCGCCCGCCGATTTCGATCTCGCCGCCCGAGATTTCCTCGAGGCCGGCGATCATGCGCAACAGCGTGGATTTGCCGCAGCCCGAAGGCCCGACCAGCACGCAGAATTCCCCGTCGGCAATTGATATGTCCACGCCATGGACGACGCGGGTGGTGCCGAAGGATTTGAATACGCCTTTCAGATTGACTGCAGCCATGATTAGTTACCTGCGCTCCATTCCTTTATGTATCGATTGTGCGTCTGGTTCATGTGGCGTCGCATCGCGCTGCGCGCGTCTCGCGGAACCCGACGCACGATCGCACTCAGGATCAATTGATGCTCGCTCACGGTTTCAGCCGCCATTTTCGGGTACTCGAGCTTGCGCTCTAGGCTGCGGTACAGCGGCCCCATGCGCTGGTCCCACAATGTCTGCACCACCAGCACCAGCGCGCTGTTGCCGCTCGCTTCGGCGATGCTCACATGAAACTTCCGGTCCGCGGCCAGCGGGTTGTGATCGCGCTTGCTTTCCCTGACCATGTCGGCGTGTGCCTCGCGTACCGCACGCCGTTGCGCCGGATTTGCGTTCCTGGCTGCAAGCGCCGCGCACTCGCTCTCGATAAGCCAGCGCGCCCTTATCACCTCGAACGGGCCGGAATCGCCCTGAAGTGCATCGCGCTGACGCCGATTTTCCGGATGTGTCACGTAGATACCGGAGCCGACGCGCACGTCGAGCAGTCCCTCGACTTCGAGCGCGATCAGTGCCTCGCGCACCGAAGGCCGGGAAACGCCGAGCTGCCTGGCCAGATCGCGCTCCGCCGGCAAGCGCGATCCTTCGGTGTATTCGCCCTCATTGATGAGTACGCTGATCTGATCTGCGATCTGGCGGTAGAGGCGGCGCGGCTCGAGCACTTGCAGCGGCATGGACGGTTCTCGGCGTGCGCAATGGTGGACGTGAGCATAGCGGCCGCGCTACACTTTGGTCAAGTGGTCAGACCAATTTTCAGCCGCCGCGAGCAAGCGGACAAGCGCGGCGTCCGGTGCTGCAACGCAACACCCGACGTTGTTCCGGCCGGGCCGGAATGTTGCGGGCGCGGAATTTCTTGAATCAAACGAAGGAGTACGAAATGAGCGGCAGACTTGCAGGAAAAATCGCGTTCATCACCGCTGCAGGGCAGGGCATGGGCAAGGCGGCGGCGGTTGCGTTTGCGCGCGAGGGCGCGAAAGTCTGGGCCACCGACCTGAAATCCGGGCCGCTGGACGAACTGGCCGGCGTCGCCGGCATCAGCACACGCCAGTTGGATGCCACCGACGAGCAGGCGATCGCCAAGCTTGCCGCGGAAGTCGGCAGTATCGACGTGCTGCTCAATTGCGCCGGCTACGTGCACCATGGCAGCATCCTCGATTGCACGCCTGCGGATTGGGATTTCAGCATGAACGTAAACGTGCGTTCCATGTATCTCGTGACGCGCGTTTTTCTGCCCGGAATGCTGGAAAAGAAAGCCGGTTCGATCATCAACATGGCGTCGATTGCTTCGAGCATGCGCGGCCTGCCCAATCGTCTGGTCTACGGCACTTCCAAGGCAGCGGTGATCGGTTTGACCAAGGCAATCGCTGCGGACTATGTCAAGCAGGGCATTCGTTGCAATGCGGTATGTCCGGGCACGATCGATACGCCTTCGCTTGCCGACCGGATCAACGCGCTGCCCGATCCGGTGCAGGCACGCAAGGATTTCATCGCGCGCCAGCCAATGGGGCGGTTGGGTACGGTGGACGATATGGTGCCCCTTTTCATTTATCTTGCCTCCGACGAATCCAGCTTCGCTACGGGGACCACATTCTCGGTGGACGGCGGCATGACGGTCTAACACCAGTGCGTGCGCTTTTCCGGTGTCAGTCAGGCAAATAACCTTTGTGGCGCGGGTGCTTAGATGGCAGGCTGAATCGGGATGGTGATCGATTGACCCGGGCAACCGAGGGAGATTCCATCGAAACAGTTGGGAATTTCGCGATTGCTAAGTAAAATACCAAAAATTGTCAGGCAAAACACCCCGCTATTCAGTCCGGGTCCCTTGAAACGGAGAAAACATGAAACTTTGTCGTTACGGTAAGAATGGTTTCGAGAAGCCGGGCATGATCGATGCTCAGGGCAACATCCGCGAGCTGTCTGCCGTGGTAGAGCAAATCGACCAGGGGACGATCTCGCCGTCAGGGCTGGCAAAGTTGCGTAAAATCAAGGCCGAGACGCTGCCACTGGTGAAAGGGGAGCCGCGTCTGGGCGTTCCTTACGTCGGAATTTCGAAATTCATCGCCATCGGCCTCAACTATGCCGACCATGCGCGCGAGGCGAACATGGCCATCCCGCCCGAACCTATCGTGTTCATGAAAGCCACCACCTGCATTACCGGCCCGAACGACAAGGTCATCATCCCCAGGAATTCGACCCGGCTTGATTGGGAGGTGGAGCTGGGCGTGGTCATCGGCAGGAAGACGCAATACGTCGCCGAAGACAAGGCGATCGATTATGTCGCCGGTTACTGCGTGGTAAATGACGTGTCCGAACGCGCGTTCCAGCTGCAGTCGAGCCAGTGGGACAAGGGCAAGGGCTGCGATACCTTCGGTCCCATCGGCCCGTGGCTCGTGACCACCGACGAAATCCGCGATCCGCAGAATCTGGACATGTGGCTGGACGTGAATGGCCGGCGCATGCAGAAGGGCAACACGCGCACCATGATTTTCGGCGTAGCGAAACTGGTGTCTTATGTGAGCCAGTACATGACGCTGATGCCCGGCGACATCATTACGACTGGCACGCCGCCAGGAGTGGGCATGGGGATGAAACCCGAACCGGTTTGGCTCAAGGCGGGTGACGTGATGAATCTCGGCATCCAGGGCCTGGGTGAACAGCGCCAGGATGTCGTCGCTTTCCCGGGCTGAAACGATGTCGAACCGCTGATTCCGGTCGGCGGTGAAGCGACGGGATGCCTCGGCGGGGTCTGAGCGCGCGCGACCACACTGAACATGAAAATCGCAGTATTGGGCGCCGGTGTCGTCGGCGTGTCGAGCGCATGGTATCTGTCGCGCGCCGGACATGAGGTAACGCTGATCGATCGCCAGGATTCGGCGGCGGCGGAAACCAGCTTCGCCAACGGCGGGCAGATTTCGACCAGTCACGCCGAGCCCTGGGCCAATCCTTCGACGCCAAGGCAGATACTTAAATGGCTGGGGCGCGAGGATGCGCCCATGTTGTTTCGCCTGCGCGCCGACCCCCGTCAATGGATCTGGGGTCTCTCGTTTCTGCGCGAATGCCTGCCTGCACGCAGCCGCGCCAACGCGGCGCAGATTGCCGCCATCAACCGCTACAGCCGGGCGCAGCTGCAGGCGCTGCGAGACGAAACCGGAATCGAATATGAGCGCCAGGCGCGCGGCATCCTGCGTCTGTTTCAGGACCGGCGCGCACTGGACGAGGCGATCGCGGCGGCGCGGGTGGAACAGGCGCACGGGATCGATCTGCGCGTGCTGAGTGCCGCCGACTGCATAGAACTGGAGCCGGCGTTGTCTGAGCGTGCAGCGACCATCGCCGGCGGCGTGTGGGCGCCGGCAGACGAGTCCGGCGATGCCCACAAGTTCACGCAGGAACTAGCGCGGATGTGCGCGCGTCGCGGTGTCGAGTTTCGTTGCGGCAGCCACATCGCGGGCATCGAAAGCAGTGGCGGGCGCGTACTGGGCGTACGCCTGGGCACGGGCGACTCGATCACAGCCGACGCCTATGTCGTGGCCCTGGGCAGCTACAGTCCCCTGCTGCTGCGGCCGATGGGTATTTCAATCCCGGTGTATCCGCTGAAAGGTTACTCGATCACGCTTCCACTGGCCCCTGGCGACGTGGCGCCACAGATGAGTATTAGCGACGGCGCCAACAAACTGGTCATGTCGCGCCTGGGAAACTGCCTGCGCGTGGCAGGCACCGCCGAGCTTGCCGGCTACGACACGGCAATCAACGAAGTCCGCTGCAAGGCAATCGTTGCGCGCACCTTCGAGCTTTTCCCGCGGGCCGGTCGGCCGCATGAAGCGCAGTTCTGGGCCGGTCTGCGACCGGCCACGCCCGGCGGCGTGCCCTGCATCGGTCGCACGTCCTACCCCAACCTTTATCTGAACACCGGACACGGGACGCTGGGATGGACCATGGCCTGTGGCGCGGGCGCGGCTATTGCGGATATCGTCAGCGGCAGAAAGCCGGAGCTGGAGTTCAACTTCTTGCGGACCTAGCGCGAAGACCTGCATTTCCACACCGGCGCTCCCTGGACTGGGCGAAAATGACCCGAGGAGTCCATTGCAGGTCATATCCTGATAGTTTTCGTTTCTGCGCGAACGTAGAGGGGTTGTATCGGTCGACGGGGTTGAGGAATCAAGAACTTGAGGATACGCTGCCTGCCCTGGGCACCACGCTTGGCGCCGGGTAAATCCCCTCCTGGGGGACCCATTCATTGTTAGCCCGCAGTTAAATGATCCGACTCGCATTGGCCTCTGATGCATCTGAAATAATGCAGGTTCGCATGGCTGCGATTCGAGTGCTGGCTTCGTCGCACTATCCGAAAGCCGAAATCGATGGGTGGTGCGCTTCGCGAACCGCCGCGACATACCGCGCGTCGATTGAACGGCAGGCAATGCTTGTTGAAGAGATGGAAGGCGTGGTGGTTGCGTTTGGCCTGTTGAACCAGGAAGCCACGCATATTGACGGTGTCTACGTCTATCCTTCACACTCGCGGCAGGGGGTTGGACTAAGAATTTTGCGCGCACTTGAAGCAATGGCAGCAGAGCGCGGGATCAAGGCCATCACACTCGATGCTTCGCTCAACGCCGTTGAGTTCTACCGTCAGGCAGGGTATGTTCCGGTCACGGAGAAAAAACATGTGCACTGCGACGAGTCCACGGCGGCCGTTGTCGTCATGCGTCATGAAATCCGCGAGGCCGTGGATTAACCTCTCGATTCGCCCGACGTGTTACGGCCTGCCGTCCTTGCGCGCGGGTGAACTCACAGGTTAAGTTCCCGAGGAAACGTTCAATGTCGGCCACGCTTGTCGAATACGACGCCTCCTACCTCGAACCTTTGGTCCGTCTATGGCGCGAGGCGTTTGAGTTTGGTGTCGGCGTGACCGATCCGCATCCATTATCGGAGCAACGCGAATACTTCCTCTCCCAGGTTTTACCAGCCAACCAGGTCACACTCGCCCTTCTCGATTCGCGGCTCGTTGGATTCATGGCCGCATCGAGAGAGTCGGTTTGCCAGTTGCATGTACAAGTCGGCTTCCATCGCCAGGGCATCGGGTCCGCTCTGTTAGGGTTGGCGAAGGAACGATCCTCAGGCAGCCTTTGGCTCTACACATTTACCCGCAATGTCCGGGCCTGCGCGTTCTATGAGAAGCACGGGTTCGTCGTTGTGGAACGCGGTTTCGAGCCCAATTGGAAACTTGACGATGTCAAGTACAGTTGGTCGGCGCAGACGCGCGGTGGAATCTAAACCGCTGGTCAACCGGACCCGCTTTCGGCAGACTGGCTACCGGAAACGTCGTACGGACAAATCGTGCCTGGAATGATTCCATCCGGTCGAAGCGTTGCAGCGGTCCTGATGGTGCTCCCGTTCCTGTACGGGCATGCGCGCGCAGCCCAGAACGTGCAGGATCAAGCGGCATTCAAGAACCTATCCGCCGGACCCCATACTTTCCAGGTTTCCGTGAACGGTGCGAACCGGCGCTATGTCATTCATATTCCGCGAACCTACAATCCGGCCGGAAACTGGCCGGTCGTAGTGGTATTCCATGGCGCGGGAGGAACTGCCAGATCTGCGATGCGAGACGGCTGGACCGCGAGCGCTGACGAGGAGAACTTTCTTGCGGTGTTCCCCGAGGGGACGTCCCCGCATCCTTCCAGACCGGGCCGGTTTCTCCATAACCCGCAAACCTGGAATGACGGTTCCGGCCGGTTAAATATTGGCGCGGTGGAACGGAACGTGGACGATGTTGGTTTTGTACGTGCGTTGCTCGACGATCTCGCAGCGCGCTTCGCGCTGGACCGCCAACGCATTTTCGTCACAGGATTCTCGAACGGTGCCTCGATGAGTTTCAGGATCGGTCGTGAACTGTCCGATCGGGTCGCCGCAATTGCACCCGTGGCCGGCGCGGACTGGGCCGCCGATCCGCCGAAGCTCGGCCACCCGATCTCGCTGCTTTACCTCACCGGGACCGCAGACCCGCTCAATCCGATCGGCGGCGGTGAGGTGAAAATAGGGCTTAAGACCTTCGGCACGAAGCCGCCGACGCGCGACATGATCCAGCGATGGGCCCAGGCGCTCGGCTGTCCGTCGGAACCGAAGTCGCGGCGCGACGAAGGCGGCGTGAAAGCAGTCGGCTACGGTCCTTGCGAACAAGGATCGGAGGTGGTCGCCTACACGCTTGAAGGTCACGGACATCATTGGCCCGGTGGAGAGTCCGCCCTGCCGGAAAGCCTGGCGGGAAGGAACGCCACAAAACTCAGGGCAACGGACGTCATCTGGGAGTTTTTCAAGGGGCACGCCAAAGTAGACTAGGCCGGTCGTCCGACCGGAGGCGCCAACGGACGTGGATCAGCAACGATGCTGCGCTTGATGGTTAGACCACCTGAGGATCACTGTATGGAATTCATCACTGCAGACCGAATTCGCGCGCTCTCGAATCCCGGAGTAACGTCACTCCAGTTGTTGTCCCCCCACAATTCGAGTTCCTCGAGGTTGACGATTACCCGCGTCACCCTACAGCCGGGCGCGGTGCAACCACCTCATGCACACAAGGCGTCCGAACAGGTCTGGGTCGCCGTGAGCGGATCGGGCGATCTCCTGCTTGCCGGCGGCGAACGACGGCGCTTTTCCGCAGGTGAAGTCGCCCGGTTTGCGGATGGAGACATTCACGGTTTCGAGAACACCGGGAACGACGCGTTCGTATACATGTCGGTAACATCGCCGCCGATCGACTTCGGCTATGCGTACCGTGAGGCCAGGTAATTTTTTCTGCGTTCGCTGGGAAATGGAGCCATGGTGCGCGCGCTTGAGCAGGCTGGAGCACGATGAATTGTCGCCCGTCGCCGCGCATCAGGGCCAACGGTCGCTGCAACGGTTGCTGGTGCGCATTGAACGAAAGCGGCGTACCATTTCCTGCCGCCGCAGCGGGCCGCCGCCGGGCGTTGCCTTAGACGACGTTTTTCCAACAACAGCAAAAGGAACTCCAGGATGAGCGAACGGCCCGAAATCGAGTGCAAGCAGGATGGTCCATATCTCGTCAGGAATCTCGAGGATCTCAGGGATTGGCGCGGGGACCGAATTGAAGCCAAGCCGGTCATGGCGCTCTGCCGCTGCGGCGGCTCGGCGAACAAGCCGTTCTGCGATGGCGCGCATAAGAAGAACGGCTTTTCCGGCGCTAACCTTGCCGATCCGAGCGCGGACAGGCGGGAGAGCTACCAAGCCAAAGGCATCACCATTCACGACAACCGATCGGTCTGCGCCCATGCGGGACGCTGTACCGATGGTCTTGGATCGGTGTTCAAGTACAAGAGTGAACCGTGGATCGACCCTGCCAGTGGCGCGGCCGAGGCGATCATTGAGGCAGTCCGCAGTTGTCCGTCGGGGGCGCTGAGCTACACGCTTGAGGGAGTCGAGGGCGGAGATCAACAGCGTGAGGCGGCGATCACAGTGACCAAGGACGGCCCCTACGCCGTCGTTGGGGGCGCTCTATTGCTTGAGCAATCCTGGGCGCAGGGTGCGTCAACAGAACACTACACGCTGTGCCGTTGCGGCGCGTCCAAAAACAAGCCGTTCTGCGACGGCACGCACTGGAGCATAGAGTACAAGGATGGGACCCGCTGATTTGAGCGGGCTCCTGTCGAACCTTTGCATGCAGGGGGCGCGGCGATTATCGTGGTTGTTCTATGCCGTCAGCGTGCGCAGCGGAAGTGTCGCGGTGAAATTGGCGTTTGCAACAGTACGCCGTTGACTAAATCGCCGGCGATCATGAAGCTAATGAGAATTCGCGCCTACGAACCTGACGACGAAGCGGCGGTTATCGCGCTGTGGCAGGCATGCGGCCTGACCCGACCCTGGAATGACCCGCGTCGCGATATCGCACGAAAGCTTGCGCAACAACCCGAACTCTTTCTTGTGGGGATCCACGAGAATACGCTCGTGGGCACGGCCATGGTCGGGTTCGACGGGCATCGCGGTTGGGTCTATTACCTGGCCGTCGCGCCAAAGCTACGGGGACAGTCCTGCGGTCGCATGCTGATGCAGGAAGCGGAACGACTGTTGATCGCGCGCGGCTGCCCCAAGATAAACCTCCAGATTCGTTCTTCGAATACCGAGGCGACCGGGTTCTATCGCAAGCTCGGTTACACGCAGGATGATGTCGTGAGCTTCGGTCGGCGCCTCATCTCCGATGATGACGTCTAACAACGCACTGCCGCCGACGTGCTGCGGTGTGCGGCTTTTGCTTGCGTGCGGATTCGCGCGTTAGGCCGCGTTTG
>QYQC01000238.1 GCA_007280315.1 Betaproteobacteria bacterium | reverse complement strand
CGACCTGCCCCTTAGGAGGGGGCCGCTCTATCCACTGAGCTACCGGGGCGAGTGGCGCAATTCTATACGAAATCGCCGGCTGTTTCGCCGGGCCTATGGTCAGGATGCTGCCTTTCAGCCCGCTAGAGAATCAGTTTCGAGCGCTCGCTCGGCGCCTCGCACACCACGTTGGAGCCCAGGCGCGTAAGGGCTTCCCTGGTTTCCTTCAGCTTGAGATCGATATCGTCGTCACTCTGGTCCGGATCGTGATGGAACAGGTGCAGTCGCTTGACCTTGGCGCGCGCCGCCAGGTCCGCGACCTCGCTCACGCAGGAGTGGCCCCAATCCACCTTGGTTGGATACTCGTGGTCGCGATAGGTGGTATCGGTAATGAGCAGATCCGCGCCGCTGATGAAGCTCGCCAGCCGTTCGACGTAGGCCAGGTCGTAGCGCGGATCGGCCGCGAGATAGAGTTCGTTATCGGTGATATAGCAGATGGAACGGCCATGACAGGTGAGCCGGTAACCGAGGCAGTAGCCGGGGTGCTTGAGCAGGATCGTATCGATACGGACGTTGCCAAAATTCAGCGTCTCCTCGCGCAAATCGCGGAATACGAGCCGCGCCCCGAATTCCCGGATGGTCACCGGAAAATACACGCTTTCCATCTGCGCCGCGATCGCACGCTCTATGGTCAGATCGCCCTGATAGGGACCGAACAGTTCGATCTGGTTGCCGCGCACATACAGCGGCCCGAAAAACGGAACGGTGTTGATATGATCCCAGTGCGTATGCGAGATGAAAACGCGCGCCGACAGCCTCTGCACCTTTGTCGCGGTAAGGTGATCGGACAACTGCTTGATACCGGAGCCGCAATCGAAGACATACAGCGGTTCGCCGTTGATCTCCACGCTGACGCAGGATGTATTGCCGCCGTAGCGCAGCGTACCCGGTCCCGGTACCGGAAGCGTGCCGTGCACGCCCCAATAGCTCACCGTTACTTTTTCCGACAGAATTTCGGCAATCAAGCCCGGCAAGGTCTCACGCTGGATCGGCTTGACGATGTAACCGTCGGCGCCGAGCTCTTTTGCGCGGCGGCGGTCGAAATCATAGGATTTCGACGAACACATGATGATTTTTATCGCCGCCAGATCCGGCCGGCTGCGGATTTCCCGGCACAGCTCGAAGCCGTCCATTTCCGGCATGATGACGTCGCTGATAACACATTCGGGCCGGACCACCGGGATTTCCCGCAACGCCTGCACGCTGGAGCCGTAGGCCTTCACACTGTGCCCACCCTCCTCCAGCACCGCCTGCATCAGCTGCAGAATGATCGGGTCGTCGTCTACGATCAGAAACTTCATGGTCACTCGTCTAAGTTGTCGTCTCGCGCGCCGGCATGGTTTCCCCGGCTGCATCCTGCTTCAACCTGCGTTCAGACGGCATCGTACTACATGACGTGCCGCCATGGTAATTGCGCGCCTGTTCGAGCGTTTACGTTGAAAAATCAGGGTAAAACTGGTAGCTTGCCTGTCTCGCTCAGGGACGGACGGCGAACACCAGCGCCGCGATCGCAAACAACAACATGCAACAGGTATCCGCGCCAGCCGTTTCAGACCCGGAAGTCAGGCAGACTCGCACTGCGGACGGCGCGCAGACGGTGGCATTGACCGGCGCCTGGGACATTCGCGCGCTCGAGTCGCGCGCGAGAGGGCTGCAATCGCAATTGGTGCAGTTGGCGTCCGACCCGGGCATGCACTGGGACCTGTCGCGCATCCAGCGCCTGGACCACATCGGCGCGCTGCTGATCTGGCAGGCATGGGGCAAGCGGCGCCCGGTCCAACTCGCTCTGGCGCAAGCGCACGCGGCGTTCTTCTCCCATCTCGATTCCGCCGCGCCTGCCGCGCTTCCTACACCGTTCGATGCGCTGCGCCCGGTACGCGCGCTGGGCGAGGCGATCATGCTCACGACCGAGCATCTGCTGGGTGTTTCACAGCTGATCGGACAGATCCTGATCGACTCCATCGGCCTTCTGCGCCATCCGCTGCGCGGCCCGTGGCGCGAAATCTCCGCCAGTGTGTTCCGCGTCGGCACCCAGGCGCTGGGCATCACCGCCCTGGTGGGTTTTCTGATCGGCGTGGTGCTGTCCTATCTTTCGGCCGAACAGCTGAAAGCGTTCGGCGCCAACATATTCATCATCAACCTGCTCGGCATGGGCATCATCCGCGAGCTCGGCCCGGTAATTGCAGCGGTATTGGTGGCGGGACGCTCCGGATCGGCAATCACGGCGCAACTCGGCGTGATGCGCGTCACCGAGGAACTGGACGCACTGTCGGTTATGGGCATACCGCACACGGTGCGCCTGATCCTGCCCAAAATCGTGGCACTGGCGATCGCCATGCCGTTGCTGATCCTGTGGACCTCGGGCATCGCTTTGATCGGCGGCGCGATCGCCGCCAACACGCAGCTGGGCATCAGCGTCAATTCTTTTTTCAGCGGATTGCCTGCAGCGGTGCCCACAGTCAACATCTGGTTGGCAATGGGCAAGGGTGTCGTGTTCGGCGCACTCATCGCGCTGGTGGCCTGCCACTTCGGCCTGCGCGTGCAACCCAACACCGAGAGCCTGGGCATAGGCACCACCAACTCCGTGGTCTCCTCAATTACCGCGGTGATCGTTGCCGATGCGGTATTCGCGGTCATTTTCTCCGACGTCGGTATTTCGCTCTCATGACCCCTGTGATCGAAGTTGCCGGCCTGTGGACCCAGTTTGGCGATCACATAGTGCATCGCGATCTGAATCTCACGGTCATGCCGGGCGAAGTAGTGTCGCTGGTTGGCGGTTCGGGCAGCGGCAAGACCACGCTGATGCGGCAGATACTCGGTCTGGAACAGCCGACACGTGGAACGGTAAAGGTGTTCGGCATTCCGTTGCAGGGGTCGAGCGCACAGCTGGTACAGAAAATCCGCCGCCGCTGGGGCGTGCTGTTCCAGGAAGGCGCGCTCTACAGCGCGCTGTCGGTATTTGACAATATTGCCCTGCCGCTGCGCGAACTGCACGCATTCGACGAGGATTTCGTCCACGACATGGTGATGCTCAAGCTCGACATGGTCGATATCGAGCGCCGTCATGCGGCCAAGATGCCGGCCGATCTTTCCGGCGGCATGATCAAGCGCATCGCGCTTGCGCGGGCGCTGGTGCTGGAGCCCGAACTCGTGTTTCTGGACGAGCCGACGGCGGGGCTGGACCCGGACCGCAGCGAGAGCTTCGTCAAGCTGATTCAGTCGCTGCATCAAGCGCTCAACCTGACGGTCGTAATGGTGACGCATGACCTGGACACACTGGTGTCGCTGTCGGACAAGATCGCAGTGCTGGCCGAGCAGAAGCTTATTGTCTATGGAACGCTGAAGGAGGCGATCGCGGTGGAGCATCCGTTCATACTGAATTTCTTTCTCGGCGAACGCGGCCTGCGCGCGCTGTCGGCAGCAGGTGCTTCGGTTAAACTAAACGGCAGGAATTAGAGGGGAATTATCATGGAAAACCGCGCGCATGCCCTTGCGGCCGGCCTGTTCACGCTGTTGCTGGGAGCGGCACTTGCGGCCGTGGCCCTGTGGTTCAGCAAGGACGATCTCAAGCTGATTCCCTATGTCATGACCACCTCGAACTCGGTAACAGGTCTGAAGGTCGAGGCGCCGGTGCGCTACCGCGGGGTGGATGTCGGCAAGGTCGAAGAAATCAGCATCGACGTCAGTAAGAAAGGCCGCGTGCAGATCCGCATCGGCGTGCGCGAAGGAACCCCGATCACCAGCAGCACCTACGCGCAACTCGGCTACCAGGGCATAACCGGCCTCGCCTATGTGCTGCTCGGCGACGACGGCAAATCCACCTATCCGATGGAAAGCACTCCGGGCGCGATTGCGCAGATCCACTTGAAACCCTCGCTTATGGACGACGGCGAAGTCCTGTTCACTTCTGTTGCGGAAATTTCAGAAAAGGTCAAACGCCTCCTCGACGACGAGAATCAGGGTCGAGTCAAGCGCACGCTGGCGAATATGGAGGAAATGACACAGCGCGCAAGCACCGTGACAAAGAAGCTGGAGCCCAGCCTGGATGCCATGCCCGGACTGATTGCAGAGACCAGGGGACTGGCCGGCGATGCGCGCGCCAGCTTAAGAAAAGCCGATCAGCTCATCGGCAGCGCCAACGGTTTCGCGCTCAAGCTGGATCAGCGCGTGGACGCGCTCAAGCTGGAAAAGCGCATGGACGGGATCGAGCGCGCAGCCGCCGGTGTCGAAGACCTCGGCGCCGCGGCGCGCGCCATAGGCGATGAAACCGCGCCGCGGCTGAATGTGCTCATCGACGATCTGTCCAAAGAGACGCACGCCCTGGGCCGCGTCATCAATACCCTGGGCGAACAGCCGCAAAGCATCGTATTCGGCACGCGGCCGCCCCCACCCGGTCCGGGCGAACCCGGCTTTAACGGAGGTAAATAATGTTCCGCGCCGCCTTTCTGCTGTGCCTTACACTGCTTGCCGGTTGCGCCGTCGGGCCACAATCGCGCGAAGCAATAGTCAGCTACGATTTCGGACTGCCGCGTTCAGACAAGGACGCCAATCCTCGCCTGCAGCAGGACTTGCTGGTCGCCGAGGTCAGCGCGCCGGCATGGATGGACAATTCCGGCATCCATTACCGCCTGGCCTACAAGGATGTAACCCGGCCGCAGGCCTATTCGCTGAGCCGCTGGGTGATGCCGCCAGCGGCGCTCGTGGGCCAGAGATTGCGCGCCAACATCGGGCGTGCGAACAAGAGTAGCGTATTCATCCCTGCCGACGGCGCACTCGCAGCCTACACGCTGCGGCTGGAACTGGAGGAGTTCAGCCAGGTATTCGATGCGGTGGACAAGAGCCGCGCGCTGCTGCGCTTGCGCGCGACCCTGATGCGTCAGCGCGAAGTCGTGGCGCAGCAGCGCTTTGACCTCGAACACGCCGCGGCTACGCCCGATGCCGAGGGTGGCGTGCGCGCGCTGATCGCGGTGAGCGATGCCGCCGGCGAAAGGCTGATCGACTGGCTGGCGGCGAACCTGAAAAAATGAACAGGCCGGTTTCCCGCTTCGGCTACGCCGCGTCGGGCTGCCTGTCCGGCTGGGCGTCGATGAACGCATCCAGCTTCATGCACTCTGCGAAGATGGCCATCACGGCAGGATACGGCGCGAGGTCGCAGTGGTAGCGCTGCGCGTTGAACACCTGCGGCACCAGGCAGCAGTCGGCAATGGTCACCTGGTCGCGATAGGAAAACCTTCCGGATTTTTTTGAACTGGCAATAAAAACCTCCAGGCCCCTGAGCCCTTCCGCTATCCAGTGCCGGTACCACAGGTTGACGCCGTCCTCGTCCAGCGCATAGGTTTTCTTGACATAGCGCAGCGTGCGCAAATTGTTCAACGGATGAATTTCGCAGGCGATTATCTGCGCCAGCGCACGCACGTATGCCCGGTCCTCGGCGCTGGCGGGCAGCAGCGGCGGCTTCGGCCGCGTCTCCTCCAGATATTCCATCATCGCCAGCGATTGCACGTAGATCTTCCCGCCGTCCTCCAACGCCGGCACCAGCCCATGCGGATGCACTTCCAGATAGCTTGCAAGCTTATGCTCGTCCCTGGGCAGGCTGACCACCTGCGGTTCGTAGGCAAGTCCTTTGCAATTGAGTGCGATACGCATGCGGAATGCGGCCGAAGAGCGAAAGAAGGTGTACAGTTTCATCGGTCGTACCTCGCGCGAAATAAGTGGCGATTGCGATTCTGACATAATCCGGATTTGCCGCAAGCCGCCCTCGGCACAGAATGCCGGCGGCTCGCACAGGGAGCGACGATG
>QYQC01000128.1 GCA_007280315.1 Betaproteobacteria bacterium | reverse complement strand
TCACCAAGGGATGCGGCAACTGGCTCGAGGACATCGCCACGATCGGCTGCGACGCCGTCGGCCTCGATTGGAGCGTGGACATCGGCCAGGCGCGCGCGCGCATCGGCGATCGGGTAGCGCTGCAGGGCAACCTCGATCCGGCGGTGTTGTTTTCGCCGGCGGAAGTTGTGCAACGCGAAACCGAGAAAATCCTTGCTTCCTTCGGCCACGGCAGCGGCCATGTATTCAATCTCGGCCACGGCATTTCCCAGTTCACGCCGCCGGAAGCCGTCAAGATTCTGATCGATTGCGTGCATCAGGCAAGCGTCCGCTTTCACGGCAACAGCGCCGACACCCACGCCAGCTAAGGAGTTCTGCGGTTTTCGCCAAGCGTGACTTATGCACAACACCGTGCTCCCCCGCAAATTAAGTGGGGAAGCCGGCACTTCTCCTCTAGCCGGTTTTCAACATGATGATAATAAACAGATATATGGCCAGCTCGAATATTGGGCAGAGGGAAAAATTCCTTACGGCAAAGGCATTTACAGCGGCATCGCAAACTTACGCACAAAGTTACCCACAAAAATTGTGCACAACCCGAGTTCCCCTTTGGCAATAGGGTGATGCAGCGGTTTCCGGACAACTCGCATCAAATTGCCCGCGTATCTTCTTAACGCGAAATTTTTCCTTCGGCGATCAATGACCATACTGCGCGTCGCCCTCGATCTGCCGCTGCCGCATCTGTTCGATTACAGCTGCGACGACGCAACAGATGCCGACATCGGCATGCGCGTGTTGGTGCCCTTCGGCAACAAACAGTTGGTAGGCGTGATCGTCGGTCTGGCCGACACGACAGAAGTAGACAGCCAAAAATTGAAAACTGCGGTGCGTGTCCTGCGCGAGATCCCGGCGCTGACATGCGATTGGCTGGACCTCGCGCGATTCTGCAGCGACTACTATCACCGGCCCCTGGGCGAAGTCATTTTCAACGGCTTGCCGCGGCAGCTGCGCCAGGCAGCGTTGATGCCGGCGCTCAGGCAAGTGATGGCCTATCGAATCAGCGAGCGCGGGCGCGAGGCGCTGGCGCAATTGCCCGCGCGCACGAAAGTGAAACGCGCCCTGTTACAGGCGCTGTCGCAGTCCGACTGCACTGAGCAGGTGTTGCTTGCCCAGAGCCAGAGTGCGAAAGCAGCCCTCGCCGAGCTTCGCGGCGCGGAATGGATCGAGCACTATCCGCTGCCGGCACAGCCGATTTCCGGCCGCTTCGTCGAAAAACTTGCGCTCAACGACGAGCAGCGACAAGCGCTGCAACAAATCGAAGCCGCAGGTCCCGGCTACGGCGTATTCCTGTTGCACGGCATCACCGGCAGCGGCAAGACCGAGATTTATCTGCGCCTGATCGCGCGCGCACTGGCAGCGGGAAGACAGGCGCTGGTGCTGGTGCCGGAGATCAACCTGACGCCGCGCCTGACGCAGGAGTTCAGCCAACGCTTTCCCGATACGCCGCTGGTCAGCCTGCACAGCGGCCTCGCCGACGGCGAGCGCACCCAGCATTGGCTGCGCTCGCAAAGCGGCGCGGCGGCGATCGTCCTCGGCACGCGGCTGGCGGTGTTCGTGCCGTTGCCGAAACTGGGACTGATCGTGGTGGACGAGGAACAGGATGCCTCGTTCAAGCAGCAGGACGGATTGCGCTACTCGGCGCGCGACGTCGCGGTGTTTCGTGCGCGCCAGGCTGGAATTCCCATCGTGCTCGGCTCGGCCACGCCGGCGCTGGAGACCTACGCGCGTGCCCTGTCCGGCCGCTACCGGCTGCTGCAACTGGCGCAGCGCGCAGTGCCGCAGGCGCAACTACCGCTGGTGCATGCCGTTGACATGCGCAAGCACAAACTCGAAGACGGTCTTGCTCCGCCGGTGCTGGAGGCGCTGGCCGAGCGCCTCGCGCGCGGCGAGCAAAGCCTGGTGTTTCTGAACCGCCGCGGCTACGCACCAGTGCTGATGTGCCCGGCGTGCGACTGGGTGAGCGGATGCAGGCGCTGCTCCACGCGCATGGTGCTGCATCTGGCCGACCGGCAGCTACGCTGCCACCATTGCGGCGCGAGTACACGCATCCCGCGCCATTGCCCTGATTGCGGCAACGCCGATATCCACCCCTTCGGCCGCGGCACGCAGAGGCTGGAGACTACGCTGGCAGCGCGTTTCCCGCAGGCGCGCATCCTGCGCGTCGATCGTGACAGTACCAGCAAAAAGGGCAGCTTTTCGCGCATGCTGAGCGAGATACAGGGGGGGCGCGCCGATATCCTGGTCGGTACCCAGATCATGGCGAAAGGGCACGACTTCCCCAACCTGACCCTGGTCGCGGTAGTCAATGCCGACAGCGCCTTATTCTCCGCCGACTATCGCGCGCCGGAGCGCTTGTTTGCGCAATTGGTGCAGGTTGCCGGGCGCGCCGGACGCGCCGATCTGCCCGGCGAAGTGCTTATCCAGACACAGTATCCGCGACATCCGTTGTATCTGGCGCTGGCGCAGCACGACTATTCCGGCTTCGCGCTGACGTTGCTCACCGAGCGCGAGCAAGCCGGATTCCCGCCGTTCGTATTCGAGGCAGTGCTGCGCGCGGAAGCCGCTGAACTCGCCACCGCGCTCGCTTTCCTGCGCGACGCAGCCGTGCTGGCAGGCACGCCGCCAGAGGACATCACACTGTACGATCCGGTGCCGATGAGCGTGGCGCGGCTGGCCGAGCGCGAGCGCGCGCATCTACTGGTGCAATCGGTGTCGCGCAAGGCGCTGCAGGCCTACCTTGCCGCGTGGAGCGCAAAGTTGCACGCCCTGCCGCAGCGCGCGGTACGCTGGCATCTGGATGTCGATCCGATCGAGTTTTAGAGCCTATTACAAGACGAGGGGAAACATCCCCTCGTGCTCCCCTATGTAAGAGGCCATTTCGGTAATTCTGAAATGGCCTCTTAGTCTATTATCAGTCAAGTGCTGACAGAACTGCACAGAATTCGATAAATAGCGAGGATGCATCTGCGGGGGGATATACAAGGGGGGATGCATTCCCCCTTGTTCGTGGGATAAGGGCTTTCCCCCAGCCGGAGACACTTTGCGTGGTTTCGGCTTGTCCAGCTTAAGGCGTAAGCCGGCAGAGGGCGCAGGGCGACGCGGTATAATGCACCACACCTTTTCGCTGCAATTCCATTCCCCTTGTCTGCCGAGATAAAGTCGCATCTGACCGATCTGCTGACCCAGTCGCTGGCGCTGGTTGCGCCGCAGACGCCGGCGTCGATAATCGCGCTCGAACGTCCGAAGCAGGCCGCGCACGGCGATTGGGCGTGCAATGTCGCGATGCAATTGGCGAAACAGTTGAAGAAAAATCCGCGCGAGTTGGCGCAGGCGCTGATCGCCGCCCTGCCCGCTTCGCCCTGGCTGGAACGTGCCGAACTCGCCGGGCCGGGCTTCATCAACCTGCGCCTGAATCCTGCGGCGAAACTGGAAGCGGTGCGCAATGTGCTCGCCGCAGGCGCAGGCTACGGCCGCGGCAATGCCGGAAAACGGCGGCCGATTCTGGTCGAGTTCGTTTCCGCCAATCCCACCGGACCGCTGCATCTGGGCCACGGCCGCCAGGCCGCCTTGGGCGACGCGTTGTGCGCCCTGCTCGAAGCGCAAGACTGGAAAGTGACGCGCGAGTTCTATTACAACGACGCCGGCGTGCAAATCGACACTCTGGCGCTGTCGGTGCAATCGCGCGCGCGCGAGCAACGTGGCGAGGCGGTGAGCTTCCCTGAAACCGGCTACCAGGGCGAATACATACGCGAGATCGCGGCGGACTATCTTGCCGGGAAAGGCGACCCGGGCGACCTGACTGCCGTACGCAGATTTTCGGTGGCCGCGCTGCGGCGCGAGCAGGACGGCGACCTGGCGGCGCTAGGCGTCAAATTCGACAATTATTATCTCGAGTCCTCGCTCTATACCGACGGCAAAGTCGAAGCGACTGTCGGCGCGCTCACCGCCTCGGGCAAGACCTACGAACAGGACGGCGCGTTGTGGCTCAGGACCACCGAGTATGGCGACGACAAGGACCGCGTGATGAAAAAGTCCGACGGCAGCTATACTTATTTCGTGCCCGACGTCGCCTATCACGTGACCAAGTGGCAGCGCGGTTTCACCCACGCCGTCAACATTCAGGGTTCGGATCACCATGGCACGGTGGCGCGGGTGCGCGCCGGCCTGCAGGCGCTCAATACGGTTACCGCGGCGGGCATCCCGCTGGGCTATCCGGACTACGTGATACACAAAATGGTCACGGTAATGAAAGCGGGCGAAGAGGTGAAACTGTCCAAGCGCGCCGGCAGTTACGTCACCGCGCGCGACCTGATCGACGAGGTGGGGCGCGATGCCGTGCGTTTTTTCCTGGTTTCGCGCAAAGCCGACACCGAGTTCGTATTCGACATCGACCTCGCCAAGTCGCAGACCGAGGACAATCCGGTCTATTACGTGCAATACGCGCACGCGCGCATCTGCTCGGTGCTGGCGCAATGGGGCGCAAACGCGCAAACGCTGGGCTCGGCAAGCCTCGCAGCGCTCACGCTCCCGCGCGAACTCGCCCTGGCGCAGCGTCTCGGAGAATTCCCGGAAATTCTGGCCGAAGCCGCCCTCGCGTTCGCGCCGCACGCAGTGGCGTTCTACCTGCGCGAACTGGCAGGAGAGTTCCACAGCTACTATAATGCCGAGCGCGTGCTGGTCGCGGACGAGCCGCTCAAGCTGGCGCGACTGGCGCTGATCCTCGCCGTGCGTCAGGTGCTGCAAAACGGTCTCGCGCTGCTGGGCGTGAGCGCTCCTGAAAAAATGTAAATGGCCAAAGAATCCAGAACAGTGGCAAAGAAAAAAAACGGTGGCAGCACCCTGCTCGGGGTTTTCATCGGCCTCATTCTCGGCCTGTGCCTTGCCGTCGGCGTGGCCTGGTACATGAACAAGACGCCGATCCCGTTCCTTACCAAGGCCAAGCCGCCGGAGAAAGCGGAAGCGGTGCCGGGCAAGACGATAGTCAAACCGGACGAAAAAACCACGCAGCAGGTGGAAAAGCCACGCTTCGAGTTCTACAAAATCCTGCCCGGCGCGGAAACACCGGTGACCGAACAACAGATCAAACAAGCGGCCAAACCCGGCGCGCCCGTGGAAAACTACCTGCTGCAGGTCGGTTCGTTCCAGAATCCCGCCGATGCCGACAATCTCAAGGCGCGGCTTGCCCTGATCGGCGTGGAAGCGGGCGTGGAACCCATCGATCTGCCGGAAAAAGGCACGTGGTACCGGGTGCGCGTCGGCCCCTACACCAAGGTAGACGAAATAAATCGCGTTCGACAGAACCTGGCACAGAACGGAATCGAGGCTACGCTGGTCAAAATCAAGGATCCGGGCTCACACTGAGCCGAGGGCGATTTTCTGGAGAATCACATGTTGAAACGGGTGCTAGTGGGTTTGGTCATGGTTTTCGCGATGGGACTGGCGCAGGCGCAGGCGCAGCCTGTTGCGGGCGTCGAGTACCGCGAGCTTTCGCCGACGCTGCCGACCGATGCCCCGGGAAAAATTGAAGTCGTCGAATTCTTCTGGTACGGCTGCCCGCACTGCTACAACTTCGAACCGATTATCGGGTCCTGGATCAAAAAGCTGCCCAAGGACGTCCAGTTCCGCCGCATTCCCGCCATGTTCAACGAAGAGTGGGCACAGGGCGCGCGCGCCTACTACACGCTCGAGGCGATGGGCGAGCTGGACCGTCTGCACAAGGCGCTGTTCGACGCGGTCCACACCGGCGACAGGCTCAAGGTGGCAAATGAAGCGGCCTTGACCGAATGGCTGGTCAGCAAGGGCGTAGACAAGAAGAAATTCGCCGCTGCCTATCACTCCTTCAGCGTCGAAGGAAAATTGAAACGTGCCGCGCAGCTCACCCAGTCCTACAAGATCGATGGCGTACCGGCGATGGCGGTGAACGGCAAGTACGTGGTCAACACCGATAACATGAAATCATTCGATCAAATGCTCAGTGTCACCAACCACTTGGTCGAGCAAGTACGCAAGGAAGGCGTGAAGCCGGCGCCGAAGAAATAGCCGCGTTAAAAAACCGGCAACGGGCGTCAACGCCCGCTTTCCGTTCTCGCACTGGGCAGGCCTGCTGCGACCCAGGCCTCAATGCCACCGCGGTACCAATAGACCCTGCTGTATCCCGCCGCCACTGCACGAAGCGCCGCGTTGTAGGACAGCCAGCATTCGGCGCTGGCACAAAAGAACACCAGCGGCCGTGACTTGTCGCCACCGGCAAGTCGCTCGAGGACCTGCACCAGCACCGACTGCACCGGATCGAGAAAATTCGCGCCCCGGCCGGCGCCTGAAATCCATACTGCGCCGGCAAGCGTCACGTGCCCCTGCTCCGATAAAACATCGATCAGAACCGGCGCATCGGTCCCGGCCAGCATTGCCTGCAATTGCCGCGTCCGCACCATTTGCGCGCCTGGAATTTCGAGCGGCGTCGGCGCATGATAGGGCGGCTGGCGTAGCCGGCTGGTCGGCGCAACGCCCCAGTCGCGGTTCTCGTCGGCGTAACCATTCGCGCCCGCCGCCGGTTGCGCCTGCGCCGCAGCCGCCGACATCAGCGCGGCGCATGCCAGAGCACACAGTGCGGGCACCAGCCCCTGCTTTGCGGCAACACTGACCCCGTTTCGAAGGCTTCGCTGCATTTGCCAAGATTAAGGCCTGCCTCACCGCCGGACAAGCGCTTTGGCAGACTTCGACGGTTGGGCATATGATTCGGACTTCCAGCTTGCCCCGGGAATCGCACCATGGTCGTCTTCAGGAAAATAGTTGCGCTGCTGCTCCTCGCGCTTGTGGCAGCCGGCGCCCAGGCGCAAACGCAGTCGCTGCCGCAACTCAGCCGCGACTTCATCCGGCTCGACCCGCCGCGCCCGGTTACAAGCGGCGAAAGAATCGAAGTCATCGAATTTTTCTACTACGGCTGCCCGGTCTGCTACGAGCTCGAGCCAACCCTGTCTCGCTGGCATTTCAACGCGCCCGGCTCGGTCGCGCTGCGCCGCGTGCCGGCCCTGTCCTCCGACAACTGGGACAATTTCGCCAAGCTGTTCTATACGCTTGAAGCCACCGGCCATCTGGCGCGCCTGCACTGGCCGGTCTACGACAACTTCCATTTCGACGGCGTGAAACTGAACGAGGAAGCCGTCATGGTCGACTGGGTGTCGCATAACGGCGTCGACAAGCAGAAATTCATCGATACCTACGGCTCGCCGGAAATCCAGGCGAAGCTGGCGACTGCGCGTGAAATGACGCGCAGCTATGAAATCAAAGGCGTGCCCAGTATCGTCGTCGACGGCAAGTTCGTGACCTCGGCGCGGATGGCGGGAGGAACGCGCGAACTGATGCGCGTGGTCGACCAGCTGGTCGAGCTGGCGCGCAAGGAACGCGCGAAATAGCGCCGACGGTGCCACTCAAGGTTTTCATCACCGGCGCCTCCAGCGGGATCGGCGAAGCGCTGGCGCGGCAATACGCCGCGGTCGGCGCCACCCTGGGACTGGCCGCGCGACGCGCGCCGCAGCTGCAGGCCATTGCAGACTCGCTCTCCACGCCGGTCAGTATTTACGCGCTCGATGTCGCCGACAGCGCCGCACTCGCGGCAGCGGCGCAGGATTTCATCACCCGCCATGGCGTACCCGATATCGTCATCGCCAATGCCGGCATCAGCGCCGGCACCCGCGGCTGGAAGGCTGAAGATATCGCGGTGCTCGCGAAAATCATGCACATCAATGTGATTGGCCTGGCGGCGACGCTGCAGCCGTTTGCCGCGCCGATGCGCGCGCGCGGCAGCGGCGCCCTGGTCGGAATCGCCAGTGTCGCCGGATTTCGCGGCATGCCCGGCGCCGGCGCCTACTGCGCGTCCAAATCCGCGGTCATCGCCTGGCTCGAGTCGCTGCGCGTGGAACTTCACGGCTGCGGCGTGGACGTGCTCACCATCTGCCCCGGATTCATCGCAACCCCGCTGACTGCCGCCAACCGCAATCCGATGCCGTTCCTGCTGACGGCGGCCGACGCGGCGCAGCGCATTGCGCGCGCCATTGCGGCGAAGAAGCGCCTCGCCGTCATTCCCTGGCAGATGCGCCTCGCGTCGGTGTTTCTGCGGCGCATGCCGAACTGGTTATATGACCGCGCCTTCGCGCGCGCGCCGCGTAAGACACGCGAACCAGCAGCTTGAATCAGCCGCCCAGAAACAGCCGCCCAACGTCCGGATTCGCCAGCAGTTCATCCCCCGGCGCGGCCATGGCGATCTCCCCCGAGACCAGCACGTAGCCGATGTCAGCGAACTCCAGTCCGCGCTTGGCGTTCTGCTCCACCATGATGATGGTTTTGCCTTCGTTCTTCTGCAGGTCAGTCAGGATGTCGAACACCAGATCGATGAAGCGCGGCTCAAGCCCGATCGAGGGCTCGTCGACCAGCAGCACTTCGGGCTCCATCATCAGCGCGCGCGAAATTTCCAGCAGGCGGCGCTCGCCGCCGGAGAGCACTTTCGCCGGATGCTTGC
>QYQC01000147.1 GCA_007280315.1 Betaproteobacteria bacterium | reverse complement strand
ACCATGAACAGCAGCGTCAGCACGGCGATCAGCATGACGGGCGAGAGTTCCTGACTGGTGATCCACTGCGCCATCGCCTTGGGAAGTCCGGTGAATCCCATGGCCGTTGTGAGGAATGCCGCGCCGGTAAGAATGAAAGCGATCATGCACGAGGTGCGCATTGCGCCCATGGCGCTGTTGTAGAACGTGTCCCAGTCGAGCGACCCGGAGGCGGCCGACAGTATGAGCGAGCCCACTACGCCGAGTACCGCCGCCTCGGTCGGGGTGGCGACGCCGGTGTAAATCGAGCCGATCACCGACGCGATCAGCAGCACTGTCGGAATCAGCAGGCGCGAGGCGTATAGCTTTTGCGCGAAACTCATGTGTATGTCCGAGGGCGGCGTCTTGTCCGGGTTGAGTAGCGCCCAAACAACGATATAACCGGAGAAAAGGCATATAAGAAGAATGCCGGGCAGCACGCCTGCGATGAACAGCCGCGCGATGGAAACATCTGCGGCGACGCCGTAGACGATCATGATGATCGAGGGCGGAATCAGCAGGCCGAGCGTGCCGGCGCCGGCGAGTGAACCGATCACCATCGGTTCGTAGTAGCCGCGCTTGCGCAGCTCCGGCACGGTCATCTTTCCGATGGTGGCGGCGGTCGCGGCCGACGAGCCGGAAATTGCGGCGAAAATGCCGCAGCCGATCACATTGCAGTGCATCAGCCTTCCGGGCAGTGCGGTGAGCCAGGGCGCGAGGCCGCGGAACATGTCTTCGGATATGCGGCTGCGGAAAAGAATCTCGCCCATCCAGATGAATAGCGGCAGCGCGGTCAGCGCCCAGCTGGCACTCGAACCCCACACCGTGGTGGCCATGAGCTTGCCCACCGGAGACGATGTAAACAGTTCCATTGCGGCCCAGCCCATTGCCAGCAGCACGATGGCAATCCACACGCCACCGGAGAGCAGCAGCGCGAGTAGGGCTAGCAGAAACAGTGTGATCCCAAGCGTGCCCATGGCGCTAAATATTCTCCGACAAGGCGAGGCTCTTGTTTTGCTCGGCGATCTGGTAGGACGGTGTGCCGCGCCTGAGCACCAGGATCAGGTCGTCCAGCATGGCGATGGTCATGATCGCGAGCCCCAGTGCCATGCCGCTTTGCGGAATCCACAGCGGCACCGGCACCAAGCCCTGCGACACGTCGTTGATCTGGTAAGAGGTGAGGACCATGTCGGTCGCGTACCAGGCGAAGTAGCCGATCAGAAACGCGCTGGCCGACAGGCACAGAATCTCGAGCACCCGGCGACTGCCTCCGGCAAGCCGGTCGACCAGAATGGACACACGGATGTGCTCGTTGCGCCGGTAGGTATGCGCGAGGCCCAGGAACGACGACGCGGCCATGCAAAATCCGGCGAAGTCATCAAACGAGTAGGCGTCGAAGCCGAGCACCCGGCCGCAGATCTGTGCCAGAGACAAAGCCGCGATCAGGATCAAAAAAACTCCGGCGAGAATGCCGGAGCCGGTGTAGAGCGTGTCGAGAAATTTTCTCATGCGTTCGCGCTGTCGTATCCGAGAGTGTCGCGTTCGAACCGGCCGGTCAGCCTTCCGTGTCCCGGCGCAGATGCGTCGGGTGGGCGAACCACGAATTCTTCGGATCGAGGAATATGCAGGTTGCGGCGCGCGGAGGCGAAGGGTTTCAGCCCTTCGCCGTTTCCGTCCTTACTCAACCCATCCTGCTACAGTTCGTTGAGGATTGCTTGTGCATCAGGCCCGGTCTTTTTCATCCACTCCTGCGCCATGGCTTTGCCGACGGCGTTGAGTTCAGCCGCCAGTTTTGCGCTCGGCTTTTGCACTGTAATTCCGTGCCCCGCCATGGTCTTCTTGTAACCCTCGTTGTTTTCCTCGCTCGCGGCCCAGCCTTGCGCTTCGGCTTTTGCCGCGGTCGACATGACTATTTTTTGCAGCGCCGGATCGAGCTTGGCGAATGCGGCCTTGTTTACCAGCACCATGTTGAACGGGAGAAAGGCCTCGGCATCGGTGTAGAACTTAAGATAATCCCAGGCCTGGGTATCGACGCCGGTGGCGCCGGAGGTGATCATCGCGTCGACCAGACCGGTCAGAAATGCCTGCGGGATTTCCGGCACCTGCACCGTCGTCGGAATGGCGCCGAGCCGCTTGGCGAAATCGGCGGTGACCGGGCTGTAGGTGCGGAACTTCACGCCGTTCAGGTCAGCGGTGGAATTGAACGGTTTCTTGGTGTAGATGCCCTGCGGCGGCCAGGGAACCGCGAACAGTACCTTGATGCCCTGCGCATCGAGGCGCTTTTCGACGTAGGGACGCGCGACGCGCAGCAGCTTCTTTGCCGCAGAGTAATTCGGTGCCAGAAACGGATTGGAGTCGAAGGCAAAAATCGGGTTTTCATTCGCCAATACGGAAATCAGAATCTGGCCGATGTTGACCTGGCCGGTCTGTACCGCGCGCTTGATTTCCGGGGCCTTGATCAGCGACGCATTGCTGTGCACCACGATTTCCAGCTTGCCGCCACTGGCGGCTTTGATGTCGTTGGCGAACTGAACCACGTTCTTGGTGTGGAAGTTGCTATCGGGATAGGGCGTCGGCATGTCCCATTTTGTTTGTGCCTGGACGCTGCCGAACGCGAGACCCGCGACGAGCGCGGCGAACAGTGACAGTTTCAGTTTCATTGTTGCTCTCCTCTGTTGGTGGTGCAATCTTGATTAACCTCAGACCTGGTTACGTTCAGCCCGGCTCGTGTCTAGTTCTCCACCGCGCGCCGCGCCACCAGCGCTGCCAAGGCCAGCGACGCAGTCAGCCCCGGCGATTCGATGCCGAACAGGTTGACCAGGCCAGCAATACCGTGTTCCCGCGGACCCTGGATCAGAAAATCGCCTGCCGGCTGGTCGGGTCCGCCCAGCTTGGGTCTTATACCCGCGTACCCCGGCGCCAATTGCCCATCCCGCAGCCCCGGCCAGTATTCGCGTATCGCCCGGTAAAAACCATCCGCGCGGCGCAAGTCGACATCGTAGTCTATTTCCGCGATCCATTCCACGTCCGGGCCGAAGCGCGCCTGTCCGGCCAGATCCAGCGTCAGGTGCACACCCAGCCCGGCGGCTTCCGGTACCGGATAAATGAGATGGGAGAACGGCGAGCGGCCGCTCAGACCGTAGTAATTGCCTTTGGCGTAATGACAGGGCGGAATCTTGTCGGACGGAAATCCGTGCACGCCGGCGGCGACGCGCTGCGCCATGAGTCCGGCGCTGTTGACCACCGTGCGGGCAACAATGCGCATCGGCTCGGCGCCGCCGACATCGAGCATGACGCCTCCGGACTGTATCGTGCCTCCCGTAACCGGGCTGTGCAGCGCAAGCATGGCACCGCGGTCTTCGGCCTCCCCCAGATACGCGAGCATCAGCCCGTGGCTGTCGATGATGCCGGTGGATGGAGAATGCAGCGCCGCCACGCAGCGCAATTCGGGCTCCATGGCGATCGCCTCGGCGGCGCCGAGCAGGCGCAGGTCGTGCACGCCGTTGGCCGCCGCCTGCGACAGGATCTTTTGCAGCGTCGCAGCCTGCGCCGCGTTAGTGGCCACGATAAGCTTGCCGCAGCGGCGGTGTGCAACGCCGTGCTCTTCGCAATAGCGGTAGAGCAGCGACTTTCCGTTCACGCACAATTCAGCCTTCGCCGAACCAGGCGGATAGTAGATGCCGGCATGAATGACTTCGCTGTTGCGCGAGCTGGTTTCGGTGCCGATCGCGCCGGCGGCTTCGAGCACGACGACTTCGCGACCGGCCAAAGCGAGTTCTCTGGCCACGGCGAGGCCGATGACACCCGCGCCAATGACGATGCAATCCAGCTGTTCTGCCATTATATTGAGCCGATCTTTCGGTCTGCCCGGGAACGGGTAGTGCGCAGGGTCCGGGGTGAACCGGCATGATATGATTTTGCGCATCCTAGCAGAAGCCTTCAGCCGCAGGCAGCGCAGCGAATCCGCGCCGCACGAAAATTCCATGACTCAGAAACTCTGGCAATTCTGGATCGACCGCGGCGGCACGTTCACCGACATCGTCGCGCGCCGCCCCGACGGGGTCATCGCCACGCACAAGCTGCTGTCGGAGAATCCGCAGCAGTACCGCGACGCCGCGCTCGCCGGCATTCGGCATCTGCTCGGCGTCGCCGCCGGTGAACCGATCCCCGGCGACAGGATCGACGCCGTAAAGATGGGCACCACCGTCGCAACCAACGCGCTTCTGGAGAGAAAGGGCGAGCGCACGGTGCTGTTCATTACGCGCGGCTTCGGTGATGCGCTCCGGATCGCCTACCAGAACCGGCCGAAGATTTTTGCCCGCCACATCGTCCTGCCCGAGCTGCTCTACAGCAAGGTTGTCGAAATCGAAGAGCGCGTCGGCGCCCATGGAGAAGTGCTGACCCCATTCGATGTCGAGGGAACGCGGCGCGATCTTCAAGCCGCCTACGCGCAGGGCTATCGCTCGGTGGCGATCGTGTGCATGCACGGCTATCGTTACCAGGAACATGAGCGGCAGGTGGCGGCGATGGCGCGCGCCATCGGTTACGGCCAGGTGTCGGTATCGCACGAAGTGAGCCCGATGATGAAGCTGGTCAGCCGCGGCGACACCACGGTGGTCGATGCCTACCTGTCGCCGATACTGCGGCGCTACGTCTCCCAGGTGGCCGCGGAACTGGAAGGCGTGCGTCTGATGTTCATGCAATCCAACGGCGGCCTGACCGATGCGCGCCGCTTTCAGGGCAAGGACTCCATTCTGTCCGGGCCGGCGGGCGGCATCGTCGGCGCCGTGCGCACGTCGCTCATTGCCGGCTTCGACAAGATCATCGGCTTCGACATGGGTGGGACATCGACCGACGTATCGCATTACGCCGGCGAATTCGAGCGTGCCTTCGAAACCCAGGTCGCGGGTGTGCGCATGCGCGCGCCGATGATGAGCATCCACACGGTGGCCGCGGGCGGCGGCTCGATTCTGCATTTCGACGGCGCGCGCTACCGCGCCGGCCCGGATTCGGCCGGCGCCAATCCCGGTCCCGCGTCGTATCGCAACAACGGGCCGCTGGCGGTCACCGACTGCAACGTCATGCTGGGCAAGATCCAGCCGAAGTTCTTTCCGTCGGTATTCGGGCCGCGCGGCGGCGAGCCGCTCGATGCCGAAGTGGTGCGGCACAAATTCATCGAGCTCGCGCGCGAAATTCGCGAGGCCACGGGCGATACGCGCACGCCGCAACAGGTGGCGGAGGGCTATATCGACATCGCCGTAGGCAACATGGCCAACGCGATCAAGCAGATTTCGGTGCAGCGCGGACACGACGTGACCGAATACACCTTGTGTTGCTTCGGCGGCGCGGCCGGCCAGCATGCCTGCCTGGTGGCCGATGCGCTGGGGATGACGCGGGTGTTCATCCACCCTCTCGCCGGCGTGCTTTCGGCCTACGGCATGGGCCTGGCGGACATTACTGCGATGCGCGAGCAGGCGGTCGAAGTTGCGCTCACGCGGGACAACCTGCCACTGATCGAGGCAGCATTGCAGCAGCTGACCGGTCCGGCGCAGGAGGAGGTGCGCACCAGGGCGTGCCGCCCGATCGCGTACGCGTAGCGCAGCGGGTACACCTCCGATACGACGGCACCGATTCGGCGCTCATCGTCGCCTTCGGTTCGGTCGCGGACATGGTCGCCCAGTTCGAGCGCGCCTATCGCCAGCGCTATTCCTTCCTCATGCCCGGGCGCGCGTTGCTGGCCGAGGCGGTGTCGGTTGAAGCCATCGGAATGTCCGATGCGCCGACGGAAATCGCGCCTGCGCCGCGCGCGGAGGCGGCAGGAGAGCTGGCGGCTGCCACTGCCCCCCAGGTGGCGGATATGGTTGACATGCACTCTGGCGGCAAGTCCCACCGCACGCCGGTATTCCTGCGCGACGTTCTGCGGCCTGGCGACCAAGTAACGGGTCCTGCAATCATCGCCGAGGCCAACGCGACCACAGTGGTCGAGCCCGGATGGCAGGCCGAAGTGACGCCGCTTGATCACCTGGTACTCAGGCGCATCGAAGCGCGTCCGGCGCGCGTCGCCATCGGCACCACCGTGGATCCGGTAATGCTCGAAGTGTTCAACAACTTGTTCATGTCGATCGCGGAGCAGATGGGCCTGCGCCTGGAAGCCACTGCGTATTCGGTCAATATCAAGGAGCGACTCGATTTCTCCTGCGCCCTGTTCGACGCCCAGGGCCAGCTCATCGCCAATGCGCCGCACCTGCCGGTGCACCTCGGCTCGATGGGCGAATCGATCAAGACGGTGATGCGCGAGAACGCCGGCCGCATCAAGCCGGGGAACGTCTACATGCTCAACGCGCCCTATAACGGAGGCACCCACCTGCCCGACATCACCGTTATCACGCCGGTATTCGATGAGGCAGGTAAAAACATGTTGTTTTACGTCGGCTCGCGCGGCCACCACGCCGACGTCGGCGGCATCACGCCCGGATCGATGCCGCCTGACAGCAAGGTGGTGGAAGAGGAAGGCGTGCTGATCGACAATTTCCTGCTGGTCGAGGAAGGACGGCTGCGCGAGGACGAGACCGTCGCGCTGCTTGGCTCGGGCGATTATCCGGCGCGTAACATCGAGCAGAATCTAGCCGATCTGCGCGCCATGATCGCCGCCAACGAGAAAGGTGTGCAGGAGCTGCGCCGCATGGTCGAACATTTCGGACTGGACGTGGTGCACGCCTACATGCGGCATGTGCAGGACAATGCAGAGGAGGCGGTGCGGCGTGTCATCGACGTGCTCAAGCCGGGCGGGTTCAGCTACGAAATGGACTCGGGCGCGGTGATACGCGTCAAGATCGGCATCGACAAGGCGGCACGCAGCGCGACGATCGATTTCAGCGGCACATCGGCACAGCTGCCGAACAATTTCAACGCGCCGTCGGCGGTTTGCATGGCGGCGGTGCTGTATGTGTTTCGCACGCTGGTAGATGACGATATCCCGCTCAACGCCGGATGCCTTAAACCGCTGAATGTGATCATCCCGGAGGGCAGCATGCTGCGGCCGCGCTATCCGGCTGCGGTGGTCGCGGGCAATGTCGAAACTTCGCAATGCATCACCGATGCGCTTTACGGTGCGCTCGGCGTGATGGGTGCATCGCAGGGAACGATGAACAATTTCACCTTCGGCAACGCCGAACACCAGTATTACGAGACCATATGCGGCGGCTCCGGCGCAGGCGGGGCGGATGCCGGTGCGACAGGCGCGCAAGGCGGCTTCGACGGTACCGATGCCGTGCACACGCACATGACCAATACCCGGCTTACCGACCCCGAGGTGCTCGAATGGCGTTTTCCGGTGAAGCTTGAAAGCTTCGCCATCCGCCGCGATTCGGGCGGCAGGGGCAGGTGGCGCGGCGGCGACGGCATCGTACGCCGGGTGCGCTTTCTCGAGGCCATGACGGCCGCCATCCTTTCGGGGCACCGTCGCATCCCACCCTATGGCATGGCCGGCGGCGAACCGGGCAAGGTGGGACGCAACTGGGTCGAGCGCGCCGACGGCAGCAAGCTTGACCTGGGCGGAGCGGACAAGGCGGAACTGGTCCCCGGGGACGTGTTCGTCATCGAAACGCCGGGCGGCGGCGGCTACGGACGGCCCGGGAGCTGAGCGCCGGCACGGCGGCCGCGAGGCAATTTACGCCTATCGGCATGGCGGTGGATTCCCTATAATCGGTTGCCTGGAATAACAGGTTTCAGCCACCGAGCCAGCATGGATCGCCAAACCGTCTATACCAAGACTGCCAAAGGCCTGATGGAGGCGACTGGGAAAACCAGCGCCTTGTCGCGCGACATGCGCACGCTGCTGCAGGAGATCGACGGCAAACTTGCGGTAGGTGCGGTGCATGCAAAATTGTCCAAGGTGCCGGAGGACAAGCTGCTGGCTGCGCTGCAGGTGCTGGCCAAGAACGGCTTCATCCAGGAATTCAAACCGACGGCGCCTGCCGCGCCGGCGCAGAAAGTCACCGAGGTCGATATCGACCTCGATCTCGATTTCACCATGGCGATCCCGACGCTATCGGAGTTAAACAAGAAGGCGGAAGAAGCGGCGAAACAGAAAGCGCAGGCCGAGGCCGAGGCGGTGGCGCGGGCGAAGGCAGAGACGGACGCGCGCGCGAAAGCCGAGGCGCAGGCCAAGGCCAAGGCCGCCGCGGAAGCGGCTGCGGCACGGGCTCGGGCCGAGACTGAAACCAAGTCCAAGGCAGAGGCGCTGGAGAAGGCAAAACGGGAGGCCGAAGCGAAGCGCAAGGCGCAGGAAGAAGCAGAGCGCAAGGCGAAGGAAGAGGCGGAACGTAAAGAGAAGGACGAGGCGGAACGCAGGGCGCAGGAAGAAGCAGAGCGCAAGGCGAAGGAAGAGGCGGAACGTAAAGAGAAGGATGAGGCGGAACGCAGGGCGCAGGAAGAAGCACAGCGCAAGGCGAAGGAAGAGGCGGAACGCGAGGCGAAGGAAGAAACGGATCGCAAGGCGCGTGAAGAGTCGGAGCGCGAGCGCAGGGAAGCCGAAGAAAGAACGCGCCGCGAGGCGGAAGCGTTGCGCGCCAAGCTGGACGAAGAGCGCAAGGAACGAGAACAAGCCGAACGCAGCGCGAAAGAACTGGCGGAGCGCGAGCGCAAGGAGTTCGAAGAGAAGGCACGCCGCGAGGCCGACGAATTGCGCGCCAAGTTGGACGAAGAGCGCAAAGCACGCGAGGAAGCGGAGCGCAGCGCGAAGGAACAGGCTGCGCGCGAGCGCAAAGAGGCCGAGGACAAAGCGCGCCGCGAGGCGGACGATCTGCGCGCCAAGCTGGACGAAGAGCGCAAGGCACGCGAAGAAGCGGAACGCACGGCGAAGATGCAAGCGGAGCGCGAGCGCAAAGAGGCCGAGGACCGAGCGCGACAGGAGGCGGACGAACTGCGCGCCAAACTGGACGAAGAACGCAAGGCGCGCGAGGAGGCTGAGCGCAAGGCAAAGGAACAGGCGGAGAAAAGAGCCAGGGAGGACGCGGAACGCCAGGCGAAGGAAAACGCGGAGCGCGAACGCAGGGAAGCCGAGGAAAAGGCCCGGCGCGACGCCGAAGAGCAGGCGCGCCGGGAAGAAGCCGAGCGCGTAAGGGCGCGGGAACAGCAGCGGATCGAGGCTGAAGCGCGCGCGCGCAAAGACGCCGAGGATGCCGAAGAGGCCAGGCGCAAGGCGCGTGAGGATTCCGAACGCCGGGCGAAGGAGGACGCCGAGCGCCAGCGTATCGACGCCGAGGAGAAAGCGAGACGCGAAGCCGAGGAGCGGGCGCGTGTCGAAGCGGAAGAGCGCGCGCGCAGGGAATCCGAGGAAGCGGAGCGCAGTGCACGCGAGGAAGCCGCGCGCCAGGAGAAGGAAAAGTCAGAACGGGAACAGGCCGAGCGCGAGCGCCAGGAGACCGAGGAAAGAGCCAGACGCGAGATTGAGGAGGAGGCGCGTAAGCAAGAGGCAGAACGCGTCAACATTCAACAACAGGAGCGCGCCGAAGCCGAAGCGCAAGCCAGGCGCGAAGCCGAGTCGCGGGAAGTACACCAAGCTGAGGAACTTCATCGGAAGGACGAGGAAGACAAAGCCGGCGCGGCCGCTGAGAAACAATCGCAGCACGAAGCCGCCGCGCAGGATCGAGCGCCAGCGGCGTCCAAGCCCGGCCGTTCGCTGGACGATCTGGTCAGGATCGAGGTTGACTTCGATGCACTCTCGGCCGCAGCACCGGCGGTGAAACCAAAGGATGCGACGCCCTCGGCCAGTGCCGATGACAAAATGCTCATGGAGGTTGAGGAAAAAGCGCGCGCGGAAGCCGAGGAGAAGGCGAGAAACGAAGCGGAGCAACAGGCGCGCAAACAGGCCGAGGACGAAGCAAAGCGGAAACAGGAGGAGGCCGCGCCCGAGCAGGAACAGGAGCGAGCGCCGGGCAGACCGAGTACTTTGGGGGTGCCGCATCCGCGCGACTTCGCCGACGCCGAAGCGGTGATGCGGGCGCAGAATGCGGAGACCGAGCGCCACTTCGCCGAGATGGAAAAAGAGCTGGACGCAGAGCAGGCGACTGCAGCGGGCCATGAACCGGCACCAGAGTCGCAGCGGGATGCCCGCCGGCGCGAAAGCGATGAGGCAAAGGAGCGTGATCGTGCCGCAGCATCAGTGCTCTCTACCGAGACCGATAGCGACGCAGAAGCGCCGTCGAAGACGTATCGAACGCCGGTCAACTGGGGCAGGCCGGCGGCGCTGGGGCTGTTCCTGCTGCTGGTCCTCGGACTGGTGTCCATCCATTTTGTCCCGTTCGACGGCTATATCCCGCAGTTCGAAAAAGTCGTCGGCGCACATTTGCAGCAGCCGGTAAAAATCAAGGCGTTGCACCTGTCACTGGTGCCGCAGCCGCATTGGCGCCTGGATGGTGTTGCCATCGGCAGCGAAGGCCAGTTGTCGGTGGAGAAGGTCAAAGCGATCGCGGAACTGGGCAGCATGTTCGGCGACAAGAAGGTGTTCAAGTCGATCGAGCTCGAATCGCCGGTGCTGGGCGAAGACGGATTGCTGGGCCTGCTGTTCGGCAAGCCCTCGGGGCAGGATTTCAAAGTCGCGAGCGTCATCGTAAAGAACGGGAAACTCATTTCCAAGAGCATCATCCTGCCGGCTCTGGACGCGAGGATTTCCATGGACGACAACGGCCTGTGGACGCAAATCGCGCTCGATACGCCGGACCGCAAAACCAGCCTGCTGCTCAAGCCCGATGCTGAAGGCGCTTCGATCGAAATCGAGACCAACGTGTTCAGCCTGCCAATCGATCCGTCGTTCCTGCTGGAGAACTTCAGTGCCAGGGGCGTGATCCGCCGCGGCGAGCTTCGGTTCACCGAACTCAAGGGCGCAATCTACGGCGGCTTTCTGTCGGGCACGGCCAGCCTCAAGTGGGGTGCGGACTGGAGCCTGGGCGGAACCATCGATGTGCGGTCGATGGAGCCTGGAAGATTCGCGCCGGCGCTGCTCGAGGAGGGCAAGCTCGAAGGCAAAGGGGTGTATGCAATGCGTGCAAAATCCTACGATGAGCTTTTTTCGGCACCGCGGCTGGAGGGCAGTTTCACCATCCAGAAGGGCGCGATTGTCGGTGTCGACCTGGGAAGGTTGTTGCAGGGCGGTGGGGTCGGCGGCAAGACCGCGTTCGGTGAACTTACCGGTAGTTTTCTTCGCGTTGCAGTGACTGGCCCTTATACACATCTT
>QYQC01000135.1 GCA_007280315.1 Betaproteobacteria bacterium | reverse complement strand
GTCTCGCGATGCCAGCGGATGAACTGGCGCAGGTCGGGCAGATTGATCGCCATCGGCTTGTCCACAAACACCGGCAGGCCCGCCTCGACCAGTGCCTGCATATTGCTGCCGCGGCCGGAGATCAGGATGACCATCGTTTTCATACCGACATTCTAAAGGCAAAGGACTCCAATCCGGCAAAAACAGCCGCGCGCGCGTCAGGCGTTTTGCGGCTTACCGTTGGCAGACCCACGCGGAAAATCGGCCAGCGGCCCGGCGCTGTCCGCCTCGAACAGCCCGCGCAATTGCTCCGCCGCCTCCTTTGCCGTCTGAATCAGCTTCGCCTCGTCGTGCTTCACCGCATACTGCGCCTCGAGTTGGTCCTCGTCGTGCTTGCGGAACAACGCGATCGCGTGCTCGCTCGCTCTGGCGCCAACTCCGAGCTGCAGCAGCGCCTGCTGCGCAACATCGAGGCTCGCCGGAAATGTCTCGCGATATATCGCCTTGACGCCAAGATCGCGCAGGCGGAAGTAATGCACCCGATTGCGTGCGCGCGCAAGGATGGTCAGCTCGGGGAAATGCCTGCGCACGACCGTCGCGGTCTTGACCGAGGCCTCGACATCATCGATCGCCAGGACAAACAGCCTGGCCTCGCCCGCCTTGGCCGCGTGAAGCAGTTCGAGTCTGGACGCGTCGCCGTAGTAGACCTTGTTGCTGCCGAAGCGGCGCACGAAATCCACCTGCTGATAGCTTGCCTCCAACGCCGTAAACGGCAGACCGCACATGCGCAGCACACGCGACACGATCTGGCCGAAACGGCCGTAGCCGGCAATGATCACCGGGTTACCCGGTCCATCTATGCTGTCGTACTCAGGCGGTGCGCGCCGCGCCAGCCAGCGCACGAGCAAGCGCTCGTGCAGCGCGAAGAACGGCGGCGCCAGCAGCATCGACAGCGTCACCACCATCACCAGCAGCTGCGCGGTCTCGGCTGCGAATACGCCCAGGCCCGCCGCGGCGGCGAACAGCACGAACGCAAACTCGCCCCCTTGCGCAAGCGCGGCGGCCAGCCGCTGCGCCGTTTCATTTGGCGACCCGCCGGCGCGCGCGATCGCATAGAGCAGGATGAACTTCACCGCCATCAGACCCAGCGCCAGTCCGAATACCGCTGCAGGCTGCTGCCACGCCAGATCGAGATTCGCGCTCATGCCCACGGCGATGAAAAACAAACCAAGCAGCAGGCCCTTGAACGGCTCGATGTCCGCCTCGAGTTCGTGGCGGAACTCCGAATCGGCAAGCAGCACTCCGGCGAGAAACGCGCCGAGCGACATCGACAGGCCGATTTTCTCCATGATCAATGCCGCGCCGATCACCAGCAACAACGCTGCCGCGGTAAACACTTCTCGACCGCCGTAGCGTGCGGCGCGCTTGAGCAGCGGGCGCACCACCAGACGGCTGCCGGCGACGACTACTGCGATCACGGCCACGCCCTTGAGCGCGGCCATCCAGTTGGTTCCGGCGTGCGCCGCGCCCATCGCCAGCAGCGGCAGCAACGCCAGCATCGGGATCACCGACAGGTCCTGGAACAACAACACCGCGAAGGCATTGCGCCCGTGGCGCTCGCCCAGCTGTCCGCGTTCGGCGAGCGAGGAGATCACCAGCGCCGTCGAGGACATGGCCAGGCCGAAGCCGACCACCAGTGCGGCACGCCAGTCCATCCCGAACGCCAGACACGCGGCGAGCAGCACCAGCGTAGTCACTGCCACCTGCGCGCCGCCCAGGCCGAATACCGGCCGGCGCAGCACCCACAACCGGCTCGGCTGCAGTTCCAGGCCGATCAAAAACAGCAGCAGCACCACGCCGAATTCGGCGAAATTCATGGTCGCTTCCACTTCGCCGACGAGGCCCATGCCCCACGGACCGATGACCATGCCGGAGGCAAGATAGCCAAGCACCGCGCCGAGCTTCAGCCGCCGGAACAGCGGCACCAGCAGTACCGCGGTCAGCAGGAAGATTGCGGCCTGTTCAAGCAGATGCATGGTGGTCCTCTATAGGGGTTGGAACGTACGGTCCGGCGCCGGGAGCGTACGAATTGAATTTACCGCACCGGCGGGAATCGCGGCCGATATGAAAAGGCGCCGGCCGCGCCTGGCACTTCGAATCAGGTTATCGGCGCCGCGGTGTGCTTTGGTTTGGCCAGCGTCCAGGTGTCGAGTTTGGCTCGCGCGCCATTGGTCGCCGGATCCATTTCGCGGTCATGGTCGGGCGTCTTAGCCGTCAACTCGATGACGTAACCGTTCGGATCGCGAAAGTAGATCGAGTGTATGAAGCCGTGGTCGGAAATGCCGCGGGTTTCGATCCCCGCCGCCTTTCCCTTCGCCATCATCTGCGTCAGCACGGGCATCTCGACTTCGAGGGCGATATGCAGGTCGTAATCGTGCTGCCGTTTGAATTCGAACGCCATATCCGGCGCCTCGAAGAAGGCGAGATAGGAGCCGTCGTCGAGTTCGTAAAACGTATGCAGCGTATCGGTCTTGCGTCCGCTTTTCGACTCCTTGATCTCGAGTGTACCGGCCAGGCGCAGACCGAGAAAATCCTCGTAGAACTGCCGCGTCTTCTCCGAATCGCGGCAGCGATAGGCGTTGTGATGCAGTTTCCTGATCATGACCGACTCCCCTCGATAGGCGCCAACACTCGCGATCACACGGCCTGGAACGGGACGTCCTTCATCGACGCGGCGAAGCCGTCTATCGCCTCGTTTACCTTTTTCCAGCTCTTCAGCGCCTTCATGCCGCCGAGCCAGCGCTTTACGTTGGGGTAGGCCGACAGATCGGAGCGGATCGATTCCGCAAGCGCGACGAAGGCAGCGCCCTGGTAGTCGGCGATGGAAATCATGTCGCCGCACAGATAGGCGTTGCCGGAGCCGATCAGCTTCTGATCCAGCACCTTCATCCAGTTCCTGGCGCGCTCCTGTCCCCATGCAACCGTCGCCTGCTGTACCGCGGTATCCGGCCGCTTGTGGTTAGGCAACATTTGCGGGTAGACCAGGCCATAGGCAAGATCGCGGCACAGCTGCGTGTTGATCCAGTCCATCATTTCGTTGACCCGCGCCCTCGCGCGCAACTCCTTCGGATAGGCAGCCGAGCCGGTCTTTTCCGCGAGGTACTTAAGGATTGCCGCACTTTCGGTCAGGCGGAAATCGCCGTCCTCCAGGAGCGGAACCAGCTTGTTGGGATTGATCTCGGCATACGGCGGCTGCATATGCTCGCCAGTGAACAAATCGACGAGCTGGTACTCGATTTCAATTCCGCTCTCTGCCGCGAACAGCATGATCGGACGGCAGGTGGTCGATGCGGGGTGGTAATAGAGCTTCATGGTGTGGCCTCCTGGATATATGGTTTGCCGCATTGTTCGCACTAGGCGGTTCGCGGTCGAGCTCAAATACTAGCGTATTTTGCTCTGCAAAGCGGACGGGCCGGAGGCGGCTTGCCACAGTCCTCGCGGCAAGATTCCCATCCGGCTTCCCCGGCTATGCGCGCTTGTTCCTTGCGTCAACGCCGAAGCGGCCCGGACCGAACGCGAACAGACCCAGCAGGCCTCCCATGATCGACAGATTCTTCAGCAGTTCGATCATCTGCTGTTGCGCTTCGGCTGCAGCGAGGCCGGCTGGGTTGTGGAACACCAGCGTGACCGGGATCAGGAACAGAAACATCACCGCCGCAGTCCAGCGCACTTTCCAGCCTATTGCTATGAGCAGGCCGCCGCCCAGTTCGATCAAAATGGTGAGCGGCAGCAATACGTCAACCAGTGGCAACCCCTTGCCCGCCATGTAGCCCGCCGTGCCTGCATATCCGGCGATCTTGCCGTAGCCGGAAATGATAAAAATCAGCGCCACAAGTATGCGGCCTACCAGGGCTGCGCTATCGGTCAGGACGCTGTCGCGACCGGTGGTGTATTGCACGTTCGTATTCATCTTTCGTTTCCTTGTCGTTGCTCAATTTAAATCGAACAGGATCACTTCAGCCTGCTCACCGTTTGCAAGCGCTATTTCAGCCACGCCGCTTGCCTTGAGCGCGTCGCCCGCCTGCAGCGCCTGTCCGTTCACCGTCACCTTTCCACGTGCCACATGCACATACGCTTTTCGCGCCGGCGCGAGCACATGGGTGATGCGTTCCGTTCCATCCAGCAAGGCCGCGTAGACCGACGCATCCTGGTGGATCAACACCGAACCGTCGCGCGCATCGCCCGAGGCGATCAGCCGCAGGCGCCCGCGCCTGGCCGCGGCGTCAAAATGCTTCTGTTCGTAGCTCGGACGAATGCCGGTGACATTGGGCTCGATCCAGATCTGCAGGAAGTGCGTGGCGCCGTCCTTGGAATGGTTGTATTCCGAATGCAGCACGCCCTTCCCCGCGCTCATGCGCTGCACGTCCCCGGGCACGATGCTGGAGCCGTTACCCATGTTGTCCTCGTGCGCCAGCGCACCTTCGAGCACATAGCTGATGATTTCCATGTCGCGGTGCCCGTGGGTGCCGAAGCCGCTGCCGGGGAGAATACGGTCCTCGTTGATCACGCGCAGGCTGCCGAATCCCATATGCTCGGGGTCGTGGTAATCGGCGAACGAAAACGTGTGGAACGACTTCAGCCAGCCGTGATCGGCGTAACCGCGTTCACTGCCCTTGCGAACCTGTAACATGCCATTCTCCCTTCTGTTAATTCTGATGTATTGAACCTACGCTTTGGATGGTAGACTATCCAGAATTCGAATGAAATCGGATAATTTTCATAAGATACATCAAATTTCCTGAACATCAATCCAAGACATGAAACTGACTCTGGAAGCATTACTGGTGATGGACGCGATCGAGCGCCAGGGCACTTTTGCCGGCGCGGCGGCGGAGTTGCACCGCGTGCCCTCGGCCCTCACCTATACGGTGCAGAAACTGGAACAGGATCTGGACGTTCTTCTGTTCGATCGCAGCGGCCACCGCGCGCGGCTGACGCCCGCCGGCCGGGAACTGATGCAGGAAGGGCGACATTTGTTGCGTGCCGCGGGTGAGCTCGAGTGTCGCGTGAAGCGCGTCGCCACCGGTTGGGAGACGGAATTGCGCATTGTGCTCGACATCGTGATTCCCGCGGTGCAGTTATTCCCGCTGATCGCGGCGTTCTACGCCGAAGAATCGGGAACGCGCATACGCCTCGCGCACGAGGTGCTCGCGGGCACCTGGGACGCGTTGGTTTCGGGACGTGCAGAGCTGGCATTGGGCGTGTCCGGCGAAGTCCCGGCAGGCGGCGGCTACGCCATTCGCATGCTCGGCTACAAGGATTTTGTGTTCGCCGTGGCGCCCACGCATCCACTCGCCGCCTTGCCCGATCCGCTCAGGCATGAACAGATACTGGCGCACCGTGCCGTCGCCATCGGCGACAGCTCGCGCAACCTGCCGCCGCGCTCCGTCGGGCTGCTCACCGGCCAGGACGTGCTCACCGTCCCCGACCTGGCATCCAAGGTGGCGGCGCAGGTTGCAGGTTTGGGCTGCGGCTACCTGCCGGCGCACGCGGCGGCGCCGCTGATCAGGGCCAGGCGCCTGGTTGCAAAAGAGGTTGAGGACATAAAACCCGCAGGCAATCTCTACTACGCCTGGCGCTCGCGCGAGAAAGGCAAGGCGCTGCGCTGGTTTCTTAAGCGCCTGGAACGTCAGGACGTGCGCGCGGCGCTGCTGCGCTACTGAAGCGGCGCCTGCGCGAGTTTCTTCCGAATGTATTCAATGCGCCCGCGGTTGACGCCGTGGTCGCCATTGCCCAGACGCGACGCCGAACGCGCGTGGATCACGCCGGCCTTCTCGTCCAGGTAGAACTCGGTGTCGTCGACAAATCCCATCAGCTTGCTGGTGAATTCGGCGTAGAGATAATTCGGCTCCGCTTTCACCACGGTAGCGCTCTTCATGCCGTCGACGATTTGCCGCAACGCCGCCCAGGCCTTGTTCGCATTCCCGGCGTAGCGCAGCGGCTCGATGTAGTGCTGCGGATCCGCATTCTGGTCGATCTGGCTGTTGACGTTGTTGGGTGTGCGCTTGGGCGGCGCCAGGCGCCCCTCGCGCACCCCCAGATTGTCCGGCCGCGTGCCGCTGAATAGTCCCATGGGTGCTCCGATAATGAGGGTTAAGGAGACGAGTACTACAGCTACCGCTGCAATGCGCCAGAACTTTTTCATAACGCTAATCCCGCGCCCAGGAGCCTGCACGCATCTGCCACACCGGGTCTGAAGCCGTAATCCGATTTCTTGTTCGGTACTTACCGGCTAATGCGCGGCCTCCGATTTGGTGTACCTGCGCTCCTCCAGGTCGATGCGATCCTCCTCCAGGCCGATCGCCAAGTCCCGCTGAATTCCGACGCGCACCAACGGGGAGAGCAGCGCCAGAAATCCAGACACCGGCATGTTGACTTCAAGACGCACCAGCGTGCTCTCTGGCCCCCTCGATTCGAAAGTCTGCTCAACGGTGAGTCCGACGTTCGTACCCGACAAGCTGCGCAGCGTCGAGTTTCCGTCGGGATGTCGAAGAACCTCGATCTCATCGACCTGCAACATGCCGAAGACGCGGCGACGGCCAGTGAAGCGGAATCCATTCGCCACCGGCCGAGCATCTTTCACCTCGAGGTCTCTGTGCACCCGGGTCCGTTCGTGGTGTGCAAAGTCGACGAACTGTGTCTGTACCACGTCTATCGGGCGTGCGATGAGCTTCTCACCGGTAACGGTAATGTTCGACATTTACGCTTTCCTCAAAGACACTTCAGCCTTCGGCGCCGCGTTCCGCGATTTCGCGGTGCACCACGGACATGTCGATGCTCTTCGCCTGTGTGATCACCTGCTCCAGTGCCGGCGGCGGCAGCGAGCCCGCTTCCGAATACAGGATTACTTTCTCGCGAAACACCATCAGCGTCGGGATGGAGCGGATGTTGAACGCGCCCGCGACCTCCTGCTCTTCCTCGGTGTTGACCTTGGCGAACACCACGTCGGCGTGCTTCTCCGATGCCTGCTCGAACGTCGGCGCAAACGCGCGGCAGGGCGCACACCATGGCGCCCAGAAATCGACGATCACCACGTCGTTGCCGGTGACGACCTGTTCGAAATTGTCCTTGGTGAGATCTACCGTTGCCATGCGCGCCTCCCGATTTTCGGCGGCCAGTATATCAGGAGCGCGCGGCGCCTTTAGCGCAGCGCATGCAAGAACGCCCCGATTGCCTGCCAGTAATCAGGCGCTTCGCCGATGCTGTTGTGCTGAGTCGATGCAATCTCGCGCCATTGCTTGATCCCGCCCCATGCCGCGTACAGGCGCTCGGAGTGCGGCCTCGGTATCACGCCGTCATCGCTCGCGACCAGGCACAGCAGCGGCGCCATGATGCCTGCTGCCCGGGACAGAGAATCGAAGCGATGCTTCAGCATCTGCCTGATCGGCAGAAAAGGATAGACGCCCTCGGCCACGCTCTGGACACTGTCATAAGGCGAAACCAGAATTACCCCCGCAACCGGGCGCTGGGCGGCAAGATAGACGGCAACACCGCTTCCCAGGCTGCGCCCCATCACCGCAACCCGGCCGCCTTGCGCAAGGCTGGCAGCGTAATCGTAGATCTGCAGCGCGTCCGCAAACAGCGCCGCCTCGCCCGGCTTGCCTTCGCTCCCGCCGTAGCCGCGAAAATTGACCAGCAGCAGCGACCAGCCGGCGTAGCGCTCTCCGGTCGAGGCGAGCGGAGACACTTCCTCCGCATTGCCGCCGAAATAAATCAGTACCGGCGCCGGTGCCGGCGTCGCGCTCGCCCTGACCAACCAGCCGCGCAGGTGCATCTGATCCGCGGTGGTCAGCTCCACCGCCTCGATCGCCGCGCCGGTATTGGCTTTCAGCGGATCCTGCGTCAGCGGCTGCGGAAAGAAAATCAGCCGCTCCTGAAACAAATAGATCAGCAGCGGAAAGCCCAGCGCAACGCAGCCGGCGAGTTTGAGCCAGTCGAGCAGTTTGGCTTTGCTTATGCCTGTCAATGCAACACCCGCTCCCTTGACGCTGCCGCTATTCTATCGGCCATCCCGGCGTCGCTGGCGCCTGTTTGTCGCCAATCTTGCTTACAATCGCCGCATGAATCCATACCGCGGCCGCTACGCCCCCTCGCCCACCGGGCCGCTGCACTTCGGTTCGCTGGTCGCAGCGGTGGGCAGCTACCTCGAGGCGAAAAGCCGCGGCGGCGTGTGGCTGTTGCGCATGGAAGATCTGGATACGCCGCGCGAGCAGCCGGGCGCGGCTGAGGCGATTTTGCGCACGCTGGAGGCCTGCGGCATGCACTGGGACGGCGAGCCGATGTATCAGAGCCAGCGCAGCGAAGCCTATCGCGAAGCGCTGGCACGCCTCGAAGCGCAAGGGCTGGTCTATGCCTGCGGTTGTTCCAGACGGGAAATCGCGGATTCCCATCTCAACTTCGCGCCGACCCTCGGCGCGCACGACGCTCCCCTCGCCCGCGCCAGCGGGAGAGGGGCTGGGGGTGAGGGCAGGTCGAACGAAGCACTGAACGCTCCCCTCGCCCGCGCCAGCGGGAGAGGGGCTGGAGGTGAGGGCGGTCATGACAGCGCGCTGATTTATCCCGGCACCTGCCGCAATGGACTCGCGCTCGGAAAGTCTCCTCGCGCAACGCGCGTGCGCGTTGACGACACGGTGATTGAATTCGAGGACGGAGTCCAGGGAAGAATGCGCCAGGATCTCGCCGCCGAGGTCGGTGACTTTGTGCTGCTGCGCGCCGACGGCCTCTTCGCCTACCAGTTGGCGGTGGTCATCGACGACGCAGACCAGGGAATTACCGACGTGGTGCGCGGGGCCGACCTGCTGGACTCGACGCCGCGGCAGATTTATCTGCAGCGCCGGTTCGGCCTGCCTTCGCCGCGCTACCTGCACCTGCCGGTTGCAGTAAATGCAGCGGGAGAAAAACTGTCCAAGCAGACGCAGGCGCCGCCGGTGGACGCGCGCGAACCGGTACCGCTGCTCGCGCAAGTCATGTCATTTCTTGGCCAGGCGCCGCCGCCGCAGCTTCGCCGCGTGCCACTGGACGAGTTCTGGCGCTGGGCATTCACGCATTGGGATGCGAAGCGCGTTCCCCGCCTTCGCATCCTGGCGGCGTCTCAGCAATAGTCTTGATACGACGCGGCTGCATTGTCTTACCGCAGCAGCGCAGTTAAGCGGCACTGGCGTGCATCAGGCGCGGAATTCTGTCCAACGCTACTCGGGATGTTCCCGCTATTTCGATTTCCCCAGCGCATCGGTGCGCGCTTTCGACCCGCCTTCAAGCTTGAGGTTGCGCGGAGTTTCGGCGCACGCCTCCGCGTCGGGAATGGCGGCGATCACGCTCGTCGCCCGCCGGTTTACGAGATCCAATCGGATGATGCGCGTGGTGCACTTGCTTTTACTCGGCTTGGTGACGATCTCCTCATCGGTCCAGCGCTCGACTTCGAATGCGGTAAAAGCCGCGTCGAGGAATCCTTTTTCGCCTACGGACACGATCGCGGTCGATTCCATGCACTGCTGCATGGTCTTCGTGCATTCGATCGTGGTGGTCTGCAGGTTTTCCGCGAGCGCCGGACCGTCCGCCGCGTACCAGGTCCCGAATGCTTTGACGATGCTGCCTTTTTCCGGATAGTTGACGGTGTAAAAAGAGTATGGCGGCAGGATCACTGGTGCGCTGCGCTGGCGCTGCAGTTCGCGGTAGGTGAGCATGGCAAACAGGGCAAGACCGGCAACGATCGCGATATAGGCGATGCGCACGATCAGGTCCGCGCGGGAGCCCCCTTTGGTCGAAGCCATTTCCATGATCGCGCCACACTACACGCTTGCGCTCAAGTTGGGGAAAAAAAGTCTAGCGCAAACCGCGGCGCCGGGAAAAAATCGTACGCCTCACACCCGGCGGCAGCATCACCGTGGCGAGCGCCATCAGCACCAGCGCAAGCGCGACGAAATCCTGCCAATGCGGCTGCTCGCCGAGTACCAGCATGCCGCTGAATACGCCGACCACGGGAATCATCAGTGTCGACAAGGACGACACGCCGACCGGTACCGAGGTCACTACTTTGTACCAGGCCCAGTAGCAGAACACGAACGCGATCAGGACATTGTAGGCAAACGCAACGGCTGGCCACAGCGTCAGCGGGTGCAGACGGGGCAGGTCAAAAGCGAGAGCGCCGGCGTAGATCGGGACGCCGCCGAGCAGCAATTGCCAGGCGGTGAGCGTAGTGACAGGCAGGTCGACGGGATAGCGCTTCATCAACACCGTACCTAGCGCCCAACTGAGCGCGCCGCCCAGTATCAGCAGCGTGCCTTTGGGCGCAGCGCGCACCGCCTGTAGTTCGCTCGACAGCAGCAGCAGCATGGCGAACATGCCGAGGGCGACGCCGAGGACGCGGCGGGATGTGATGCGCTCATGCAGGAACCAGGCAGACAGCGGAACGCTCCACACCGGCATGGTGAAGGCCAGGATCGCCGCTCGGCCGGAAGACATGTAGCCGATGCCATAGGTGATACACAGATTCCAGACAGTAATGTTGAACAATGTGAACAGCAGCAGCCTGTGCCATAGGCCGTGCGGCACCCGCAGCGGCAGGCGCTTATAAGCGGCGATAGCGAACAAGCCGGCTGCTCCGCCCAGCAGGCACACGCTGCGAAAACTCAGCACCGGCACTTCGCTGAGCGCCAGTTTGATCATCGGCCAGTTGAATCCCCAGCCGAGCGTGAGCGCCACCAGCACCCACAGGATCGAGGACGGAAATCCCTGCCGCTGCGGCGAATTCAAGTCTTGTACTCGGGACGCAGTGCGAGTTCTATCGCGCGCAGATCGGCGCTGGCGTAATCGAGTTCGCCGCTTTGCACCAGCGCGCACAGTTGCTCGATCTCGGCGCCGGCCATGGTCTCAACGCGGCGCTTCAACCAGTCTGCCGCGCTGGCTGCAATCAGGCGCCGTACCCGGCCGCCATGCGAGCGTCGCTGGCTGGCACAGGCCGCACCGTGGCGCTCGATCAGATCGGCGAGAGCCGGTACGCCCGCGCCGCTGGTGGCGGAAGTGCGCACCACTTGCGGCGTCCACAGTTCATGGTGGCGCAGCGACAGCATCGCCTGCAGTTCGCGTTCGGTGCGCTCTGCGAACGGCAGATCGCACTTGTTCACCACCAGGATATCGGCGATCTCGAGGATGCCCGCCTTCAGCGCCTGCACCTCGTCACCAAGGCCGGGCGGGCAGACGACGACGCGCGTGTCGGCGATTTCTGCCACTTCGACCTCGGACTGGCCTGCGCCCACGGTCTCGAGCATGATCTGGTCGTAGCCGGCGGCATCGAGCAGATCGACCACCCTCGCGGCGGTGCGCGACAGGCCGCCACCGTGGCCGCGCGAGGCGAGCGAGCGGATAAACACGCGCTCGTGCGCCTGGTGCTCGCCCATGCGAATGCGATCGCCGAGGATGGCGCCGCCGGAAAAAGGACTGGAAGGATCGACCGCGACCACGCCGACGCTGGCGCCGCGCGCAAGCCAGGCGCCGATCAGCGCGTTAACCAACGTGGACTTGCCGGCGCCGGGCGGGCCGGTAATGCCGATCACGCGCGCGCGCCCGAGATGCGGCTGCAGCGCATGCAGCAGCACCTTGCCCGCGGTCGTCTCGTTCTCCACCGCCGACATGGCGCGCGCCAGCGCGCGGCGCTCGCCGGCAAGAATCGCGGCCAGTGTGTCTTTCTGCGGCCCAGCCTTCATCGGGGCGTCGTGCGGGCAGCGGCCAGACCGTCTTGCCGCCTGACGATGTCCTCGTCGAACGGCACCGAGTTACGTGCGACCGTGTCGATATGCACCCCGACCAGTTCGGTCGATGCGACCTCCTCGCCGCTGGTCGTGTCGTACATGCGATGGATGAAGCGCAGGGTCTTCGGTTTCATCTCCAGCAACTCGGATGTGATGCGAATCAGGTCGCCGGCATGCAGTTCGCGCCGGTATAGCGTGCGCTGCTCCACCGCCGCCATGCCGCGACGATGTTGCTTGAGATAGTCCGGCGTCATTCCGAGCGCGGCGAAAAAATGCCAGGTGGCCTCGTCAAAGCGCGCGGTGTAGAACTGCACGTTCATGTGATCCATGTGGTCCATCTGCCACGGATAGACCACGCCCCGATATGTCTCAATCCTGCTGTCCGCCGCCATGTTTGTTCCCTCAGACCATGACCAGCGGCAGACCGAAGCCGAGTTCGCGCCGCAGCGTGCCGCAGATTTCACCGTGAGTGCAGCCGGCTTCGGCAGCCTCGACCACGCGCTCGAACAGGTTTACCTGCGGGTTGCCGGCGGCAGCGGCAAGGCCGTCCTGCGCCCGCTGCACCGCCGTCTGCGAGCGTGCCGCCTTGAATGCCGTGAACGCGGCGATATGCGCGCGCATTTTTTCCGGATCGGGTGCGGGCAGCGCCTGGCGCTCCCCCTTGCCCTCTTCCACCCTGTAGGCGTTGACGCCGACCACGGTCTGCTCGCCGGATTCGATTTTCTCCTGAATGCCGCGCGCGGACTCGCCGATCATTTTTTGCACCAGGCCCTGCTCCACCGCGGCGTACATGCCGCCCGCGGTCTCTACCTCTCCCATGACCGCGAGAATCTTCTGCTCCATGGCGTCGGTGAGCGACTCGATGTAATAACTGCCGCCCAGCGGATCGATCACGTCGGTGAGATGCGCCTCCTCGCGCAGGATGTTCTGCGTGTTGACGGCGATGCGCGCGCCGAACTCGGTCGGGCAGGACAGCGCTTCGTCGTAGGCGTCGGTATGCAGCGACTGCAGGCCGCCGAGAATGCCCGCAATCGCCTGCACGGTGACGCGCGCGATGTTGTTCAGCGGCTGCTGCCGCGTCAGATCGACGCCCGAAGTCTGACCGTGAAACTTGAAGCGCCAGGAGCGCGGATCGCGCGCGCCGAAGCGCTCGCGCGTAATGCGCGCCCAGATGCGCCGGCCGGCACGGAACTTGGCGATCTCCTCGAACAGGCTGACCGAGATGTCGAAGAAAAAGGTGAACCGCGGCAGGAACGAATCCGGCGCCATGCCACGCGCCTGGCAGTCCTCGGCATATTGAATCGCGGAACACAGCGTAAACGCCATGGCCTCGGCCGGCGTGGCGCCGGCCTGCTGCATGTGCTGCCCCACCACCGACATTGGATTCCACCTTGGCAGGTGGCGGTTGCAAAATTCGACATGGTCGGTGAGGATGCGCCGCGCTCCGGGGAGCGCGATGCGGAAGAACATGTGGTTCGCCACGTAGTGGCTCAAATAGTCGCTCTGATTCGAGGTGCCGCTGACCGCACGCCAGTCCACGCCGCGCCGTTTGGCGGTCGCCAGCAGGAAGGCAAGCAGGGTAAACGGCGATGGATCGTTCATGGCGCAGGAGGTGCGCGCGAGGTCCACGCCCTCCAGACATTGCTCCATGTGCTCCGTCGTGTTCGCCACCACGCCGCAGGTGCCGAGCAGCTCCGCATGCACTTCATCCATATCGTAGCCGCGAAACACCGAATTGCACGGGATCAGCGACACCGCGGTCGTGCCCTGCGCGAGTAAATCCAGCAGGCGCGCGTTGTAGTCTGTCGGCGTACCCAGGCCGATCAGCTGGCGCTGGGTCCAGGTGCGGCCGCGGTGCATGCTGGCGTAAATGCCGCGGGTGTAGGGCGGTTGGCCCGGATAGCCGAGCTCCGCGTCATAATCGCCGCTCCAGTCCTGCGGCGTATACAAAGGCTTCACTTCGATGCCGGAACGGTTGTGCGCAGCCTGGGCGCTGCCGCCGCCCGCGGCGTACTCGCGCTGCCAGCTCGCGCGCCCGGTTTCGCTTTCAGACAATTGGTTTGCGTCCACCGGCTTGTTCATTTCCTTCCCCCCTTAAACGTTGGCCGCGCGGCGCGCGCCAGTGAGACGGACTATCTCCGCCGCGATTTCCTCGAGCGCGCTGCCCGGATGAAACACCCGCGCCACCCCGGCCTCGAGCAGCAGCGCCTCGCCTGCGTCAGGCACGATGCCGCCGACGATGACCGCGATATCCTTAAGGCCCGCTGCTTCCAGCGCCAGCATCAGCTTGGGCACGATCAGATGGTCGGTCGCAAGCGACGACACGCCAATCACATCGACGTCCTCCTCTGTCGCCAGCTTGACCACCGCGGCGATGTCCTGCCACGGCGGTGTATATACCACCTCCATTCCGGCGTCGCGCAGGTAGGAAGCGACCACGCGGCTGCCGCGATCGTGGCCATCGAGGCCGATCTTGGTCACCAGTACCTTGGGCGGCGCCGTGGTCATGTTGTACTGCCTCTAGAGATCTGCGCGGTATTCATGGCAGTTGCGCCTCGCGCAGCAGCCGGAGAAAACTGCGCGCGATTGTGCGCGGTGAATGCCTGCCACCGTCGTGATACCAGTGTTGACTCCAGTTGAGCGCGCCGAGCAGCAGCAGGCGAAAACTCTGGCGGTCGGTCTGCGGCGGCAGCGGCAGCGCCGCCACCAGCTGCGCGAACAGGTTATCGTAGCCGTCGCGCAGCGCTACCAGCCGCGCGGCGGCTTTGGGTACGTCCTGCGGCAGCACCCGGATCACCACCAGCGCGTAGTCGCCGGTCTTGAGCAACGCCTCCAGATGCGCCACCGCCGCCGCCTCCAGTTTCTGCCATGGATCGGTTTGCCTGGCGATGGCTGCCCGAACCTTGTCGGTAATCAGGCGCACGCCTTCCTCATACACCGCGACCAGCAGGTCCTCCTTCGCCGCAAAATGGTAATACAGCGACCCGGGCAGCATGTCCACGGCGGTCGCGATGTCGCGCATCGAGGTTGCGGCGTAGCCTTTCTCGCGAAACAGGCGTGCCGACTCATCCAGTATCTGCGGCAGGCGGTTATCGCTGCGCGGCGCGCGCAAGGTTTGGGTCATGGGACGAAAACTATTAGAAAAACAAACGACTGTTTGTTATATAGCGCAATTCGCTTTGCCGGTCAATAGCTGCCGCGGCGCGCCTGCGGGATGGAAGCGCCGCGGACCCTTCCTGACCTGACGTTTCGCCGATAGCAAAAGTGAAACATTGTAAAACGGGCCTTCCGTCGCGCGTGCCCGTGCATAATCGCTGCGTCGGTGCCGCGGCCGATTCTGACATTTGCACACTTAGAAACGGCAACGTAGGTTTTCGCAACCAATTAGAGCGGTGCACCAGAAATATTACGAGTCGCCACGTTTTCACAATATGAACCCTGTCGATCTGTTGATCCCGCGTTCCCTCGAGGCGAATCAGGTTTTACGACTGCGCCGCTTCGGCCTCGCCGTGATCAGCTATGCCATCGCCATGGTGCTGGTGGCGCTTGCCTGGTCGTTCGGCGCGCTGCCGAAATCCGCGGCGGTGCAAATTGCAGTGGCGTATTTTGTGATCAACCTCGGCCTGTACGCGATTATTCGCTCTGGATTCAATCTTCGTTTTCGCGACCCCAGCCTGACGCGCTTCCAGATTCTGGCCGCGATCACTATTCTGATGTACATCGTCTACCACATGGATCACAGCCGCAACGTCGCGCTGTTCGGCTGTTTTCTCATATTTTTGTTCGGCGTGTTTCGCCTCGATGCGCGCGCCTTCACCCTGGTCACGCTGTACACCCTGGCGGCCTACGCGCTGGTCATCAACCTGTTGATGCATCTGCGCCCGCAGGTGATCGAGGACGTCTACCGCGAATGGATAAGCTGGCTGATCCTGGCAGGTTTGCTGCCATGTTTCGGAGTTATCGGCGGACATATCGCTGCGCTCAGGCGCAAACTTCGCGTGAGCATGGAGAACCTGCGCCTGTTCGCCGACAACGTCCCGGCCATGACCGCATCGTTCGATGAGAACCTGCGTTGCCGATTTGCCAACAAGAATTTTTCGGCGTTTTTCGAGCATACCCCCGAGTCCGTCGTCGGAAAACACGTACGCGAGCTGGTCGAAGAAGGCGCGTACGGGGAAATCGAGAGCCATTTTGTGCGGGCGCTGCAAGGGCATGCGGTTACCTACCAGCGCACGCGAAAGCTGGCGAGCGGGGATCTTCATTACATCGAGGTACATCTGCTGCCGCACGTTGGAGACGGTGGAAAAGTGCTGGGCTGTTTTGCGGTCACCACCGACATTACAGAACACAAACTAACCGAGGAACGCATCCAATCTGTCGCGCATCACGACAGCCTCACCGGCCTGCCGAACCGCCTGCTGTTCAACGACCGGCTGGGACAGGCGATCAGCCTGGCAAAACGCGACTCGCGCCAGTTCGCGCTTCTGTACCTCGACCTGGACAAGTTCAAACCAGTAAACGACAACCTCGGGCATGCCGCCGGTGACGAGTTGCTGAAAAACGTCGCGACCAGAATCCGGCAGCAGGTGCGCGAGTCCGACACAGTGGCGCGCGTCGGCGGCGATGAGTTCACCGTGATCCTGCGTGACATCGGCAGATCCGACGAGGCGGAGACCGTAGCCAGGAAGATCATTTCCGCCATTGGCGCTCCGTTCCGACTCGGCGCGCAGGAGCGGAGCGTCGACATCGGCACCAGCATCGGCATCGCGCTCTACCCGGCCCACGGCCTGGACGCGGACACGCTGGTCAAGGCGGCCGATGCCGCGATGTACAGCGCCAAGGAATCGAGCAATACGTTTCGGTTTTTCGACGCCTAACAGCGGGGCACCCGCTGCCGGGATGCGACCGATGCAGGCGCCGCGTCTGCAGGTATAGAATGGTTTTGTGCCCATACCGCGTACCGTGCTGATTTCGGCCCTGGCCCTGTCTTTGCCGGGCTGCGCCACCACGTCCACTGGCCCTTACGTGGAACCCGGTATCGCCCGCATCACCCCAGAAGAACTCGCGCGCCTGATGCCCAAACCCGAGCCCAATCTGGCGCTGGCCGAACTCATACGCTTGTCGAAAGAGGGTGCAAGCACGAAAGACATCATCGCGAAAATCAGGGAAACCGGTTCGCGCTACGATCTTTCCCCGTCGCAAGTGATCCAGTTGCACGAAGCCGGCGTCAGCACGGAGGTGCTGGACAACATGCAGGCGTCGCGCGCGCAGGAGCTGCGCGATCGCCTCGCCGAGGAGATCAACCTGCGCGAGCAGCGCCACGCTGATGAACTGCAGCAGGAGCGCGAACTGCTGCGCGGCCGTTACCTGTATGACCCCTGGTGGGGCGGTCGACCCAGTTTCGGCTGGAGCTACGGCTACCGGTTCCGCACACCCGGCAGCATCTACTGGCGGCGGTAGACCACCAGTGCGACGCCGATCGCCGCAAGCACCATTCCCGCCATCGCCATCAGACTGAGCGTCTCCCCGAACATCGCATAGGCCATCAGCGCGGTACTGGGTGGAACCAGGTAGAACAGGCTCGCCACCCTGGTGGCGGCGCCCCTGCGGATGAGGATATACAGAAGGGAAATCGCGCCCATCGACAGAACCAGCACCAGCCAGGCTATGGTGAAAATGAATTCGCCGGTCCAGCGCACCTGCATCGTTTCGAACGTCAGCGCCAGGGGCAGCAGAACCAGGCCGGCCGCGCAAAATTGAATCACCGAGCCGGCGCGAAGATCCACCGCACCGCAAAAGCGCTTTTGATACAAGGTACCAGCCGTGATGGATAGCAGCGCCAGCACCGACAGCGCCAGCGTCGCCGGCGTAATGCCGGAAAGCGCCGAGCGGCCTAGCACTACCAGCAGCACCCCGCCAAAACCTAGCACCAGACCCGTCCATTGCCGCGCGCGCAATCGTTCGCCGAACAGGGGCGCACTGGCGAACGCCGTCAGGATGGGCTGTACGCCGACGATCAGCGCGCTCACCCCCGCCGACATGCCCAGGTTGATGGAACAGAACACGCCGCTGAGATAACCGCCCTGCATCAGCACCCCGACGAGGGCAACATGTCCGATCTGCGTCAGACTGCGCGGCCAGGCGACGCGCATCACCAGCGCGAGCGGCAGCATCAGCGCTACCACCAGCGCAAAGCGCAACAGCAGGAAGGTCAGCGGCTCGGCATAAGGCAGACCGTACTTGGCGCTGACAAAGCCGGTGCTCCAGAGCAGTACGAACAACCCTGGCATGGCCTGCAGCCAAAGCTTCGCCGCACCGCTGTCAGACGCCTGCATGGCAGAGGTAGGGACGCGGCGACGGGAGTGGGCGGGGGAACATGAGTGCGGTCACAACGGCGCGCAGTATATCAAGGCGGCCTCCGGACGAGCGATTTGGGCAGGCGGAATGCGCAATATGTAAGCCCACACTAACGCAGAATCCGCATCAAGCGGCCGGAGTTTCTGGATTTAGTTAACATTATGATATATAGCATCTATTTCTCGTTGTTCCGGTAGGCTATGTTTAAGAGAAATAGCTAACATACTGATTTAATTTAATTTTGTGCATCACATCAAATGGTTAAAAAGCCTCTTTAAAAAACACTTGACATGCAACGAGTTGAGAGTAGAATTCAAATTGTTGCAGTGCAATATTTCAGCGGTTACGAAAAGATTGCACTCAAATTTTCTGTAACCTTTCGCAACTCACATGGAGATTTAAAATGTACGCCACACCTGAACAATTTGCTGCTGCAAACAAAGCCAGCGTAGATGCGCTGTTTACCATTGCCCAAGCCCAGTTCGCCGCGTTTGAGCGCCTTTCGGCCCTGAACTTCAACACCACGAAAGCGGCGTTTGAAGACGGCGTCAGCCAGGCGAAAGCACTGCTGTCGGTCAAGGATGCGCAAGAGTTTGTCAACCTGAGCGCCGCGGCGGCCCAGCCGAATCTGGAAAAATCCATCGCCTATTCGCGCAACGTGTACGAAGTGGCCACCCAGACCCAGGCCGAAGTCACCAAGCTGGCCGAGACCCAGGCTGCCGAAATGAACAAGTCCATGGTTACGCTGCTGGACAAACTGACCAAGAACGCACCGGCTGGTTCGGATGTCGCGATCGCCGCGGTCAAGTCCTCCATGGCTGCCGTCAACTCCGCCTATGACAGCTTCACCAAAGTCGTGAAGCAAGCGACCGATATGGCCGAAGCCAATGTTACCGCTGCCACCGCAACCGTGGTGAAAGAAGCCGGCAAAAAGAAAGCTGCCTAAGTTTTCTTCAGAGAAACGCTGGCAGCTCCTCCTCCTCCTTTGCTGTCAGCGGCCCCGAGGGCAACCTCGGGGCAACCCAAACCCCGGGCCAACCCCGGGGTTTTTTTCGCCCGGTTCTACTGCGGCGCACGTGCATGCAAACGCATATCGGTCACAACACCGCTTGAACCATTGTCTGCGTGCAGGATTTGATCGCGGCTCTCGAACGTGTACTATCGGAGAAAAATCTCCCCTACGGGTTTGAGGTGGTCCATGCGCATTGCAATCATCGGTTCCGGGCCTGCTGGCTTCTACGCAGCAGAGGCACTGCTCAAGCGCAGCGACGCGGTCGTTGATGTCGACATGTTCGACCGTCTTCCGACGCCATACGGACTGGTGCGGGGCGGTGTCGCGCCTGACCACCAGAAAATAAAGACCGTGATTCGCGTTTTTGCCGCCACGGCCGCTAGGCCGACATTCCGATTTTTGGGCAACGTGTGCCTCGGACGCGACGTAACGGCGGAGGAATTGCGCCGGCATTACGATCAGATCGTCTACGCCACCGGCAACGAGACCGACCGCCGGTTGGGCATTCCGGGTGAAGGCATCGCGCGCTGCACGCCGGCAACGGTATTTGTCGGCTGGTACAACGGGCATCCGGATTACCGCGAGGCGAAGATCGACCTGTCGGTGTCGCGCATTGCAGTGGTCGGTAACGGCAACGTAGCGGTCGACGTCGCGCGCATTCTGCTGCGTACCCCGGCCGAGCTCGAAAAGACCGATATCGCGGCACACGCGCTCAAGGTCCTGCGCGAAAGTCGGGTGCGCGAGGTCTTCATGCTCGGGCGGCGCGGACCGGAGCACGCCGCTTTTTCGCCGGCCGAACTCAAGGAACTCGGGGGCCTGGACGCCGCGGATCCGGTCATTGCTGCGGCCGAACTTCGGCACTGCGTCGTCCGCGGATCCTTTCCCTTATACCAT
>QYQC01000239.1 GCA_007280315.1 Betaproteobacteria bacterium | reverse complement strand
GATTAATTTCCCTTAGTGCCGAGAACCCGTAGTCGGTATAAACGTCCGAATTGATCACGAGGAACGGTTCGATCCCGAGCAATGGCAGCGCGCGGGCGATGCCGCCGGCGGTCTCCAGCGCCTCCGCCTCGGGCGAGTAGCGGATGGAAACGCCGAAGCGCGAGCCGTCGCCCAGCGCCGCTTCGATCCTATGCCCGAGGTGCGCATGATTGATCACGATGTCGTTGAAGCCGGCGCGCTCGAGTTTCTCCAGTTGCCACACGATCAGCGCCTTGCCGCCGGCTTCGAGCAGCGGCTTCGGCGTAGTGTCGGTGAGCGGGCGCATGCGCTCGCCGCGGCCGGCGGCGAGGATCATCGCTTTCATTGCATGCCCAGCGCGGACTGATGGTTCTCGATTTCGTCCAGCAGCTGCGCCAGCGGCGAGAGCGCGTTGTAGCGGCTAACGACGGCGCGCACGTAACCGAGGAAGCGCGGCGCGTCCTCGACATAGCCCGGTTTGCCGTCGCGGTGGCGGATGCGCGCGAATATGCCCAGCACTTTCAGATGGCGCTGCAGCCCCATCCATTCGAGGTCGCGGTAGAAGTCGCCGAAATCGGCGCCGACCGGCAGCCCGGCGCGGCGCGCCTTGTCCCAGTAGCGCACGATCCAGTCCAGGGCGCGCTCTTCCTCCCAGCTGATGAACGCATCGCGCGTGAGCGACGCGATGTCGTAGCTGATCGGGCCATATACGGCATCCTGGAAATCGAGGATGCCGGGATTGGGCGCTGACAGCATGAGGTTGCGCGGCATGTAATCGCGATGCACGTATACGCTGGGTTGCGCCAGGTTGCTCGCCATGATCAGCGCGAACATCTGCAGCAGCAGTTGTTTCTGTGCCGGCGCAAGCGTCAGGCCCAGGTGTCGCGCCAGATACCAGTCCGGAAACAGATCGAGTTCGCGCCGCAACAGCGCCGCGTCGTATGCGGGCAGCACACCGGGCTTGCTCGCGAGCTGCCAGTTGACGAGCGCGTCGGTGGCGTCGCGAAACAGGGCGTCCGCATTGGCGTCGTCCTTCTGCAGCGCCGCCAGATAGGTGGTGGCGCCGAGGTCGGTTAGCAGCAGAAAGCCCTGGTTCAGGTCCTGCGCCAGCACTTCCGGGGCATTGAGCCCGGCCCGGCGCAGAAGGCCCGCTACCTGGATAAAAGGCCGGCAATCCTCCTGCTCTGGCGGTGCATCCATGACGATGCGGCTTTCGCCGCGCTCGACCAGCGCGATGCGGAAATAGCTGCGAAAACTGGCATCGGCCGAGGCGGGTTCAAGCTGCCATTTTTCCGCGGGAAACAGACCGCCGAGCCAAGTCTCCAACGCCAGAGCGCGCGCAGAATTTGTCCGCTCCACTATGATTTCCGATTGCCATTAGTGCGAAAGTGTGCGATTTTAGCACTCAAAAATCCGCCTCTACTAAGCCCACTGTGAAGCCGCCGATGCGCCAGTCAGCGCCTGTTTTGGCCTTGCTATTTTTCGTCGCGGCCGCGCAGGCGCAGCAGCCCGGCCTGCGGCTGCCCGCGGGCAAGCGCGCCGATGCCGATGCGCCGGTCACGATCAGCGCGGAGCGCATCGAGGGCATTGCCAACCAGGAATCGAACGCCAGCGGCAATGTCCTGCTGCGCCAGGGCGCGCTCAGCATCCAGGCCGAACGGCTGCGCTATGTTTATGAGACGGACGAGGCGCAGGCAAGCGGCGGTGTGCGTCTGAGTCGTGACGGTGATCGCATGAGCGGCAGCGGACTGCGCCTGCGCCTGCGCGACAACATCGGTGAGTTCGACGCGGCCGACTATGAGTTCGCGCTGCGCAGCCACGCCGGCTACGAACCGGTGCGCGCACGCGGCAAGGCCGACGTGATCAAGCTCGAAAGCGGCGACAAATATCACCTGAAAAATGCGACCTTTACCACCTGCAAACCGGGTCAGGAAGACTGGTATCTGCAGGTTCGCGAACTCAACCTGGACATGACGCGCGATCTGGGCGTCGCGCGTGGCAGCAGACTGGTATTCAAGGGCACGCCGATCGTCTATCTTCCATGGATGGATTTTCCGCTGCACAACCAGCGCAAGACCGGCCTGCTTCCACCCAGCGTGGGCAGCAGCGGCAAGAGCGGGCTGGAAGTCAGCACGCCGTTCTATGTCAACCTCGCGCCCAACCGGGATCTAACCATCACGCCGCGCGAACTGTCCAAGCGCGGGCTGCAGACCAGTGCGCAGTTCCGCTATCTCGACAGCAACTACGACGGCGACGCCAGATTCGAGCACATGTCCAACGACCGGGTGCGCAATATCAGCCGCTATGCCACAACGATTCAGCACAACCATCGTTTCGGCAGCAACCTGACCGGTTACATCAATCTGAACAAGGTCTCCGACGACAATTACTTCCGCGACCTGTCGAGCCGCATCAACATCACCTCGCAGACCACGCTGCCGCGCGACGGCATGCTGACCTACGGCGGTGGCTGGTGGACCGCAACAGCGCGGGCGCAGCGTTTCCAGACGCTGCAGGATCCGGCCAACCCGGTAATCGAGCCCTATGGCCGGCTGCCGCAATTCACGCTGAACGCGACGCGCCAGTACGTCGGTGGGGTGGACCTCACGCTGGCGAGTGAATTCGTCAGGTTTCATCACCCCACCAGCGTCGTCGGCAACCGCCTGATGTTCTACCCCAGCGCCAGCCTGCCGCTGATTCTGCCGGGTGCCTATGTCACGCCAAAACTGGGTTTTCACACCACCAGCTACAGTCTGGAACGAAACGCCGCCGGCACGCCCGACGCGATTCACAGGGCGCTGCCGATCGCCAGCCTTGACAGCGGCCTGACATTCGAGCGCGACACGAGCTTTATCGGGCAGAGATTCCGCCAGACGCTGGAGCCGCGGCTGTATTACCTGTATGTGCCTTTGCGCGCGCAGAGCGCCATTCCGCTGTTCGACACCGGCCTGGCTGATTTCAACTATGCGCAGATTTTTTCCGAGAATCTGTTCAACGGCAGTGACCGTATCGCCGACGCCAATCAGCTGACCGTTGCCGCCACCACGCGCATCCTGTCGCCGGCCAGCGGCCAGGAGGTGCTCAAAGCGACCATCGGGCAGCGCCACTATTTTCAGAATCAGCAGGTGACGCTGAACAGTCTGACGCCCGTGCGTACCGACAAGACCTCGGATTTCCTGGTTGCGCTGAACGGACGGGTTTCACGAAACTGGACTCTGGACAGCGCGCTGCAGTACAACCCGCATCGGAATTTCTTCGAACGTCTGGGCGTGGGCGCGCGTTATCAGCCCGAGACCGCCAAGGTGCTCAATCTCGGCTATCGATTTACCCGCGATTCCCTGAATCAGGTCGACGTGTCCGCGCAGTGGCCGCTGGGCGGCGGCTGGTACGGCGTCGGCCGCTACAATTATTCGATGCGCGACAGCCGGCTGGTCGAAGGCCTGGGCGGTTTCGAATATAATGGCGGTTGCTGGATCGGCCGCGTCGTGGTGCAGCGCTTTGCCGCCGCCGCCGGGACCGCGACCAGCGCCGTGTTCGTACAGCTGGAGTTGAACGGATTTTCGCGCATCGGGTCGAATCCGCTGGAGACGCTGAAGCGCAACATTCCGGGCTACGGCCGTTTCGACCAGACCCGTCCCGGCTCATCACCGTTTGATTTTTACGAATAAGGATTACATGCGAAATTCAATTTCGGTGACACTCGCGTGGTTTTTCGCCGCGCTGGTGGCGCCTGGCGCCAACAGTGTCTGGGCGCAGAAAGCAGCACCCAATCCCGTGGTGCTGGTGGATCGCATCGTCGCGGTGGTCAACAGCGAGGTGATCACCAGTGGCGAACTCGCGCAGCGGGAAAAAACGGTGACGCAACAGCTGCGGCAGCAGGGCACGCAGCTGCCCTCGACGGAGTTGCTGCAAAAGCAGGTGCTCGAACGCATGATCATGGACCGGCTTCAGCTGCAGACGGCGAAGGAGCTGGGGTTGCGCGTGGATGATCTGCAGTTGGACCGCACTGTCGCGCGTGTCGCCGAGAGCAACAAGATGTCGCTGACCCAGTTTCGCCAGGTGCTGGAGCGCGACGGGGTTCAGTTCGACAAGTTCCGCGAGGAAATCCGCAATGAAATCCTGCTGTCGCGCCTGCGCGAGCGTGAAGTCGACAATCGCATCGTCGTCACCGACAACGAGATCGACTATTTTCTCGGCCAGCAGAAGAAATCACCGACCGCGGCGACCGAATTCAATCTGAGCCACATAGTGTTGCGGCTGCCCGAGCAGGCGAGCCCGGAGGAGGTGAGCCGGCAGCACGCGCGCGCCGAACAGGTGCTGGCGCAATTGCGCGCGGGCGCCGATTTTGCGAAGCTGGCGGTCGGTTTTTCCGACGTGCCGGACGCGCTGCAGGGCGGGGTCATGGGCTGGCGCTCGCGTGACCGTCTGCCCGATCTGTTCGCGCAGGCCCTGGACAAGCTGAATCCGGGCGAAGTGAGCGGCATTATCCGCAGCCCGGCCGGGTTCCATCTGCTCAAGCTGATCGAGCGCCGCGGCGGCGGGGGTGCGCCGATAAAAGTGGAACAGACCCACGCGCGGCACATATTGGTGAAAACCAGCCAGATCGTGTCCGAGGCCGACGCCAAGCGCAAGCTCAATAGCCTTCGCGAACGCATTGTCAACGGCGTTGATTTCGCGGAACTGGCCAAGCTCAATTCCGACGACGCGTCGTCGATAAAGGGCGGCGACCTGGGTTGGCTCTATCAAGGTGACACGGTGCCGGAATTCGAGCGCGTAATGGATGGTCTCAAAATCGGCGAGCTAAGCGAACCGTTCGAATCGCCGTTCGGCTGGCATCTGGTACAGGTCATGGAGCGGCGCCAGGCCGATGTGTCGGGGGAACGCGAGCGCCAGGAGGCGCGCATGATCCTGCGCGAGCGCAAGTCCGACGAGTCCTACCAGGAGTACCTGCGCCAGATGCGTGACCGCGCCTTCGTGGAGTACCGGTCGGACGAGCGCTAGCACCTTACCCTATGTCCCTACCTGTCATCGCGGTCACCTCCGGCGAGCCGGCTGGTATCGGGCCCGACATATGCCTTGCTCTGGCGGCGAATCAGTTGCCCTGCCGAGCGGTAATCCTGGCCGATCGCGATCTGCTCGCGGCGCGCGCCGCCGAACTCGGTCTTGCGCTGCGGCTGCGCGCTTTCGATCCGGGACAGGCGCCGGCGCAAGGTGAGCTGGAGCTGCTGCATCTGCCGCTTGCAGTGCCGGCGATCGCGGGACGACTGGATACGGCCAATTGCGGGTACGTGCTGGCATTGATTGATCGCGCCGTCGCCGGCTGCGCCGACGGCAGCTTCGACGCCATGGTCACCGCGCCGGTGCACAAGGGTGTAATCAATGACGCCGGTGTTCCGTTCAGCGGACACACCGAGTATCTCGCCGCCCTGACCTCCACGCCACGGGTGGTGATGATGCTCGCCGGCGGTGGACTGCGCGTAGCACTCGCTACCACCCACCTGGCGCTCGCCGATGTGGCCGGCGCGATCACGCGCGAAGATCTGGAAGCGACGCTGCGGATATTGCACCGCGCGCTGCGCGAGCGTTGCGGCATTGCCGAACCGCGCATCCTGGTAGCCGGGCTCAACCCGCACAGTGGCGAGGGTGGCCACCTGGGGCGCGAGGAGATCGAGGTGATATCCCCGGTGCTGCAGCGGTTGCGCCAGGAAGGGATGAGACTGGAAGGGCCGCTGCCTGCCGATACGCTGTTTACGCCGCAGTCGCTCGCGCGCGGCGACTGCGTACTGGCGATGTATCACGACCAGGGGCTGCCGGTGCTCAAATACGCCAGCTTCGGCAAAGGCGTCAACGTTACGCTGGGTCTGCCGCTGGTGCGCACTTCGGTCGATCATGGCACCGCGCTCGAATTGGCCGGCAGCGGCATGGCCGATCCTGGCAGCCTGATCGCAGCCATCGAGATGGCGCTGGAAATGGTTCGCGCGACCAGAGCAGCGCCCCCGGCTTAGATGAAGCATGTCCCGCGCAAACGGTTTGGTCAGCATTTTCTGACTGACCAGACGGTGATCGCCGACATCGTAGCCGCGATCCGTCCTCAGCCGGACGACGCGATGGTGGAGATCGGCCCCGGGTTGGGCGCGCTTACTACGCCGCTCGCCGCGGTGCTGCGCCATCTGCATGTGATCGAAATCGACCGCGATATCAACGCGCGCCTGAGCAGCGCCTACCCGGGCGCGCGCTTGACGGTGCACGCGGGTGACGTGCTCGACTTCGATTTTTCCTCGTTGCCGCGCGATCTGCGCGTGGTCGGAAACCTGCCGTACAATATTTCCACGCCCCTGCTGTTTCATCTCGCGCGCTACGCCGGGCAGGTGCGCGACATGCATTTCATGCTGCAAAAAGAGGTGGTCGAGCGCATGGTGGCCGCGCCCGGCGGCGGCGATTTCGGCCGCTTGTCGGTGATGCTGCAGTACCGCTTCGAAATGGAGATGCTGCTCGAGGTCGCGCCCGACGCATTTTCGCCGCCGCCGCAGGTGCGTTCGGCCGTAGTGCGCCTGCGGCCACGGGCTCTGGTCGAGCTGATCGCTACGAGCGAAGCGATGCTGGCGCTGGTCGTGCGCCGCGCTTTTTCGCAGCGGCGCAAGACCTTGCGCAACTCGCTCGCGGACTTGCTCGAGGCCGGCGATTTCGCCGCGCTCGGGATCGCGTCCGGCCTGCGCGCCGAGCGCCTCGCGGTAGCCGATTTTGTGGGGATCAGCAACTATCTGGAAAAAAAGAACAAATCAGGGGCGGAATAATATTCACAAACGCGTCTATGGCTGGCACAATAGACCCCCTTGTCGCCTTCCCCCAGGGGCCTTGTTCGGTCAGTCCGAATCAGCCGCTGGTGTTGGAGGTATGCGAAATATGTGGTCCCGCATTTAGTTATGGACGCCGAGCGTCCACCCCGGAGAATCGTATGGGCTTGCTAGACGACCTGAAAAAACAGGCGGACATGGTAAAGAGCCAGCAGCTGTCGCAGCAGTCGATGCTGGAGGACAGCACCGCGCTGGTCGAGACCAAGATGAATCAGACCTTCCTCTACCTTAACGATCTGCTGAAGCAACTCGCGGTGCTCAGGCCGACCAACCCGACCGCGTACTCGATACCGGGCGTCGGCGATTTTCAGAACCTGGGGTTCACGGAGTCGTTCATTAACTACCGCAAGAAAAAAATCGGAGACAAAGACCACTTCGACTTCATCACCATGTTCATCAAGTGGAGTTCACCCGCGAATCTCACGGTCGAACGCGACATGCCCGCCGCAATTCAGAAGGTGAACGAAGTGCTGTGGGGTTTCGGCCTCAAGTTTACCGAAGAGAAAATAATGAAACCGGGCGGCGGCTTCGAGAAAATGAAATTCACCGTGCCGAGCAGCGTAACCTGTGACCTTACCATTAGCGCCGACCACGCCAACGGTCGCCTGGTGGTAAAGGGGAAACACTTCTTCCGCCTGGGCCCGGACGAGTTGCGCATTCCGGCGGGCGATGTCAACGAAGCCTTGCTGGAAGAGTTTGCCAAAATGCTGATCGGCCAGGCGAGCGTGCTGCGCAAGTACCGCGTCGCGACTCTGTAGGACCGCCCGCGGTGTAGGACCGCCCGCGATGTGGGACCGCCCGCGCATAACCCTATCGCGGGCTGTTTTAGGGCTCGTGCCTCCGACGCGCGGCCGCGCAGTCACAATTTTCCGACGTTCTGCTTTGACCGCACGCCGCGGCTTGCCCTTAGCGCGGCCTTTATTTCCCGACCATCTGCGACGAGCGTGCGCTTTGGTCGGCGGCGCCAGGGAACCTTACTTGTGTTCGATCAACTCGATCTTGTAGCCGTCCGGGTCCTGGACGAAGGCGATGACCGTGCTGCCGCCCTTCACCGGACCGGCCTCGCGGCTGACTGTTCCACCCTGGGCCTTGACTGTTTCGCAGGCTTTATACGCGTCCGGCACTTCGATCGCCAAATGCCCGAACGCGTTGCCCAGGTCGTATTTGTCCACGCCGTAGTTGTAGGTGAGTTCGATCACCGCCTGCGCATTCTCGACGCCATAGCCGACGAAGGCAAGGGTGTATTTCTGCTCCGGGCGGTCGGTAGTGCGCAGCAGTTTCATTCCCATGACTTCGGTGTAGAACTTCACCGAGCGGTCCATGTTTCCCACGCGCAGCATCGTATGCAGTAATCTCATTTCATCCGCTCCTATAAAATCGGCAACCGGTGGCTGCAGTGGCGCAATTCGCTGCGCGCCTTCCGGTAATCAGGATAAAGGCCGCCGACCACGGCCCAGAAGCGCGTCGAATGGTTCATTTCGCGCAGATGCGCCAGCTCGTGCGCAACCACGTAGTCGACCAGGTGCAGGGGCAGATGGATCAGGCGCCAGTTGAGCCGCACGCGGCCGTCCTCCCGGCACAGGCCCCATTGTCTGCGCGCGCTGGACAGCGCCAGTGTCGGGGTCGGTACGCCGAGGTTCGCCGCGTACAGCGCCAGGCGCTCGCCCAGAAGCGAGCGCGCCCGCTCCTTGATCCAGGCAATGCCGCGTTTTCGCAGTGCCGCCGGGTCGCCGCGCGGCGCCAGGCCGATTCCCAGGCGGCCCTTCTCAAGCACGATGTCGCGCCGGCCGGGCACGAGCGCTATGGTCACCGGCGAACCCAGCAGGGCGATGGTTGCACCGTCGCTCCAGTTCACCACCGGCGGCTTGGGTGCGGCGCGCCATTCGGACAGTTTCTTCAGAATCCAGTGCATTTTCTCGCGGAGGAAGACCTCGACTTCGGCCACCGGCGTATGGCCTGGCGCGGCAACGCGCAGGCCGTCGTCGTCGATTACTATGCCGATCGAGCGGCGCCGGGCGCGACGGAAGCGGTAGCCCACGATCTCGCTGCCGAGCTGGATGTAGCGCAGCGTGCCTACGGGCACCGGCATCGGTGCGATCGCCAGCGGCAGCTCAATCTGCATCCGAGCGCTCCGCGCGCACCAGGATCTCGACCTGGCCCTCGATCCAGTCCTCAACCTTGCGCATCAGCTGCTCGGGCGTGTGGCCGGCGCTGTCGATCGGCTCGCCGATGACCACGGTCACCTTGCCCGGGCGTTTGAGGAAAGAGTTGCGCGGCCACAGCAGCCCCGCGTTGTGTGCGACCGGCAGCACGCGCGCGCCGGTCTGCACCGCGATGTGCGCACCGCCAAGCTTGTACCGGGCGCGGGTGCCGACGGCAATACGTGTGCCCTCCGGATAGACCATGATGCAAAACCCCTGAGCCATGCGCTGCTTGCCGATTTCGACGGTGCGGCGCAGCGCATTCTTGCGGTCGGCGCGATTGATGAATATCGGACTGAACAGCGCCAGCCCCCAGCCGAGGAAGGGCAGCCACATGAGTTCCCGCTTCATCACATAGACGTGCGGCGGAAATATCCCGGAATAGGCGAGCGTCTCCCAGGCCGATGAGTGCTTGGACAGGATCACCACCGGATCGGCGGGAATGTTCTCGCGCCCGCGTACCTCGTAATGGATGCCGAGCACGGGTATTGCCAGCCAGGCAGCCATGCGGGGCCAGCCGGCGATGATTTTCCAGCGCGGAATGCGCGGCAGCAGCGCTACGCACATCACCAGCACCCAATAGGGTACGACGATGACCACCAGCAGAACATAGTAGAGCAGCGCGCGCAGGTATCTCATTCGGTAAGCGCCACGGCCGCCGCAGCCAGATCCGGATGAACCATGGTGCCCTCGGGCAGGTCGCCGGCGTCGCGCGTCTTTTCGCCTTTGCCGGTCAGCACCAGGACCGGCCGCGCGCCGGCCGCGCTCGCCGCCTGCAGGTCGCGCAGGGAGTCGCCTATCACCCAAACGCCTTCGAGCGCGAGCTTGTAGCGTTCTGCGATCTCCAGCAGCATGCCCGGCTGCGGCTTGCGGCAGGCGCAGCCCGCGTCCTGCGTATGCGGGCAGAAAAAAACGGCAGAGATGCGCCCGCCCAGCTGATTGACGGCCTTGTGCATTTTACCGTGCATGGCATTGAGCGTTTCAATGTCGAACAATCCCTGTCCCAGGCCTGACTGGTTGGTTGCCACCACCACGCGAAAGCCCGCCTGCGTGAGGCGCGCGATGGCTTCGATGCTGCCCGGAATCGGCGTCCATTCCTCCGGGCTCTTGATGTACTGGTCGCTGTCGTGGTTGATCACGCCGTCGCGGTCGAGGATGACGAGCTTCATGCCGCGAGCCTGGAGATATCGGCGACCTGGTTCATCAGGCCGTGCAGTTCGCGCAGGAGAGCAATGCGGTTGTTGCGCAGTTTTGCGTCCTCTGCCATGACCATGACCTTGTCGAAAAAATCGTCCACCGGTTGTCGCATCTGCGACAGCAACTTGAGCGTCCCGGCATAGTCGCCCGCGGCGAAGCGTTCCGTCGCAGCCGGTCGGACTTTATCCAGTGCCGCTGCGAGCGCCTTCTCGGCAGCTTCGACAAAAAGCGAGGCATCGGCCGGAGACTCGCTCTGGTCGGCCTTCTTCAGGATGTTGCCGATGCGTTTGTTGGCGGCGGCAAGCACCCCCGCTTCGGGCAGTGCGCCGAATTCGATTACTGCACGCACCCGCCGCACCACCTCATGCAGCGGCGGCTGCAATGCGATCACGGCGTCGACCGCGTTGCGCTCGAAAATGCCGATCAGCTGGTTGCGGTAACGCTCGTAGGCGAACTCCATGATCGCAGCCGGCGCGCCGGTTTCGATAGTGCCCGGTCTGAACAGCGCGGCCGCCTGCTGCAGCAGTTCGTCCAGCCGCAGCGTGAATGCCTGATTCGAGCCCCGGGCTGTTGCTCCAAGCAGTTCGAACGCATTAATGAGGCCGAGGGCGGCGCGGCGCAGGCCGAACGGATCCTTGTCGCCGCTGGGCTTGAGCCCGATGCCCCAGATGCCGACCAGAGTCTCGATGCGATCGGCGATGAACAGGCTCACGCTGACCCGGTTCGCGGGCGCTTCGTCGCCGTCGAAGCGGATCCGGTATTGATCGCCCAGCGCTTCGACCACCTGCGCGTGCTCGCCGTCGGCGTGGGCGTAGTAGCTTCCCATGATGCCCTGCAGTTCCGGGAACTCGCCGACCATGCTGGTGACGAGGTCGGCCTTGGCCAGCCAGGCGGCGCGTTCGGCCAGCGCCGGATCGGCGCCGATTTCGCGGGCGATGTTTCCCGCGAGCCGCTGCACCCGTCCGACGCGCTCCAACTGGCTGCCGAGCTTGTTGTGATAGACGATGGCCGCCAACTGCGGCACGCGTGCTTCCAGCCGGACTTTCCTGTCGGTGTCGAAGAAAAAACGCGCGTCGGCGAGGCGCGGCCGCACCACGCGGTTGTTGCCCTCGACGATATTTCTCGGATCGGAGAGCCGCATGTTGCTGACGATGAGGAATTTGTTGCTGAGCTTTGCCGAAGCGTCGAACAGCGGAAAATATTTCTGGTTGGTGCGCATGGTGAGCACCAGGCATTCCTGCGGCACCGCGAGGAAGTCGCGCTCGAATTCGCCGGTGTAGACGCTGGGGTATTCCACCAGGGCGGTTACTTCATCCAGCAGCGGAGCGACGTCGTCCTCCGGGCCGAGCGAGGCGCCGAGCAGAGCCGCTTGCGTGCGCAGCTGGCGTTCGGTTTCGGCGCGCCGTGCGCTGAACGACGCGATCACGCCGCCGTGGGCGGCGAGCGCTTCTTCATACGCGTCCGCTGTGGCGACGGCGATATCCTTCGTACCCTGAAAGCGATGGCCGTGCGTCACGCGGCCGGCGGTAAGTCCCAGCGCAGTGACCGCAACGATGTCCGCGCCGTGCAGCGCCACCAGCCCATGTACCGGGCGTACGAACTGTACCGTTGTAGCGCCGTCCGCGAGCTGATAGTTCATCACCTTCGGAATCGGGAGTTGTTCGATCGCCTCGCGCAGCGCCTCGTCCAGCGCTCGCGCGAGCGGTTGACCCAATGCCATGGTGCGAAGATAAACGCTATCGGCTTTGCCATCGGATTTGATCAGGAGCGAATCCGATCCTGCTTTGCCCTCGGGAAACGATTCCGCCAGATGCGCATGACCCAGACCCGCCAGTTTCTTGCGCAGCGCTTCGCTCGCCTTGCCGTCCTTGGCGCGCGCCACCGATAGCGGCATCAGCTTTAGTTCGACCGGCGCGTCTTTGCCTTGCGCGCTGACGTTGGAAATGTGCACTGCCAGGCGGCGTGGCGTGGCAAACGCCGTGGTGTTGGCAGACTGATCAATCAAACCACGGGATTGCAGTCCCCTGGCTATTGCGCCGGCGAATGCGTCGCCCAGGCGCTGTAGCGCCTTGGGCGGCAGTTCCTCGGTGAACAGTTCGACCAGCAGGCTCGCGCTCATGGCGCCGTCCGCTGGTCCAGATCGGCCTTAATTTTCGCAAGATCAATGCCGAGCCCGCTGAGTTGTTCCGGCGTGCACATGGGAAAACCACTGCGTATGCGCGAGTCAAGGTAGGACTGCGACACGCTGCGCGCCAGATTGCGTATGCGGCCGATATAGGCGGCGCGTTCGGTGACCGAAATCGCGCCGCGCGCATCGAGCAGGTTGAATGTGTGCGCCGCCTTGAGCACCATCTCATAGCCGGGGAGCGCGAGTTGCGCCTGTATCAGGCGCTTCGCTTCGGCTTCGTAATCGGAAAAATGCCGGAACAGCATGTCGGCGTTGGACTGCTCGAAGTTGTAGGCTGATTGTTCGACCTCGTTCTGGTGAAACACATCACGGTAAGTCACGCCCGGCGTCCATACCAGGTCGAACACGTCTTTCACGTCCTGCAGGTACATGGCAAGGCGCTCGATGCCGTAGGTGATTTCGCCGGTGATCGGCTTGCAGTTGATTCCTCCGACCTGCTGGAAGTAGGTGAACTGCGTCACTTCCATGCCGTCGAGCCACACCTCCCAGCCCAGACCCCAGGCGCCCAGCGTCGGATTTTCCCAGTCGTCCTCGACGAAACGGATATCGTGCGCCTTCGGGTCTATGCCCAGCGCCTCGAGCGAGCCGATGTAGAGTTCGAGTATGTCCGGCGGCGAGGGCTTGAGCACCACCTGATACTGATAGTAGTGCTGCAGGCGGTTGGGATTGTCGCCGTACCGGCCGTCTTTGGGCCGGCGCGACGGCTGCACGTAGGCGGCGCGCCACGGTTCTGGGCCGAGGGCGCGCAGGAACGTGGCGGTATGCGAGGTGCCGGCGCCGACTTCCATGTCGTAGGGCTGCAACAGCGCACAACCGTGCCGGTCCCAGTAGGACTGCAGCCTGAGGATAATCTCCTGGAACGTGGGCACGGTTCGCCGAAAGCGGGAAAGCCGTAATTTTACAGTCTTTCCGCAGCTCTAGAAACCGAATGCGGCGCGCGCCAACGCTCAGGCTTTGAACTTCACCACCTGATTGCGGCCCTGCTGCTTGGCCGTGTACATGGCGCGATCGGCGCGTCCCTGAATGGCGTCGATGCTGCGGCCGTCATCGGGGTAGCTCGCCAGGCCGATGCTGACACTGGTGGTGACTTCTTTGCCATGGAATTCCAGTGGTGTGGAGGCGACTGCCTTGCGTATGCGCTCCGCCACCTCGAGGGCACGGCTCGCCGTTGCCTCGGGCAGCAGCGCCACGAACTCATCTCCGCCGAAGCGCGCCAGCACGTCAGTGTGGCGCAGTTCGGTCTCGATGCAATTGGCCAGGAGTTTCAGCAACTGATTCCCGGCCTCGTGGCCATGCTGGTCGTTGACCGCCTTGAGATTGTCCGAATCCAGCATCAGCACGGTGGCGGGCCGGTTGTAGCGCACCGCCTGGCTGAACAGCCGGTCGGCGACGATGGCGAAGCCGCGCATATTGTAGACGCCGGTGAGATCGTCGGTTTCCGACAGCAGCCGCGCCCGGTTCAGGCCGAAACGGATGTCGGCGGAAAACATGGTGGTGATATAGGCGACGAGCAGCATCGGTGCGAGTTGTCCCACCAGGCCGCCGATGTACGCCAGAGAGAACAACTCGCCCGCCGTGGAGTTTCCGCCGAGCAGCACGAAACAGGCGCCGATCAGCGCCATTTCCAGCATCGTGGTGAGTTTGCCCAGCGCCAGCGCGCTGGTGATGATCACCAGCAGGTAGGCGTTGAGCAGGGGACTGGCGAGCTTCCCCGTGTACCACAGCACCCAGGTGATGAATACCACCATGGTGAACGATTCGATCGCGATCTTCCAGCGCGATTCGGATTTGTAGAAATTGGTGTAGCGAAATCCGAGGACGAACGCAGTGTAGAAGAACAGCCCCGCGGATATCGCCGCCTGGTCCTCCGGCAGCGGCCCTTCGAACACCTGGTACAGCAGTACCAGGATCAGCAGCAGCCACTCGATTTCGGCAACGGTGCGCGAAATGCCGCGCAACTCTTCCTGCTCGACGCTTAGCGTTTCGACTTGTCTCGACTGCACGCGCTTCCCCCCGTTAGCGGGCAACTCTTCCCGGCGGCGTTCACGCCGGCAGGATCATTGTACTCTGGGCGGCTGTCAATACCCAGCCAACGGAAGCTGGCTCACCCCGCTGCCTTTTCCTCTCTCCAGAAATCGAGCTTTTCCTGCACCACCCGGTCGGAGTAGATGAATATCACGGCGTCGCTGTCTGCGCTGTGCTCGTGCACGACCCAGCTCGGCACGATAAAAATATCGTGCGGGCCCCAGTCGAAGCGCTCCCCGCCAATACTGCTCGAGCCGCTGCCTTCGACCACGGTGAATATCGCGCTGTCGGTGGAGCGGTAGGGTTTGGTGGAAAATCCCTTGGGTATGAGTTGCATCCAGGTGGACATGGTCGGCATTGCCCAGCCGCCGTTGACCGGGTTGATGTATTTCATTTTGTAGGCGTGCCAGGCGTCGGCGGCGCGAAAGCGCGCGAGCTGGTCCAGCGCTTCGCGCGTGCGCCGATAGGGGTAGTTGAATATCGGCGAGGTCTGCGAAGCGAATTTCCCATCCACCGGCAGCAGATTGTGACCGGCTTCCGCCATGGCCGCGCCCTCGGGGCGGTCGAGCTTGTGTACCTTGCCTGGATAGGCTTCGCGAAAGCTCGCGCACATCAGATTGACGATGTGCATGTCCAGTCCGTCGAGCCAGACCATGGGTGCGTCGCTCTCGTTGCCGTGGTCGTGCCAGGTCATCGACGGGGTGATGACGAAATCCCCGGGTTCCATCATGGTGCGCTCGCCTGCAACCGCGGTGTAGGCGTGGTCGCCCTCGATGATGAAGCGCAGTGCCGAAGCCACGTGTTTGTGCGCCGGCGCGATCTCGCCCGGCAGGATGATCTGCAATCCGGCAAACAGACTTTGCGTGATGCGCGACTCGCCCGGCATGCCAGGATTTTCCAGCACCATGACACGGCGTTCGGCTTCCTCCGCGCTGATCAGTTTGCACGCCTCCATCAGGTAGGGCCGGATTTCGGCGTAGCGCCACAGCGCCGGCGCGCAGCGCGGCGCCGGCCGATCCGTAACCAGGCCGTGCAGCACGCGCCACAGCGGCGCGAGGTTGCGACCGCGGGCGCGCTCGTAGAAGTCCATGCGGCCAGGTTCCGCCGCAAGATTGACGCTGGGAACGATGCCGGCGAGGGCGCCGGCCTGGTCGTGGACGCTGCTGTCGGATTTCATTGCTGCCTCTTCCCCACGGTTGTATGGCCATTGGCCGTCTTGGCGGCAATGATAGCGTAGCTTCGCGCCGGCTGCGACACGACACCGAAGGACGTAACATCACGCCATGGCTCGTGCAGCTTTGCGCTATCATGGACGCAGCCGATCCTGTTCGGGGGGCGCATGGAAACTTATCTGATTTGGCTCGTCGCCGGGTTTGCGCTGGTCATCGCCGAGCTCGTCACCGGCACGTTTTTCCTGCTGGTTCTGGGCGTCGCGGCTTTTGCCGGTTCGGCCACCGCCTGGTTCGGTCTGGGGTTCTGGGTCGAGGCCCTGTGCGCGGCGACGGTTGCGATCGCCGGCGTGTTCTGGGTGCGACAGCAGCGAAAAGCGACGCAACAGCCCGACATGGCATCGCTCGACGTTGGGCAGGCGGTCGCGTTCGAAGCCTGGGTTAGCCGCGAACAGGGCGCCGCGCGTGTTACCTACCGCAACACGCAGTGGGATGCAGAGGTCGGGGGCGAGCGCGATTTCGATCACGGCCAGGTACTGTTCATCCATGCCGTGGAAGGCAACACCCTCAAGGTAGCAAAGAGCAGGCCCTGAGCTGCCGCCATGCGGGAACCTGTGCACGCGCCCCGAGTTTCACTATCCTTAAACGAATGGCAAGGGAGAATTCCTATGTTCCCGAAATTCATCGCCGTATTGATCGCCACCATCGTCGTGTCCCAGTTCGACCAGACGCGCGGCTTCACCATCCCGTTCTTCATTCTCGCAGTGGCAATCGTATTCGTCATCGAAGGCGTGCGCGTGGTGCCGCAGCAAAGCGCCTGGGTGATCGAGCGGCTGGGAAAATTTCACTCCATACTGCAGCCGGGACTGAACGTGATCGTGCCGTTCGTCGACCGCGTCGCCTACACCCATTCGCTGAAGGAGGTGCCGCTGGATGTGCCGGAGCAGGTG
>QYQC01000169.1 GCA_007280315.1 Betaproteobacteria bacterium | reverse complement strand
GGGGGCCCTCAAGGACAACTTCGGCAAAGCCGTGATCGAATTTCCCTCCCGATGGGTGCCGGGCGGCGGCGAGCCGGTGCAGCCGGCGCACCGACAGCATCCGAACCATGAGGGACCGGAAGGCGATATCGTCGACGTGCCTTGAGCCCGTTGCCGGCGCCGCTTGGAACCGGTTGCAAAGTAAAACCCATTGCCAATGTCATCCTGAGCGAAGCGAAGGATCTGCTTTCAAATCGAACAGCAGATTCCTCGGCCGCTGGCCTCGGAATGACAGTCAGCTGTGAAATAATTTCCTGAGACTTGTCGGCTTCAGGCGGGCGGTTGCGCGATCACGTCGTCGTAGCGGTGGCGCTTGGTGATCAGACCCGCGTATTCGAACACGTCCAGCGTCACCTCGAACGCGGGGCGCGTGATTTCCACGTGCGGCGTCCAGTTTCCGAGCTTCTGGTAGGTCGCAATGGTCTGCGTCAGAACAGCGCGGTCGATCGCGGGAAAAAACGCTGCCTCGACCTCGGCGACTTTCGCCGCGGGCGTGGCGATCAGCCAGGCGCGCGCCTTGCGGTAGGCGCGGGTGAAGCGCTTCGCAGCATCGGTGGCGAGCCACTCGCGCGTCGCCGCCAGGCTCGAAAACGCCAGCGGGCCGATCGCATCGGCCAGGGAAGCGACTACATGGCCGACGCCATCGTGTTCGAGTTGCTGCGGTGCCGGCCCCTGCTGGTGGATGTAGTCGCCGCTGCCGTCGCGAAACGCCTGGTCCATCTTGTCCATTCCGGCGTCGACGATCGACAGCGATCTCCAATCGACTCCGTTCTTGAAGCACGCATAGCGGAACATGGCGAGCGGCTGCGCTCCATGATCGACCAGTATCGTGCCCGACTTGAGCTTGTCCCAGGTGAAGTCGGGATCCGGCCTGCGCGCAGTGATAAAAAAACCGTCCTTTTCGTTGACCTGGGCGAAATGCATCGCCGGCGGTTGCAGGCCTTTTTCCAGCGGCGTGAATCCCTGCGATGGCGCCGACTGCGCCACCTGCACGCTGCCATCGAGCAATCCGGCGATCGCAGACTTACCCACCGGCGCGATCGAGTGCGTTGCCTCCAGGCCTTCTTCCTTGAGAAATCCGCCGGCGATGGTGGCGATGAGCGGCGAGTAAAAAGCGGAGAAGCGGGTGAATTGAATGCTGATGGGTTGTGCCATGATTCCGTTCCTAAAGTTGAGGGGAATATTTTTCAGCGCCAGGCGTGAAACCGTCCGGCGGTTTCATTCCTTCCACGGCACGCCGCCGGCGTATGTCTTGTAGCTCACGCCGGCGAGCCACCCCGAATCGACGGGAAGCAGAATTCCGGTGATCGTCCTGGCTTCAGCCGAGCACAGGAATCCGATTGCCAGGGCGATGTCCTCTGGACTTGGCAAGGTATCGAGAGCGTGCACCGACATGATCTTCTTCAGGTCACGCAAGCCAGCGTCCACTCGGCTCTGCAGCGTCTCGGTCATGACATAGGTCGGGCCGACGCTGTTGACGCGAATGCCGTGGCGCCCGAGTTCGACCGCGAGCAGCTGCGTCAGCCGGGCAATTGCGACTTTGCCGGGATTGTAGGCGGGCAGGGGCAAGGGCAGACGGCTGTTGATCGAACCCAAGGTCACGATGGCGCCGCGCTTGCGCGCGATCATCTGGCGGCCAAAGGCGCGGCAGGCATGGATGGTGCCGTTATAGTTGACTTGCCACATGCGATCATGCGCCTCCATGTCCATGTCCATGATGGACTCCGAATTCGGAATGAGGCCCGCTGAAGTGACGAGTACATCGGCGGGGCCAAGATCTGCCTCGACGCGCGCTGCCGCGGCATCAACAGCACCGGCATCGGCGACGTCGCAGGAATAGAACCGCGCGACGCCGTTGCCCGTTGTCAGATCAGCGGCCAGCTTCTCGCCGCGCTCCCGGTTCAAGTCGAGTATTGCAATCGCGTAGCCGCGCGATGAGAACAAGCGCGCCGTAGCGGCGCCGATCCCGCTGGCTCCGCCGGTGACGACTGCCACTGACCGGGTTGTCATGGTTGTTTCCTCAATCCATCAGTCGAATGATTGTGGCGCGACTATCCGCGCCGCTGCCGCAAAGGAGTGTAATCGCATGTAGCACGCCCAGGCAAACCGCAGCGGCGCGCAACGATTGCGCGACTTGAGGCATAGTACGCAAATGACCAATGCCCAGTTGAAGAAGCGCCTGCAACGCAGCTGTCTCGCCATTCTGTTGGTCGGACTGTGCAGCGCGATGCTGATTCATCTGTTCGCCGAAGATACCCCTGACGACTCCCTCGGCTACGTGATTGTAAACGGAACCGTCTATCCGCTTTCTACTCGTGATTCCAAAACCTACCGGCGCGAAGTGCAGCGCTTCGGCGGCAAGGCGGCCCTGGTGTTCGACGATTTCAACCGCTGGTTCGGGGATTTGTGGCAGGGAAAGAAGCTCGCCCGGACCGTGGCCTGGATCAGCGCGCTGCTGGCGCTGGGAATCTATGTTTTCGCCAACTCGCTGCCGCCAGATGCGCCGCCAGAGCGCGGCGGCGCGCGTGAGCCTGAGGGGCCGGGCTGAAATGAAATCACGGTGATCGATGTCAAGGCGGTCCTTGCATTCCTGCCGGTGCTGCAAGCCGACATCACTTGCCGATGCGAACCGCGCGCCAACCGTGCGGGACGCCATTGATTTTGATGGTGCCACCCATTTCCGTGCCGGCGACGCGGCCGGTGAATTCCACGGTATCCGCGGCGGCAATCGTGATTTGATCGCCGCGGATGCGTCCGGCGACCGGTACCGACCTGCCGCCCGCATTCATGTTGCCGGTGAGCATTTGGAAACGCTGCTCCAGCTTGAGTTCGCCCTGGGGCAGTTGCCAGGTTCCGGCCACCTTGGCTGGCACCACCCACAGAAAGGCGACGCAGTTGAGGATGCAGCTGGATTTAGTCTCGTCACGGATTGTGTCGTCGTGCCGCCAGTCTTCCATGGTGAAGGTATTGCTGATGACGCGCGTGCCGGGTTTGAGATTGAGAATGCGGGGGCGCAACCTCATGTTGATCTTGGTATCGAGGAAAAGTGTAATCACGCTGGCCTGATTGAGATCGAAATCGTACATATCCTGCGTGACGAAACGGGTGCGAGCGGCAACACCCTCTTTCTCCGCGGTGCTGCGCGATAATTTAACCAGATCCGGATTGAGTTCGACACCGATGCCGCGCGCACCGTGCCTGGCGGCACTGATTACCATGCGCCCGTCTCCCGAACCCAAATCAACTACCACGTCACCGGGACCGGCTTTTGCAAGTTCCAGCATTTTATTCACCATGACTGGTTCCGCGGGTAGCCGGGCCACGTCCCTGGCCGGCATTCCGGCCCTGGGCACAAACGGTTTATCGGCTCCCTGCGCGAATGCGGCGATGGAGAAAACTGCCAGGCAGAGCAAGGCCACAGCTCGGTGCGAAACGATATTGGTAAACATCTTGCGTCTCCAGAAATCAGGGCACGAGCGGGCGCAGCAAGCGAAACCGCGAAGCCGCGATATTAACGAATTTCCGTATGGGTCATAGGATTACCAGTAGGTCCTTCGATTAAAGAGAGGGTCGCCGTTTGGTGGAGGCGGGGGGAATCGGCCTTGCAGGCCGCGCTCGCGCCTGCAGGCGCTCGCCGTTCTCAAGGCGCGAGGCCTGAAGCAGTTCAGGCCTCGTGTCCTATCGAACCCCCCGTCCGTACCGGACGCGGCTTCAATTCCCGCGAACCTGCGTCTTCAAATGAAAACGCCACCGCGAGGGTGGCATTTTCATTTGATGGTGGAGGCGGGGGGAATTGAACCCCCGTCCGCAAGCCCGCTACAGACAGATCTACATACTTAGCCAGGTTGTTAGATTTAACCGGTTGCCCGCCAACCGGCAGGCTGACAAACGGCGAGTCACCTATTTTTTAGCGCATCGCAAAGTGACCCTGCGGCACGCGAGCTCATGTGAATGACTCTGCTGTAACTTGCGTTACCCGGCCCATGAACCAACCGGTGCAGAGCTAGCCGGTATTAAGCGGCTAGTGCGAAACGTTCGTCGTTCGCGGTTATTGCGTTTCAGTTGGATTTACGAGGTAGCTGATCCTCGGTATGCACTGCGCTGCTTTGTAACCCACGTCGAAACCAGGTCGCCCCCGGAATCTGGCGGAAATCGGTGAGCAGGGGGCCCCAGATAAGTCCTTCGCCTCGCGCACGCCAATCCCGAACTGCACCTGCATTATCGCATATGGGGCGAAATCGGATGAAACCAATAGGCTTACAGGTAATCGAGCACCTGGCGCGGATGCTCGATGATGGCATCGGCCTGCCAGGTTTCAATGGCGCCGCCGTCGCCCAGATAACCGTATTTCGCCGCCAGCACCGGCATGCCCGCTGCGCGCGCCGCCTGCACGTCGCGCAGGTCGTCGCCTACGTAGAGACATTCGGAGGGAGACAGCCGCAGCGCGGCGGCTGCATGCAACAGCGAATCGGGGTGCGGCTTCAAGCGTGCCGTCGTGTCGCCGCCGACAACGCAGGCGGCGCGCTCGCCCAGGTTCAGGCCCTGCAGCACGGGCAGCGTGAAGCGCTCCGCCTTGTTCGTCACCACGCCCCAGGGCAGACTGTCCCGGTCGAGCTGATCGAGCAGTTCGGCCATGCCGTCGAACAGTCGCGTGTCGACGCAGATTTCGGCGGCGTAGAACTCGAGCAACTGAAGTTTGAGTGTGTCATAGCGTGCGTCGTCGGGGTTCAGGCCGAACCCGATCTTGAGCAATCCGCGCGCGCCGCTCGAAGTGTAGGAGCGCGTGATTTTCAGCGGCATGGGCGCCAGGTCGTTCGCTTCGCGCACGCGGTTGAGCGCGCGTGCGAGGTCCGGCGCCGTGTCCGCGAGCGTGCCGTCCAGATCGAACAGCACCGCGCGCACCTTTCCACTAGGCATCGCGCACGCAGTGCATCAGGTAATTCACGCTGGCGTCGTCGTTGAGGGCATAGATTTCGTTCAGCGGGTTGTAGCTCATGCCGATCACCGACTTGAGCACCAGGCCGGCGGTGCGGCAGTGCTGCGCGAGTTCGGACGGCTTGAGGAATTTCGCGTAGTCGTGCGTGCCGCGCGGCAGCAGGCGCAAAATATATTCGGCGCCGATCACCGCGAACAGGTAGGACTTGGGATTGCGGTTGATGGTGGAAAAAAATACGTCGCCGCCGGGCCTGACCAGCAGCGCGCACGCTTTCACCGTGCTTGCCGGATCGGGTACGTGCTCCAGCATTTCCATGCAGGTGAGTACGTCCCATTGCCCCGGTTCGCGTTGCGCCAGATTCTCGGCGCTGATCTCTTCGTAGTTCACATCGAGGCGCGACTCGAGCAGGTGCAGCATGGCCACCTTCAACGCTTTTTCGGACAGATCGATACCCTTGACGCGGGCGCCCATTGCCGCCATCGCCTCGGTCAGTATGCCGCCGCCGCAGCCGACGTCCAGCACCGATTTACCCTTCAGGCCGGCGATGCCGTCGATCCAGTTCAGGCGCAGCGGATTGATCTGGTGCAGCGGTTTGAATTCGCTGCCCGGATCCCACCAGCGGTGGGCCAGTTCGCTGAATTTTGCCAGTTCCTGCGGATCGGCATTCATGGTTTTTGCGCAGTCCAAATAAAAAAGCCCCGCTCGCGCAGGGCTTTTAAAGCGGTTGTGGAAGCTTACCTTTGCCGCGTCCCCACCACTTCGATTTCTACGCGGCGGTTCTTGGCGCGGCCTTCCTTGGTCTTGTTGTCGGCGACCGGCTGCGTTTCACCCTTGCCTTCGGTGTAGATGCGGTTGGCTTCGATGCCTTTGCTCACCAGATAAGCCTTGACCGACGCGGCGCGACGCAGCGACAGTTTCTGGTTGTAGGCATTGCTGCCGATGCTGTCGGTGTGGCCGATGGCGATGACGACTTCAAGGTTCACCGCTTTCAGTTTGCCCACCAGGTCGTCGAGCTTGGCTTTGCCTTCGGGCTTGAGCGCGGACTTGTCGAAGTCGAAATGTGCGTCGGCCGCCATGGTCACTTTTTCCTTGACCGGCGCGGGTGCGGGTTTTGGCGCGGGCGCAGGCGCGGGTGCGGGCGCGGGAGGCGCGGCCTTCGGTGCAGGTGCAGCGGGTGCTGGCGCAGGTTTTGGCACCAGATCCGGGTCGCATTCCAGGGTCGCCATGGCTGGCGTCCAGTAGCCCGTGCGCCAGCACAGGCCGAACGGATTCTTCGCCACTACGCCGGAAGTCGGGGCCTGAATGTAGCCGATATCTTCTGCGTAAGCGCTGGTCACACCGACGCCAAGCGCAAGCGCGGCGGAAAGGACGAGTGCAATTTGTTTTACTGTGTTGTTCATGTTTTCCCCTCGATAAAGTTCGTTCGTGCCCGTATCCTGAAATTCGCAGGCTTTACTTCGGTTAAGCCCTTGTTTCCATTGACAGCCTATTTTGCCACAAAACCACCAAATTTTCCAGATCATTTTTTTGCAGGTACTTTAACGCGCGGTTTTCGACCAGCATTCGCCCCGCGACCCAGACGTGGGTGACGTGGTCTCGACCGGCAGTATAAACGAGATGCGAAATCGGATCGTAGCAAGGCAGCATCTCGGGCGCGGTGAATTCGACCGCGGTCAGATCAGCGAACTTGCCGCGCTCGATCGAACCGATCGCTTGATCCAGGCGCAGCGCGCGCGCACCATCGAGCGTCGCCAAGGCGAGCGCGCGATGCGCGGGCAGCGCCTGCGCATCACCGCTCACCGCTTTTGCCAGTAATGCCGCCTGGCGCATTTCCTGGAACAGATCGAGGCGGTTGTTGCTGGCCGATCCGTCCGTTCCCAGGCCGACGCTGACACCCTCGGCCAGCAGTCGCGCCACCGGTGCAAAGCCGTTGGCGAATTTGAGATTGGACGACGGGCAGTGCGCGACTGAACTGCCGTTTTGCACGAGCAGCGCAATCTCCTCTTGCGTCAGGTGTATCGCATGCACGGCAATGAGGTTGGGGCCCACCAGTCCGAGGCGGTGCAGGCGCTCGAGCGGCCGCATCCCGTACTGGGCGATGCTCTGCTCGATTTCGTCTCCGGACTCGTGTACATGCATGTGCACTGACAGATCGAGCTCTTCAGCCAGGGTGAGCACCCGCAAAAAGGTCTTGTCGCTGACCGTATAGGGCGCGTGTGGGGCCATGCAGAACGAAAGCAGCGGCTGCTCGCGCAGCGCATCTCTCAGCGCGAGACCCTTGGCGATGTAGTCCTCGGCGTCGGCGGCATAGGCCGTCGGCGCATCGATGACCGGCAGTCCCAGAGCGGCGCGCATTCCCAGGGCAAGCGCCGCGCGCGCCGCGTCGGCCGGAAAAAGATACATGTCGTTGAAGCAGGTGACGCCGCCGCGCAGCATTTCGGCGCAGGCGAGCAAGGTGCCGTCGTAGACGAACTGCGCCGACACGTGCTTCTTCTCCGCCGGCCAGATTCGGTCCTGAAGCCAATTCGTCAGCGGCAGGTCGTCGGCGAACCCGCGCATCAGCGCCATGGCGGCATGGGTATGCAGATTTACCAGCCCCGGAATGAGCGCGTGCCTGGGCAGCGTTACGCGCTCGGCCGCCAGATAGGCGGCATGCACCTCCGCTGCCGGTAGTACCGCGACAATGCGCCCTTCGTGCACCGCGACACTGTGGTGTTCGAGCACCACGCCGGACGGGGTGACCGGGACGACCCAGCGCGCGTCTATCACCAGATCTATCGATTCCACATTCGCACCAGGCAATTCATTTGTGTTTCCACGCGGTGGTTCGCCGGCAGGATACAGCAGAACCAAGCGCCCGGCTCGATTCTCCCTGCGGGCAGGGTCCAAAAACCCGCGTTTATAGTTGGTCGCGGGCCGCGGCACATGCTAAAATTCAAGGCTTGATTTTGCCGCGATTTGCGGCACTTTTTTGGGCCTGCTCAGAGAATCATGGGCAGACCGTTTTCGGTAGCCCAAATTGCTGAAACCTTTCAAATAAGCCGCGCGTCATGGAACAGTTTGCCAAAGAAACCCTGCCGGTAAGCCTCGAAGAAGAAATGCGTCGGTCGTACCTTGATTACGCCATGAGCGTGATCGTGGGGCGGGCCCTGCCTGACGTGCGCGACGGCCTGAAACCGGTGCACCGGCGCGTGCTGTTCGCGATGCACGAATCGAACAACGTGTGGAACCGGCCCTATGTGAAGTGCGCACGCATCGTGGGCGAGGTGCTGGGCAAGTATCACCCGCACGGCGATTCCGCCACCTACGAGGCGCTGGTGCGCATGGCGCAGGATTTTGCCATGCGCTACACGCTGATCGACGGCCAGGGCAACTTCGGGTCCATCGACGGCGATTCAGCCGCGGCCTATCGCTATACCGAGTGCCGGCTGGAGCGCATCTCCTCGGAACTGCTGGCAGACATCGACAAGGAAACGGTCGATTTCGTTCCCAACTACGACGGCAAGGAACTGGAACCGACGGCGTTGCCGACGCGCGTCCCGAATCTGCTCATCAACGGTTCGTCGGGCATTGCCGTGGGCATGGCGACCAATATTCCGCCGCACAATCTGTCCGAAGTGGTGGACGCCGGGCTGGCGCTGCTCGCCAATCCCGACCTCGGCATCGACGAGCTGATCGAAATCATCCCGGCACCTGATTTCCCAACGGCCGGCATCATCTACGGCCTGGGCGGCGTGCATCAGGGCTACCGCACCGGGCGCGGCCGCGTGATCATGCGCGCGCGCACCCATTTCGAGGATATGGAGAAGGGCAACCGCCAGTCCATCATCGTCGATGAGCTGCCCTACCAGGTGAACAAGAAAAGCCTGCTCGAGCGCATCGCCGAACTGGTGAATGAGAAGAAGATCGAAGGCATCAGCGAGATTCGCGACGAGTCGGACAAGTCGGGCATGCGCATGGTGTTCGAACTCAAGCGCGGCGAAGTGCCCGAAGTGGTGCTCAACAATCTGTACAAGCAGACCCAGCTGCAGGATACCTTCGGCATCAATATGGTTGCGCTGGTCGACGGCCAGCCGCGCCTCTTAAACCTGAAGCAGATGCTCGAAGCCTTCCTCGCGCACCGGCGCGAGGTGGTGACGCGGCGCACGGTGTTCGAACTGCGCAAGGCACGCGAGCGCGGCCATATCCTGGAAGGTCTTGCGGTGGCGCTGTCGAACGTCGACGAGATCATCGCCCTGATCAAGCAGTCGCAGACGCCGCCCGAAGCCAAGCAGGCGCTGATGGAAAGATCCTGGCGCTCGCAGCTGGTGGCGGACATGCTCCAGCGTGCTGCCGCCGACGCTTCGCGTCCCGACGGACTGGCCGCGAATTTCGGCCTGGTCGAAGGCGGATACCATTTGTCCGATGCACAGGCGCAGGCGATCCTGGAGATGCGCCTGCAGCGCCTCACCGGCCTGGAGCAGGACAAGATCGTGTCCGAGTACAAGGAAGTGATGCTGCAGATCGCGGACTACCTCGACATCCTGGCCAAGCCGGCGCGCATCACCGCCATCATCGTAGACGAGATGAATGCGATCAAGCTGCAATACGGCGATGCGCGCAAGAGTGAAATCGAACTCAATCCGCAGGACCTGGAAGATGAGGACCTGATCACCCCGACCGACATGGTGGTGACGCTGTCGCATACCGGTTACATCAAGTCGCAGCCGCTCGCCGACTACAGCGCGCAGCGCCGTGGCGGGCGCGGCAGGAAGGCAACGGCGACCAAGGAAGACGATTTCATCGAGCGGCTGTTCATCGCCAACACGCATGACTACGTGCTGTGCTTTTCCAGCCGCGGCCGTGTGTACTGGGTCAAGGTCTACCAGGTGCCGCAGGGCAGCAATACCAGCCGCGGCAAACCGGTGGTGAACATGTTTCCGCTGGAGGAGGGCGAAAAGATCACCGCCATTCTTCCGGTGAAACAGTTCGACGACGGGCACTACATTTTCATGGCCACGGCGCTGGGCACGGTGAAAAAAACGCCGCTCTCTGCGTTTGCCAATCCGCGCGGCAAAGGCATTATCGCGGTGGAACTGGACGAGGGGGATTTCTTGATCGGTGTCGCCATCACCGATGGCAGGCACGACGTCATGCTGTTCTCCGACGCCGGCAAAGCGGTGCGTTTTGTCGAAAACGATGTGCGGCCCACCGGGCGCGTGACGCGCGGCGTGCGCGGCATGACGCTGGAAGCGGGGCAGCGCGTGATTTCCATGCTGGCGGCCGAGAACGAAAGCCAGACGGTGCTCACCGCGACCGAGAACGGCTTCGGCAAGCGCACGCCGATATCCGAGTACACCCGGCACGGCCGCGGCACCAAGGGCATGATCGCGATCCATACGGGCGATCGCAACGGCAACCTGGTCGGAGCGGTGCTGGTCGAAGAAAAGGACGAGGTGATGCTGGTTTCCACCGGCGGCGTGGTCATACGCACCAAGGTGGCGCAGATCCGCGAGCAGGGGCGCTCGACCCAGGGCGTGACGCTGATAAACCTGGACGAGGGTACGCGGCTGGCCGGGATCGAAAAAGTGCTGGAAACGGAGGAAGATGCCGGTGCCGGCAACGGCAATGGTGAAGATGATGTCGAAGCGAACGACATTGCTGGAGGCGAGTGACGCGGACGCCATCCATTACGCGTCTAGCATGCGAAAGGATCATCGTGGCTCGAGTATATAATTTCAGCGCAGGCCCGGCAGTACTGCCGGAGACGGTTCTGCAGCAAGCCGCTGCGGAAATGCTCGACTGGCAGGGTAGCGGCATGTCGGTGATGGAAATGAGCCATCGCGGCAAGGAATTCATTTCCATACATGCCGAGGCGGAGAAGGACCTGCGTGAACTGCTGGCGGTGCCGGCGAATTACAAGGTGCTGTTT
>QYQC01000222.1 GCA_007280315.1 Betaproteobacteria bacterium | reverse complement strand
TACGGCATCCGCTCCGCCATGCCGATGTTCGAGGCGTTGCGCCGCTGCCCGCAGGCGGCGGTGGTCAAGCCGAACATGGCGAAATACGTCAAGGCCGGGCGCGAGGTGCGCAAGGCGATGTTCGCGCTCACCCCGCTGGTCGAGCCGCTGTCGATCGACGAAGCCTTTCTCGACCTCACCGGCACGCAACGGCTGCATGGCATGAGCGCGGCACGCGTGTTGGCACGCTTCGCCAGCCAGATCGAGCGCGATGTCGGCGTCGATCGACAGCTTCATCACTTCGACGCGCAGCGTCTGCAGTTCATTCACCGGTTTCATCGCGCCGAGCGCCGCAAGCGCTGCGCCGCGAATCGCCGCGACGTTGTCGTTTGCGCCGCGCCCCAGCTTGGCGCCGACGCGGTCGGCCACTGCGCCCGAGAGATCGAGCCAGTTGCGGTTGAAATTGTCGCGTCCGAGAAAATCGTAGCGGCCGAGATGGATGTTGCCCACAAGCTGCGCCATGCCGATCGGATTGACCGTCGGCACGACGATGATCTCGCCCTTGATCCGGCCGCCGCGATCGGCCTCCACCAGCATCGGCAGCAGATGGTGCAATGCCATGGCCCCCGGGAATTCGTTGGCGTGAATGGCAGCCTGCAAATACGCCTTGGGCCGCGCGCCCTTTTTGCCGAAACGATGCACCGCGATGCTTCGACCTGTGCCCGGCGTCATCGACGGCAGGGCGATTGATTTTCTCGAATGGGCCATGATCACCTGGGGTTGGGAGGGGAGGCGCCATTGTGCGCAATTGGCGACGCATGATCAAGCGCCGTTGGACGCAGCAAGCAGGATCAGCGACCCGCCGGCGCGCGGCACGCTACAATCAGCCGACTAGCCTCCTTTGCACACGACAATGGATATCCGCAACACCGTCGAGCGATTACGGCTGCGGCTGGCAGGCCAGCGCGGCGCGCTGGTGCTCGCGGCACTGGGCATCGCCTGCGGCGTACTCGCCGGAGCGGTCACCGTCGCTTTCCGCGCCACCATCGAAATCGCACAGCGGTTCATAGTGCCGCGCGGATTCGACGCGCTCACCGATGAAATGCGGCTCGCGCTGCCGGTGATGGGGGCCGTGCTCGCGCTGCTGGTGATGATCTGGCTCGGCCGTGGCAGGCTTCGCACCGGGGTCGCACACGTGCTGGAGCGGCTATCCTACAACGAGGGCCAGCTTCCCCTGCGCAATGCCGCACTGCAGTTTTTTGGCGGCGCGCTGGTGCTGATTTTCGGCATGGCGCTGGGTCGCGAGGGTCCGAGCGTGCACCTGGGCGCCGCCAGCGGCAGCCAGCTCGGGCGCTGGGTGCGCATTCCGCACAACAGTCTGCGCACCCTGGTCGGCTGCGGCGTGGCGGCTGCGATCGCGGCCTCGTTCAACACGCCGCTGGCGGGCGTCGCGTTCGCGCTCGAAGTCGTGCTGATGGAATTCGCCGTGGGCGACCTGACCCCCGTTATTCTGGCGGCGGTAAGCGGTGCAACCGTCGGACGTCTGTCCTACGGCAGTTCCACCGCGTTCCTGGTGCCGCCGATGTCGCTGGTGTCGTTATGGGAGCTGCCCTACATCGTCGCCATGGGCGTCGCCATCGGCGCGCTGGCCGCGGCGTTCATCGTGCTGGTGCGCGAACTGACGCGCGCTACGTGCCGCCGGCCCTGGTGGCTGCGTATCATCGCCGCCGGCGTGCTGATCGGCGGTTGCGGCGTGATGGTCCCTGAAGTCATGGGTATCGGCTACGACACCGTCAACCTGGCACTGGTAGGACGCTATGCCCTGGGCACGCTCGCCGCCATCGCCGCAGTCAAACTCTTTGCGACGGGGATCGGGATCGCCGCCGGCCTGCCCGGCGGCCTGATCGGACCGTCGCTGGTCATGGGTGCAGCCGCAGGCGGCGTGATGGGCCACATCGGAACCGGACTTGCGCCGGTGGCCACCTCCGAGATTGGTCTGTACGCCATGCTCGGCATGGGCGCGATGATGGGCGCGACGCTGCAGGCGCCGCTTGCGGCGCTGCTCGCGCTGATCGAACTGACCGGCGACCTCAATATCGTGCTTCCCGGCATGCTCGCGGTCGTCAGCGCCACGCTGGTGGCCAAGGAGGTGTTTGCGTGCGAATCCGTGTTCATCATGCAAATGCGCGCCCTCGGGCTCGATCATTCGAACGATCCGGTGGCGCAGAAGCTGCGCCGCATCGGCGTCACGGCGGTGATGTCCCGCGCATTTCGCACAACGACGCAGCGGGTGTCGCCGGCGCAGGCCGCGACGCTGCTCGAAGGCACGCCGCAGTGGATCGTGGTTGCCGCGGACCACGACAAGGTTCTGCTGCTCGCCGCGGATCTCGCGCGGCACCTCGAGTCCGGTCCCGCCGCCGAAATCGACCTGCTGGACATCCCGGCGCACCGGCGCACGCTTGCGCGCATCCACGGCGAGGCTACGCTGCAGGCGGGACTCGACCTGCTCGAGCGCGCGAACACCGAGGCGCTCTACGTCGAGGGGCCGGGCGCGGCGTACGACAGCGAAATCCTCGGCGTGCTCACGCGCGAGCAGATCGACGCGTCGTACCGGTATATGCCGGCGGCGTTGCCGGCGGAGCAGTAGCCGGCGCCATTGTCCGCGGCCGTGACCTTGTTGGATTGATCGAATCAAAGGAGCTGAACATGACTGAGCCAACGAAAGAGTTCCACGCGCTGATCGAACGCACGACACAGGCAATCTGCCGCGGCGACGGCGCAGCAGCCGCAGCCTGCTTCATTACCGACGGCGTTTACCACGACGGCTTCTACGGCGAATTTCGCGGGCACGACGCGATTCGCGACATGGTGGAAAATCACTTCCACGCCAATGCACGCGACTTCTCGTGGACACTTTCCGATGCCCTGAGCGACGGCAGCCTGGCATATGCTCGCTACCGTTTCTCGTATATCTCCAAGATTGCCGGCAGCGAAGGGGTGCGCGTGTTTTTTTCCGGCATTGCCCAGGTGCGGCTGCAGGACGGATTGATAGCGCGTTATGGCGAAGTGTTCGACCGCGGCATTGCGCTGGCGCAGATGCAATTCGCGCCGGAACGCATTGCGAAATCGCTGGCGCGCTGGGCGGCCGAGGAAAAGCAGGCACATAAATAAATGCCCGTAGACGCGTGAAGTCTGTATAATCCGCCCCGCATCGTTCAATCCCAGTCTGTCCGCTGCCCTCGCGGTTCTGCTTTAGTTCCCCGAATTAACCAATAACATCTGCCTGGACTGGCATCGCGTAACCAATCGTCGACAGGCCGAAACCAGGAGCAATACATGTCTTTTTCCGCACTCGGCCTGCGCGCCGAGCTTATGCTTGCCATCGGCGAGCAAGGCTATACCGAACCTACCCCGATTCAGGCACAGGCAATTCCCGCTGTGCTAGCCGGCCGTGACCTCATGGGCGGCGCCCAGACCGGCACCGGCAAGACCGCAGGCTTCACCCTGCCCATACTGCAAAGGCTCGCCGAACAGGCGGGCGGGACGCACGGCCGCACGCCGGTGCGCGCGCTGATTCTGGTGCCCACGCGCGAGCTCGCAGCCCAGGTGCAGGCGAGCGTGTTTACCTACGGCAAGCATCTGCCCAAGATCCGCTCGCTGTCCGTGTACGGCGGCGTCGGCTTTCACCCCCAGGTGCAGGCGCTCAAGCGCGGCATCGACATCCTGGTGGCGACACCGGGGCGATTGCTCGACCACCTGTCGCAGCGCACCGTCGATTTGTCCAAGGTGCAGGTGCTGTTGCTCGACGAAGCCGACCGCATGCTCGACATGGGCTTCATACCCGACATCCGCAAGATACTCGCCTACCTGCCAAAACAGCGGCAAAACCTGCTGTTTTCGGCCACGTTCTCCGATGAGATCAAGAAGCTCGCCGACGGTTTCATGCACGACCCGCTGCTGGTAGAAGTCGCGCGGCGCAATGCCACCGCCGAGCTGATTTCGCAGCGCGTGTGCCCGGTGGACCGCGAAAAGAAAAAGGATCTGCTCGCGCACCTGATCACTACGGGCGACTGGAAGCAGGTGCTGGTATTCACGCGCACCAAGCACGGCGCCAACAACCTGGCGGAGAAACTGGTCAAGTCCGGCATCCGCGCCGACGCGATCCACGGCAACAAGAGCCAGCCAGCGCGCACGCGCGCGCTGGCCGAATTCAAGGCCGGCAAGATCAGGGTGCTGGTCGCGACCGACATCGCCGCGCGCGGCCTCGATATCGACGAGCTGCCGCATGTGGTCAATTTCGAACTGCCCCACGTCGCCAACGACTATGTGCACCGCATCGGCCGCACCGGCCGCGCCGGCTCCAGCGGAGAAGCGGTGTCGCTGGTGTGCGTGGACGAACTCGGCCTGCTGCGCGACATCGAGCGCCTGACCAAGCGCGAGATCAAGAAAGAAATCGTGCCCGGATTCGAAGTCGATCCGCGCATCCGCGCCGAGCCCATCGTTCAGGGCAAGCGCGGCGCGTCATCACAGCGCCGGCCTTCCAACGCGCCGCACAAAGGCAACCGCGGCCAGAACGCGCCGCGTCAGCCTGCATCGCGGGCCGGCGGAAGAAACAGCCGCGACTCAGGCCGGCGCAGTTCGGCCTACTAACCCGCGAGGGTCAGTCGGCCGACACCGCCCGCTGCAGCGCCCACTCGCGCAGGGCCTGCACTTTCTCCGCCATGATCACCGAGAGCGGTCGTGTTCGACCGATCTCGGCCAAAACGTGTCCGGTAGCCAGCGGCTGCTTCGCCGCCAGCGCTTCGTATAGCGCCGACACGATGGCCTGTTCGATTTCGGCGCCGGAAAACCCATTGCTCGCCGCCGACAGGCGTTCCAGGTCGAAGCCGGCCGGATCGAGTTTTCGCCGCTGCAGGTGAATTTTGAGTATCTGCCGGCGCGCCTCGTCTTGCGGTAGATCGACAAAAAATATCTCGTCGAAGCGTCCTTTACGCAGCAGTTCGGGCGGCAGTCGCTGGATATCGTTGGCGGTCGCGACCAGGAACACGCGTCCGGTGCGCTCGGCCATCCAGGTCAGCAGGGTTCCGAGCACCCGCTGCGATACGCCGCCGTCCGAGCCGCCGCCCGCATCACCCGAAATTCCCTTCTCGATCTCGTCCATCCACAGCACACAGGGCGACATTGCGCCGGCGATCGACAGCGCTTCGCGCAGATTGCGCTCGGTCTCGCCGTGGAATTTGTTGTACAGGGTGCCGAAGTCGAGCCGAAACAACGGCAGATACCAGGCGCCGGCGACGGCCTTCGCAGCCAGACTCTTTCCGGCACCCTGCACACCGAGCAGCAGCACCCCTTTGGGCGCAGGCAACGGACCCGTAGAATCGCCTGCAATAAAAATCTCACGCCGCACTGCGAGCCAGCGCTTGAGGTTCTTTAGCCCGCCCAACTCGTCGATATTGGTGATGCCGGGCTCAAGGCTGAGAATCTCGCTCGCCTTGAGGAACTCGTGCTTGGCCTTGAGTATTCTTCCGATATCGGACAGTGTGATCTTGCCGTCATTGCGTATCGCCATGCGGATCAGGCGGCGCGCGTCCTCTTCGGGCAGGCCGCCGACGTGCTGGATCAGCATTTCCACTGCTTCACGCTGCCCGGAGACCCTGGTGCCGCTGCTGCCGACGTACTTGCTGATCTCGTCCTGCACCAGGGCCTTGATCGCATTGCGGTCGGGCAGCGCCGGCTTGAAACTCACCGCCATGCGCGACAGTTCGTCCGGCAGGCTGATCTTGGGGGAAAGAAACACCTGCATGCGCGCCACCAACTCGTATTTCTGCGCGATGTTCTTGATCGTCCGGATGACCATCGGGTCTTCCAGGAAGGCGTGCGCGTCGAGAAACAGGAACACGCCGTTCTGTGGTGATTTCTCTATGTGGCGCAGCGCTTCGACCAGGTCCCGCGTGTTGTAGGGCTGTTCGTCGCCTTTCCATCGGCGCAAACCATGGGTCAGATTCCAGACATAAAAGCCATGGCCGTTGAGCGACGCAACGCGCTCCAGCAGATCGATGACTTTCTTTTCCTCGTACGACTCGACCACCACCAGCGGAATCTGAGTCGAGAGCAGGCTCTCCAGCTGCTTGATGTCGCTCATGACGCGGTCCCTTGTTGGATTGGCCTGCTCGGTCTTGCGCGGCAGGTAGTATCATACCTGCGAACGTTTTTCCCGCAAGTATGAGGACAACCCAGATGAAGGCAGTGCTTTGCAAGCAACATGGATTACCCGACACCCTGGTCGTCGAAGAGGTACCCGCGCTCACGCCCGCGGCAGGCCAGGTAGTGGTAAGCATGAAGGCGGCAGGCGTCAATTTCCCGGACGCGCTGATCATTCAGGGAAAGTATCAGGCGAAGCCGCCGTTTCCGTTTTCGCCCGGCACCGAACTCGCGGGCGTGGTGAAGTCCGTGGGCGAAGGGGTGAAGCGGCCCAAGCCCGGCGACGCTGTCATCGCGTTTGCAAGCTGGGGCGGATACGCCGAGGAAATTGCGGTGGATGCGCGCGCCTGCATTGCGCTGCCCGCGGGCGTGGACTTCAAGGTGGGCGCCTCCTTCATGATGACCTACGGCACCTCCTACCACGCGCTCAAGGATAGAGCTCTTCTCAAGGCAGGTGAGACGCTGCTGGTGCTCGGCGCCGCCGGCGGCGTCGGCAGCGCCGCGGTAGAACTCGGGAAGCTCATGGGCGCACGCGTGATCGCTGCGGCGTCGAGCGACGACAAGCTCGATGCGTGCAAACTGCTCGGCGCCGATGCGACCATCAATTACTCGAAAGAGGATTTGCGCGAGGGGATCAAGCGCATCACCGAAGGCAAGGGCGTGGACGTGGTCTACGATCCGGTGGGCGACAAATTCGCCGAGCCGGCAATGCGCGACATGGCCTGGGGCGGGCGCTACCTGGTGATCGGTTTTGCCGGCGGCGAGATCCCGAAAATTGCGCTGAACCTGCCCCTGCTGAAAGGCTTTTCCATCGTCGGCGTTTTCTGGGGCAGTTTCACGCGCAAGGAGCCGCAGAAAAACGAAGCTAACGTGGGCGAACTGCTGGGCTGGATCGCTAGCGGCAAACTGAAGCCGCTGGTGAGTGCATCCTACCCGCTGGAGCAGGCGGCACGCGCGTTAAACGACGTAATGCAGCGCAAGGTCACGGGCAAGGTAGTGCTGATCCCCGGCTAGCGCGTCATCCCTGAGGCCGCGGCTCGCGCACAAAGCCCAGGCGCTGCGGCGCTAGTTCCGCCCGGAGCAATGCAAGCGGCAGGCTGGCCGCGCCGGTGTTGAAATACACACCGGCCGCGTCGTCGCCATCCTCGAGCAGCGCGAGCAGCCGTTCGTCGTCCAGCGCATGACCGTCCGCGTAGGACAGCGCTTCCAGGCCGCGCGGCAGGTCGCGATCAAGAAGCAATCCGGGCCCGTGTTCGGTGAGCAGCAGCAGATTCCCCGCCTCGTCCATCCACACCGAGCGCAGGTCCGCGCAGGCCGCACCTGTATGCGTTTCGAACGACAGCGGGCGCGGGCGCACAATGCGATAGACAAGCGGCGTGTAGGCGAGATCGACGAACACGCGTTGCGGGCCGTTCTGGAAAAACCAGCGCCCGGCGTCGTCATGCATGTAGTTGCGGCCGATGAATTCGAGGAGCTTGGCGTTGTTGACAGGCTCGAAGCCGATGCCGGTTTCTGTGGCGCTGTTGCGCGCCGCGCGTTTGATCGACCAGATCCCGCGGCGGTCAAGGGCAAGCCAGCCGTAGACCACCGGCACGTTCGGCCATTTCGCCATGGCGCGGATGACTATATCGTCCATGACCTCGATGCTCGGATTTCTCTACGCATTTACTTGCCCGCGAACGGAGCGCATGGCAGTATAAGCGCAATTCTTCTGTCGTCGCAGCGCGCGCCTGCGCAGCGGCACCGCCCAACCGAGGGGAGCATGGACGCAAAGTCTGCCTACCTGTCCCGGCCCTGGCTGAAATTCTACGAGCCCGGGGTGCCGGCCAATCCGGAAGTGCCGCTGAAATCGGTGACCCAGGCCTTCGATGACGCAACCTCGAAATACGGGGCGAAGGCAGCGCTGGTGTTCTACGGGCGCGACATCAGTTTCCGCGAACTGCGCGAACACACCGACCGCCTTGCGGGCGCGCTCGCCCGACTCGGGCTGAAAAAAGGCGACCGCGTCGGCCTTTATCTGTTGAACAGCCCGCAGTTCGTCATCGCCTATTTTGCCGCACTGAAACTCGGCTGCACCGTCACGCCGATCAGCCCGGTCTACACCAGCCACGAAGTCAAATTCCAGCTGGAGAACAGCGGTGCGCGCGTGATCGTCTGCCAGGACATTCTGTTCGACAAGGTGGAGAAATCCGGCGCGACGCTGGACCAGATCATCGTCACCAGCGTGAGCGAATACCTGCCGGGACTGAAGAAATTCCTGGGCAAGACCTTTCTCGGAAAGATATTCGGCGACGTCAAGATCGGCACGCCGAACATCCCCAAGCGGGACAACGTGCATCAGTTTCAGGACCTGCTCGCCGGATCGGACGGAATCGTTCCCGCGGTCACCATCGACCCCAAGACCGACATCGCTGCGCTGCCTTATACCGGCGGCACCACCGGCAATCCGAAGGGCGTGGTGCTGACGCACTACAACATGATTGCCGCGCAGGTCTCCGGCCAGGCCGCGTTTCCGGGTTTCGACGAAGGCAGGGAAGTGATCATTGCCTTCCTGCCGTTTTTCCATATTTACGGTCAGGTGGTGCTGATGCTGAACGGCCTGATCCAGGGCCAGACGCTGGTTTTGTTCACCACGCCGGACACCGAGGGCATCCTCGAAGCGATGGAGAAGTACAAGGCCACGGTGTTCTACGGCGTGCCTACGCTGTACGAATACCTCAAAGACCACAAGGACACCGGCAAGGTCAACTGGAAACGGCTGAAGATGCTGATTTCCGGCGCCGACACGTTGCACGAATCGACGATGAAAGACTGGGCCAAGCGCACCGGCTCGTCCATCACGGAGGGCTACGGCCTGTCCGAAACCTGCGCGGCGAGCCACGTCAATCCGCGCCATCGCCCCAAGCCCGGTTCTTTTGGCCTGCCGATTCCGAACGTAATGGCGGCGGTGATCGAGCCGGAGGGCACGGCGTTTGTTCCACCCGGGGAAACGGGCGAACTGATACTCAAGGGACCCAACATCATGCTCGGCTACTGGAACAAACCGGAGGAGTCGGCCAAGGTGTTCCTCGACATCGACGGCGAGCGCTGGATGCGAACCGGCGACATCGTACGCATGGACGAAGAGGGTTATTTCCATTTTTTCGATCGCAGCAAGGACTTGATCAAGTACAAGGGCTACTCGGTGTTCGCCAAGGACATCGAGGACGTGCTCTACGAACACCCCAACATCAAGGCTGCAGGCGTGATCGGCGTGCCCGACCCGGCGGTAGGCCAGAAGATCAAGGCCATCGTGGTGCTGCAGCCGGAAGCACGCGGCAAACTGTCGGAAGAGGACGTGCTTGCCTATTGCAGGGAAAGCCTGGCCGGATACAAGGTGCCGCACATCGTGGAATTCCGCGGTGAACTGCCCAAGACCGACGTGGGCAAAGTGTCGCGGCGCGAATTACGCGACGAGCACGCAAGCTAGGCAGGGCGGACTGCATGGGCACTCCGTTTTTTCGCGTCGAAAACCTGACCAAACGCTTCGGCGGGCTGATCGCGGTCAATAACGTATCGTTCGAGCTGCGCCGGGACGAGATCGTCGGCATCATCGGTCCCAACGGCGCTGGCAAGACAACCATCCTGCGCCTGATCACCAAAATACTCAGACCGGATTCAGGCAGCGTAGTGTTCAACGGCGAGGAAATCAGCGGGCTCAAGCCCTGGGACGTGGTCAATCGCGGCATCGCCGGCACGTTCCAGAATACGCGACCGTTCCGCCATCTGCCGATCATTGCCAACGTGATGGTGCCCTGCCTCAACCCGCGTTCGCAACACCGCGGCGAATGGGTAAAGCGCATCGAGGCGAAAGCCATGGACGCACTCGAATTCGTCGGCATCTCCGACCTTGCGCTGGAACCGGCCTCCGCTCTGTCCCAGGGCGACCTGAAGCGCCTGGAAGTGGCGCGCGCCATTGCGTCGGAGCCGGAGCTGCTTTTGCTCGATGAGCCGCTGGGCGGCCTGAGTCCGACCGAGGCCGGACTGCTGGTGAAGTCGATCCGGCGCCTGCACAAGGGCGGACGCTTCGGCCGGCTGCACTCCGAAGGCCCGGCGGTGCTGATGATAGAGCACAAACTGAAGGAACTGATGTCCATCGCCGATCGCGTGATCGTGATCAATTACGGCGAGAAAATCGCGGACGGCCCGCCGGCCGAAGTGGTGAAGGATGCGCGCGTGATCGAGGCCTACCTGGGGACGGAGCATGCCGCTGCTTGAGGTGTCCGGTCTTTCGGTACGCTACGACAAAGCGCAGCTGCTGAGTTCGGTGTCGCTCAGCGTCGGCGAAGGCGAACTGGTGGGCGTGGTCGGCCCCAACGGCGCCGGCAAGTCCACCATGCTGCGCGCCATATCCGGCCTGGTGCTGTGGGAAGCGCAGACCAAGCGCGGCACCACCGGCAACATCGTGGTCGAGGGCTCGATCAAATTCAACGGCCAATCGATCGAGACGTTGCCGGCCCACGAGATTCGCCGCCTCGGCCTGGTGCTGTGTCCGGAGCGGCGCCGTCCGTTTCGGGAACTCACGGTGCTGGAAAACCTGAAGGCCGGTGGCTATCTCGCGCGCAGCAAGGCGGATCTGGAACGCAATCTGCAACGCTGCTACCAGCTGTTTCCGCGCCTGAAGGAGCGCGCCGACCAGGTTTCAGGCACGCTTTCCGGCGGCGAACAGCAGATGCTGTCCACGGCGCGCGCCCTCATGTTCGAGGCGAAACTGCTGTGCATAGACGAACCATCACTCGGCCTGGCGCCGAAAATACGCCAGGAGCTGTTTGCCGCCATTTCCCAGATTCACCAGAGCGGCATCCCGGTATTGCTGGTGGAGCAGGAAGTAGGCACGGTGTTTCATATGGCCAACCGAAATTACGTCTTGTCGCAGGGCAAGATCATCGCCGAGGGCTCGGGCAAGCAGCTGATGGCGGACGAGACGCTGCGCGCAGGTTATCTAGGCTTGTAGTCTGCGCGCGGCGCGCAGGGCTACTTCGAACTGTATTGCCTGCGCTTGCGCGGACGGCGGCCCGTCCGCGCGGATCGCCGATTGCGCGCGGATGAAAAGCGCATCCGCACGCAATCGGCGATCTTGGAGAAAACCCCGGACTTTCCTCGTTTTTATCCGGAACCGTGATTTCTGTACGGATGCGCTCTTCATCCGTACAGAAATCACGGTTGGCGCGCGGAGCGCGCAATGTTCACAATCAGATAAAGTCCGACACTGGAAAACGTTTCGAACTGTGGCGTTTGATCCTGGATAAAACCCGAAGGATGTGTCTGGCGTAGCGCTAGCGCAGCTCCGCCCCGCACAATCGGCATTGATGCCGCGTGAATACGTTACGATTCTTGCAGCGCGGGCATACCACCTCAATCTTGTCGCGTATCCAGGGCGTGAGGCCCTGCGGCATGAATAACAGGACCAGCAGTACGATCACGGCGAATATCAGCAGCCGGATTTCCTTGAACAGGTCGATATTGGCCAGTATTTCGGTGAGCGGATACAGCAGGAACACCGCCAGCACCGGGCCGTAAATGGTGGCTATGCCACCGAAAATGCCCCAGATCACGACCTGAAACGACAGCGCCACCTCCAGCGAAGAAGGGCCGGCCACGCGCATGAAGTGCGCGAACAGTGCGCCGGACAGGCCGGCGAACCATCCGGACAGGGCGAACGCCAGGAGCTTGTAGCGCGTGGTATTGATGCCCGAGGCGCGGCAAGCCACCTCGTCCTCGCGTATGGCGTGAAAAATCAGGCCGGTGTTCGAATCGCCGATTCCCCACATGCCAAAGCACGACACCAGCATCAGCAGCACGGCCACGTAGTAATTGCCTACGGTCCCGACCAAAATCCGTTTGAGCCCGGAGACGCCCAGCTCGCCGCCGGAGAAATCCGGAAACGCGAACAGCAGGCCGGTCAGGATCAGCGGAAACGCGAGCGTCGCCAGCGACAGATAGGAGCCGCGCAAGCGCAGGCAGGGAATGCCCACCAGGAATCCCGCCATCATTGCCAAGGCGGCGCCGAGCGGCACGGTGAGCCAGGGCAGCCAGCCCAGGTGATGCGACAGCAGCGCCGACGTGTAGGCGCCGATGCCGAAAAACAGGGCGTGGCCGAAATTCACCTGACCGGTAAAGCCGGCGAGCAGGTCCCAGCTCGCCGCGAAAATCGCGAATATCGCCGTCATGGTGATAATCCGCAGCACGTAGGGATCGTCGTAGGCGAGCGGCAGCACCAGCAGCAGCAGCACCGCAAAGAACACAAAACTGCGGCTGGGCAGCACCAGCACCTCGTGGCGCAATTGCGCCCACAACCATCGCGGCCAGGCCAGCAGCCCCTTCACCGTTCTTCCTCGAACACCACGCCGTACAGACCCTCCGGCCGGATCAGCAACACCACGATCATGATGGTCAAGGCCACCGCGCCCTTGAGGTAGGAACCCGAGGGCACGGCGAAAACGGTAATCGCCTCCACATAGCCGATGATGAAGGCGCCGATCACGCTGCCCTTCAGACTGCCCAGGCCGCCGAGCACGACAATGGCGAGCATGGTCACCAGGGGAGAAAGCCACATCAGCGGATCGACCACAAATACCGGCGCCACCACCACGCCGGCAATGGCGGCGAGCGCGACGGAAATGCCCACGGTGTACATGGCTACGCGGCTGACGTCGATGCCCATGAGATTGGCGATTTCCTGGTCGTTGGCCGCGGTGCGTATCGCCAGGCCAAGGCGCGTGCGGTTCAGCAGGTACCAGGTCGCCACCAAGGTGATCGCGACCACCACCAGGACGATTAGGCGCTGATACGACACGCGCACGCCGATGATGGAAACCACGCCCTCGACCGCGTTGGGTATGCCGCGAAAGCTCCCGCCGAAGGCGACCAGCAGGCTTTCCTGGAAGATCAGTGCGAGCGCGATGGTGGCGATCAGAACTGCCGATTCATGCTGGCGCACCGGTTCGATCACCAGCTTGTAGCAGACCAGCGACAATGCCACTACCGCGGCCACAGCCAGCGGAATGGCAAGCAGGAACGGCACCTTGGCAATGACCAGCAAGCCGTAAAGCGCGTAGGCGGCGAGCATGTAGAAGGCGGTGTGCGCAATATTGACGATGCGCGCTACGCCGAAGATCAGCGAAAAGCCCAGGGCCAGCAGCGCATATACGCCGCTGTTGACCAGCCCGCTGACTAAGATGTCCTGGAACATGTTTGCGCGGCCCTCTCTCCCCAGGGGAGAGAGGGAACGGCCCGGCTAAATTGAGGGATCTAGTGTTTCGGCAGCTTGAACGGCTTCATGCCCTTTGTCCCCGGCGGCCAGAACGGGACTTTCTGGCCGTCCTGCCATTCCACCGCGATGCCCGAGGTTTTTCCGACTGCCCATACCAGATCATGGCGGTTGTCGTAGGTCGCGATTGCGCCGGTGCCAACGTATTCCGATTTTTCGATCGCCGGAATCAATTTTTCGGCTTCGATGGTGCCGGTCTGCTCAATCACCTGCTTTAGCGCCATGATGGCGTCGTAGGTCGCAGCGGTGTAGATGGGCGACTTGTTGAAACGGGCCTTGAATGCCCGGACGAAGGGGATGGTCTTCGGCGTGGTTTCGACTTCGGCGTAGGTATCCAGGGTGGAGACGTAATTGCCCTTGCCCGCCGTTGCCTGCCAGAACCCGTCCTTCTGCGCCTCCACGTTGATGCCCCAGGCGACCGCGGACAACTCCAATTCACCCATCTGCCGGCCGAGCACGATGCCAAGCGGGCCGGAAATAATGGTGAACACGATATCCGCATTCGCGCGCTTGATCGCCGATAGTTCGGCGGTCACGTCGGTCGCGATGGCTGAAGGTTGCCACAGTCCAACCACCTCCATGTTCATCTTCGGCAGATTGGCCTGCGCCGCCTTGATCAGGCCTTCGGTCCAGGCAGTCTTCTCGGCGACGATCGCGACTTTCGGCACCGGCCTATTCAGGTCCTTGCGTATCTGCTCCGCCACCGACCCCAGCACCGCAAACAGAGTTTTCGCCAGATCGATGTCCTTCGTCGGCGAGGCGCGAAACCAGTACTTGTAGCGCTCGTAATTCTGTTCCACGTTCTGGCCGAGCTTGAATGCCGCCGCGCCCACGCCCATGAACAATTTCTTGTTGTCCATCGCCACTTCCTGCATTGCTATCACCGCCTCGGAGCGGAAGCCGCCGATCAGGAAATCGGCTTTGTCGCGGCTGATGGCGCGCTCGATGGCGTTGGTGGCGTCTGGTACGCTCTGAATTTCGTTGGTGTCAATCTTGATAATCTCGACCATGCGCTTCGCGCCACCGACGGCAATACCCCCGGCCTTGTTGATTTCGTCACGCGCCATTTCGGCGCCGGCCCAGTGATTCTCTCCCTGAACGAAAGCCATGGGTCCGAGGATGGCAAATTTTATGTTTTGCGACCAGACGCCCTGACTGAAGACCAGTCCGAGCGCGGCAACAGCGGGAAGCAGAAGCTTGCGAATCATGGTGACCTCCTAGAAGAAAACGATGATGGCCGGCGCCACTCCCGGAGCGCAGGATCCGACAATTTTTTTGTAAATGCATGCTGCCAGTTTTGGCGCTGACTGTCCACGTCCATCTGCGTCCATCTGCGCTGCACGCCGGGCACCACCTTGCTCCCGATTGCCGTAGCGCATATAGTACGGCGCTCCGAGAATCATTCCGGGAATGTCGACAATGGCACGCGAACAATTCACCTTCTGCCACCGGCTGCGGGTGCGCTGGGCGGAAGTAGACCGGCAGGGCATCGTGTTCAACGGCAATTATTTCCTTTATTTCGACGTCACCATCACCGAGTACTGGCGCGCCATCGGCATCGACTATCCTGACGGTTTCGTCAAGGTGTTCGGCACCGACATGTTTGCGGTCAAGGCGACGGCGGAGTACCACGGGTCGGCCGGGTTCGACGACTTCCTCGATATTCACGGCCGCACCGCACGCCTGGGGCGCTCGAGCATGCAGTTCCTGCTCGAGATCTGGCGCGGCGACACGCACCTCGTCAGCGGCGAACTGATCTATGTCAACGCCGATCCGGCGACGAAAAAGTCCGCCCCGCTGCCCGACCCCCTGCGGCAGAAGATCATCGCCTACGAGCGCGCCGTTCCGGACCTTGCTGGAGCCAAAACCTGATGGCTATAAAGTACTACTGGGAAGACTTCACACAGGGGCGGGTGTTCGAGACCGCCACGCGCTCTCTGTCGGAGGAGGATATTGTGCGCTTCGCGCGCGAGTACGACCCGCAGACCTATCATACCGACGCCGAGGCGGCGCGCAGTTCACCTTTCGGCGGACTGATCGCAAGCGGCTGGCAGACCTGCGGCGTTACCATGCGCCTGATGTGCGACGGTTACCTGCTCGAGACCTCGTGCGTCGGCTCGCCGGGCCTGGAGGAGTTGCGCTGGCTCAAGCCGGTGCGCCCTGGCGACGCGCTGCGCCTTAAGACCACCGTGATCGAATCCACGCCTTCGGCGAAGCAGGCAAATCGGGGAACGGTGCTGTTCCTCTGGGAAACCCTGAATCAGAACGGCGACGTCGTGGTATCAATGCGCGGTCGCCAGATGTTTCTGCGCCGCGCTCCGGCGTAACGGGATGCACGCATGAGCAACAAATATTACTGGGAAGATTTTTACCCGGGCCAGGTGCGCGAAATCGGCGGCTACAGCCTGTCCGAAGCGGAGATCGTGGAGTTCGCCCTGAAGTACGATCCGCAGCCGTTTCATACCGATGGCGAAAAGGCAAAGCAGACGTTTTTCGGCGGTTTGATCGCCAGCGGCTGGCAAACCGCCAGCATGTGCATGCGCATGATCTGCGACTTGTACCTGCTCGAGGCTGCGAGCATGGGTTCGCCCGGCGTCGACGAACTGCGCTGGGTGAAACCGGTGCGCCCCGGCGACACCCTGCGGCTTAAAGCCACCGTACTCGAGG
>QYQC01000084.1 GCA_007280315.1 Betaproteobacteria bacterium | reverse complement strand
GAATAAGAGACAAGGAAAAGAGGACGCGCTTCCACCAGGCGGCCCCCCCCGAACCCTACGGCATGGTGCGGGAGGCCCCGCAGACCCAAACCACCGCGTTCTACCCGCCCCGTCCCTACCGCGGTGGCCAGCTCCATGCCGACTGGATCACGGTCAACTGCCGCGAGGCCTACGGCATCTACGCCTGCAACGGCATTCTGTTCAATCACGAATCTCCGGTGCGCGGCGAAACCTTCGTCACGCGCAAGATCACGCGCGCGCTGGCGCGGATCAAACTCGGACTGCAGGACTGCCTCTACCTCGGCAACTTCAACGCCAAACGCGACTGGGGGCATGCGCGCGATTTCGTCGAGGCGATGTGGCTGATGCTGCAGCAGCCGCAGCCGGAGGATTTCGTCATCGCCACCGGCGAGCAGCACAGCGTACGCGAATTCGTCGCCGCCGCCGCGAGCGAACTCGGCATGGAGCTCAACTGGAAAGGGAAGGGCAAGGAGGAGAAAGGCTACGATCATGCCGGCCGCTGCATCGTCGCCGTCGATCCGCGCTACTTCCGCCCGACCGAAGTGGATTCGCTGCTGGGCGATGCGACCAAAGCCAAAACCAGGCTTGGCTGGGTGCCGAAAGTCAAATTCGGCGAACTCGTCATTGAGATGGTGCGCGAGGACCTGCGCTCGGCCGAGCGCGACGCGCTGGTGAAGAGCCACGGGCACAAAACCTTCGATCGCCATGAGTGACGGCGCACGCATGGTTGTCATTCCGAGCAACGCGAGGAATCTGCTTCATTGCGGATTGAAAAAGCAGATTCCTCGGCCGGAGCCTGCCCCGAGCATAGTCGAGGGGGCCTCGGAATGACAGTGTTGGGCTTCTCAGTGATTGCCTGATGGAAAAGCACTCCAAAATCTACGTCGCCGGCCATCGCGGTCTGGCCGGTTCCGCGCTGGTGCGGCAACTGCGCCTGAAGGGTTACGACAATCTGTTGTTGCGCAGCCATGCCGAACTGGAGCTCACCGAGCAGGCTGCGGTGCGGGCGTTTTTTCAGACCGAAAAGCCCGACTACGTTTTTCTCGCGGCGGCGAAAGTCGGAGGCATCGTCGCCAACAGCAGCTATCCGGCCGAATTCGTTCACAGCAATCTCGCGGTGCAGACCAACGTGCTGCACGAATCCTGGCGGGCCGGCGTCAAGCGGCTGCTGTTTCTGGGATCGTCCTGTATTTATCCGCGCGACTGTCCGCAGCCGATCAGGGAGGAATATCTGCTCACCGGCCCGCTGGAGCCGACCAACCGCCCCTATGCCATCGCCAAGATCGCCGGCATCGAGATGTGCTGGTCCTACAACCGGCAGTACGGCACCAGCTTTCTTGCGGCGATGCCGACCAATCTGTACGGGCCGGGGGACAGCTACGATCTGAACAATTCCCATGTGCTGCCGGCGCTGATCCGCAAAATGCACGAGGCGAAGAGTGGCGGCATGGAGGAAGCGGTCATCTGGGGGACGGGCGCGCCGCTGCGCGAGTTTCTGTACAGCGAGGACATGGCCGAAGCCTGCGTCCATCTGCTTGGGCTGGCGCCGCCGAAATTCAAGGAACTGGTCACAGACAGCCACCCGCCGCTGGTCAACATCGGCTACGGCGAAGACCAGAGCATCGCCGAGCTGGCGCGCACGGTTGCGCACGTCGTCGGATTTCGTGGCAGCCTGCGCTTCGACACGTCCAAGCCCGACGGCACGCCGCGAAAATTTCTCGATTCGGGCCGTATCAATGCGCTTGGATGGAAGCCGAGCACGCGCCTGGAGGCGGGCATCGCGCTGGCGTATGAGGATTTTCTCAAACATTACGCCTGAGGGCGGAACGCAATATGCGGTGTCATTCCGAGGGCGTGAGCCCGAGGAATCTGCTTCTCGCTTCAGTCGAAAGCAGATTCCTCGCCCCGCTCGGAATGACAAGTTCTGACGCTAGCGTTCCGCATTAACCTTTAACCCCCGGGCGCGCTCTGCTGCAACTCGGCGCGCTGCTGCCGTTCCGACAGCTGCTGATGGGTGGCGATGTAAATACCGCTGGCCATGATGACGGCGATGCCGACGAGCGACCAGTTGTCGGGAAAATCACCGAATACCAGATACCCGCTCAGGGTGACCCAGATCAGCTGCGTATAGGTGAACGGCGCCAGGGTCGACACCGCCGCCTGGTCGTAGGCGCGGATCAGGATCAGGTGACTCAAGCCGCCGATGAAGCCGATCGCCGGCAGCATCAGCGCGTGCGCCAGGGTCGTCGGCGTGGTCCATTGAAACGGCAGCACCGCCGCCAGCAGCACGGTGCCGATCAGCCCGGAGTAGAACAGCGACGTGTAGGGATTGTCGACGCCGGCAAGTTTGCGCGTCAGGATCTGGTAGCTGGCAAAGCTGGCCGCGGTTGCGAGCGGCAGCAGCGCGACCCAGGCAAATATGCCGCTGCCCGGGCGGATGATGATCAGCACGCCGATGAAGCCGGCCGCCACCGCCACCCAGCGCGCCGGCTCGACTTTCTCTTTCAACAGGATGACGCCCAGCAACGTGACCAGCATGGGCGCGACGAAGGAGATCGACGACGCTTCCGCCATCGGCATGAATTTGAGCGCGCTGAAAAACAACATGCTCGAGGCGGCGAGCAGGGTACCGCGCACGATCTGCAGTCCGAGGTGTTTGGTGCGCACCAGGCCGAGTTTCATCCGCGGACCGAGGATCATGACCACGAACAGCAGATGAAAGGCGTAGCGTGCCCAGACGATGCCGGGCACGGGATAGAAGTGCGACAGGTACTTGGCCATCGAATCCATGACGGTGAACAGGGCCACCGCCGTCATGATCATCAGGATGCCACGTAGCGCGTGCGGTCGTGCCTGCGTTGCCCCGCTCATAGCTGCAGGGTTTGGGTTGTCTTTTTCAAAGCGAGCGAATTATAACGTGGCTCGATGTGCGATGCCGGTTGTTTGCCCCATGAGCGACGCTGAACGGGAAGATGAAGACTACGCATTGGCATTACATTTCTTCCGACGCGCGCCCCCTCACTTGCAGTGCGCACGTCCCCCTGCATGGGGACGCCGCTCGGCGCGCGGGCCGCATGCTGCCCGAAACCCGCGCCTCGCCCCCAGCCCTCTCCCCCGTGTCCGGGGGCGAGGGAGAATACCCCCTCTCCCGCTTGGGCGGGAGAGGGTTGGGGTGAGGGTGGGCGGTAACCGGTGGCGCAATTCTCAGTAGGAATTCTTCAACGGCAGCGCTCCGCGCCCGGCAAAGCGCGCGCGCGCGCCGAGCATCTCTTCGATGCGCAGCGCCTCGTTCCATTTCGCCATGCGCTCGCCGCGCGCGAACGAGCCGACCTTGAGCTGGCCTGCGTCCCAGCCGGTGGCGAGGTGCACGATGCTCACGTCCTCGGTTTCGCCGGAGCGCGCCGAGACGATGCAGCCCCAGCCGGCGGCCTTGGCCAGATCCAGCGCGGCGCGCGTTTCGCTCACCGTGCCGCATTGGTTCGGTTTGAGCAGCACGGCGTTGCAGGCGCGGTCGGTGATCGCATCGCGCACGCGCGCCGCGCTGGTGGTCAGGTAATCGTCGCCGATGATCTGCACCTGGTCTCCGACCGCGGCGGTGAAGCGCATCATGCCTTCGCGGTCGTCCTCGGCCAACGGATCTTCGACCGAGATGATGGGGTAACGCGCAAGCCAGCCGATGACCAGGTCGCACATGCCGTCGCTGTCCAAACTCTTGCCGTCCAACCCCAGGCGGTAGCCACCGCCGGCACCGAATTCGGAGGCGGCGATGTCGAGTGAAATGGCAATTTCATCGCCGGGCACGAAGCCGGCGCGCTCGATTGCGCGCAGCAGCGTTTCGATCGCTTCCTCGTTGCTGGCGAATTCGGGCCACCAGCCGCCTTCGTCGGCGACCCCGTGCAGCCTGCCCGAGTCGCGCATGAGCTCGCCCGCCGCCTGATACACGCGCGCCGTCATCTCCAGCGCCTCGTCGAACGTCCCTGCGCTGAGCGCCATTACCATCAGATCCTGGATGTCGATGCGCCGGCCGGCGTGTGCGCCGCCGCCGAAAATCTGGATCTCCGGCAGCGGCAGGCGGATCGGCCGTCCATCTGCCAGGTAGAGGAACAGCGGCAGCTGGTGCGCGCGCGCCGTCGCCTGCAGCACGGCGAGGGATACGGCGACGGTGGCGTTCGCCCCGAGCCGCGCCTTGTTCGGCGTGCCATCGAGCGCGATCATTGCGCGGTCGATTTCTTCCTGCGTGGCCGCGTTCATGCCGGCGAGCGCGCCGGCGATGGCGCCATTGATATTGGCGACTGCTGCGCTCACGCCAAGTCCACCGGCGTCGCGCAAATCGACGGCTTCGCGTGTGCCGCGCGACGCGCCCGCGGGCGCGATCGCGCGCCCGCTCGCGCCGCAGGCGAGATGAACCTCCGCTTCGACGGTCGGTCGCCCGCGCGAGTCCCACACTCTGCGGCCGCGTACGTTGATGATGGTTGTATCGGGCATCTAATTGTCCATTTCAAGAACTGCTGTCATTCCGAGGCGGTACGCCGAGGAATCTGCTTCTTGTATAAATCAAAAGCAGATTTCTCGCTACGCTCGGAATGACATTCTGCAACAATTGCTATGTGCTCTGAAGTTCGGTATTCCATGCATCGCGTATGGCTTCGAGCCGATCGACCGGTTGCAGCAGAAAGCCGCGTGCGACGCGGCGCACGCGATCCTTGTCGCGCTCCTCGGTTAGGTACTCTGCAGGCGACTTGCCGTCCACGCGCCCGAGAAATAGTCCGGGCAGCAAATGCGCCACGCGCGCCTCGATCGCCGCTCGCGGCTCCCAGTTGACGCGCTCGAGGTAAGTCGATGCGAGTGCGTCGTAGCAGTCGAGATACTGCGCGCGCCACTGCGGCCGCCACAGGCATTTCAGCAGCATATGGTTGAGGCAGAAAGCAAGGTCGAATGCCGGGTCGCCGTACCAGGCGCATTCGGCGTCGAGCAGTATCGGGCCGTGCGCCGCCAGCAGAATATT
>QYQC01000035.1 GCA_007280315.1 Betaproteobacteria bacterium | reverse complement strand
GAAAGCGCTCAACATCATGACGGTGGAAGATCCGATCGAGTACGACCTCGACGGCATCAGCCAGACGCAAATCAACACGCGCATCGAAATGAGTTTCGCGCGCGCCCTGCGCACTATTTTGCGCCAGGACCCGGACGTCGTGATGATAGGCGAGATCCGCGACCTGGAGACGGCGCAAATCGCGGTGCAGGCGAGCCTCACCGGCCATCTGGTGTTCGCCACGCTGCACACCAACGATTCGGTGAGCGCCGTCACGCGCCTGGTCGACATGGGTGTGGAGCCGTTTCTGCTTGCAACCAGCCTGATCGGCGTGGTGGCGCAGCGCCTGGTGCGCCGGCTTTGCCTGGAGTGCCGCAAGCCGTTTTCCACCGATGGCGCGCAGTTGCAGGCGCTGGGGTTCGCGCCGATGGCCGGGTCGTTCTACAGCGCGCAGGGCTGCCCCGCGTGCAATCACTCAGGCTACCGTGGCCGCACCGGGATTTATGAATTGCTGAGCGTCGACGACGCGCTACGCCGGCTGGTTCACGATCGTGCCTCGGAACAGGTGCTGCGCGACCATGCGGTGGCGCAGGGCATGCGTTCGCTGCGCGACGACGGCATGCGCTGGGCGGCCCAGGGCGCGATCAGCCTGGACGAAGTAGTGCGCGTGACGCGAGAGTAATGGAAGCATTCCGCTACGAGGCGCTGGACGCAGCGGGGCGCACGGTTTCGGGCGTGGTGCAAGCCGATACGCCGCGCCAGGCGCGGACGCAATTGCGCGCCCAGGGTCTGCTGCCTTCCGCAGTCGATCTGGTGCGCGCGCGCGAACGCGCGCGCCAGCCGTGGGCGCGCGGCATATCCTCCGACGAACTGAGCCTGGTCACGCGGCAGCTGGCGACCCTGCTTGCTTCCGGACTGACGATGGAGCAGTCCTTGAGCGCGCTCATCGAGGAGGCCTCGGCGCCGATGACGCGCGAAGTGCTGGGCGGCGTCAAATCCGAAATCACCGCAGGGCTGTCGCTTGCCGGCGCGCTGGGCAGCTACGACCGGAGCTTTCCCGATTTCTATCGCGCGCTGGTGCACGGCGGCGAAGAGTCCGGTGCGCTGCCGACGGTATTGCAGCATCTTGCCGACTACCTCGATGCGCGCCAGGCGCTGAAACAAAAGACCAGCCTCGCGCTGCTCTACCCGCTCCTGGTCACGCTGGTCGCGGTGAGCATCGTTACCGGTCTGCTGGTATTCGTGGTGCCGCAGATCGTGCAGGTGTTCCAGCAATCGCGGCAAAGCCTGCCGCTGCTGACGCGTGCGCTGATCGCGTTGTCCGATTTCCTGCGCGCCGCCTGGCCCTACATCGCCGTTGGCGGCGTCGGCGCCGTGGTCGCGGTGCGTCTGTTGCTGCGCCGGGATGGACCGAGGCGCAGCTGGCATGGGCTGTTGCTGCGCCTGCCCTGGTTCGGGGCGCTGGTTCGCGGCGTCAATACTTCGCGTTTCGCCAGCACGCTTGCCATCCTGGTCGGGGGCGGGGTGCCGCTGCTCGGCGCGCTGAATTCCGGCGCGCGCGTGATGACCAACACGGTGATGCGCGAGGCGGTCGAAGGCGCGATCGAACGCGTGCGCGAAGGCGAGAGCCTGGCGCGCGCTCTGGGCGCAACGCGGGTGTTTCCGCCGCTGATGGTGCACCTGGTCGCGAGCGGTGAGGTGAGCGGCCGGCTTGAGCAGATGCTGCAGCGCGCGGCGCAGCTCGAAACCCAGGCGCTGGAGCGGCGCCTGGCGGTGTTCCTGACCCTGCTCGAGCCGGTGATGATCCTGGTGATGGGGGGCGTGGTGCTGATGATCGTGCTCGCCATCCTGCTGCCCATCATCGAGATCAACCAGCTGGTGCGATGAGCGCCGGCGGCAGGCGCCGCAGAGCGGGAGAGTCAGGAGAGTAGCACGGACGAAGCGCAGCGCAATCCGGGATCGGTGTTCGCGCGGAGTGAATCCCGGATTTCGACCGAAGGAAGTCCTTTTTGGACGGCGCTGCGCGCCTGCATCCGGGCTACGCTTGATAGGAAATCAACAGAGGATTACTTGCCATGAGCGTGGTGCGCAGACTGGGACTGGCGTTTTTGCTGGCTGGTGTCGTTGCGCTTGCCGGCTGCCAGACCACGACTTCGGGAGGCGTGGTCGGCGGCGAGCGCAAGCAGCTGCTGCTGGTGTCGTCGCAGGAACTGGACCGGATGGCCGCACAAAGCTATGCCAAGCTGCAATCGGACTCGAGAACCAAGGGGACGCTGAACCGCGATCCCGCGCTGCTTGCGCGCGTGCGCGCGGTGGCCGCGCGCATCGAGCCACAGACCGCAGTATTCCGCCGCGACGCGCCCGGCTGGAACTGGGAAGTCAATGTGATCAGCAGCGACGAGCTCAACGCGTTCTGCATGCCGGGCGGCAAGATCATGTTCTATTCGGGTCTGATCCGGAAGCTCGATCTAGGCGACGACGAGATCGCGGTGGTGATGGGGCACGAAGTGGCGCATGCGCTGCGCGAGCACTCGCGCGAACAGGTATCGCAGGCGATCGCCGCGCGCAGTGTGATCGACATCGGTGCGGCGCTGCTCGGCCTGGGGCAGGGGTCGGCAGACATCGCAGGCGTGGCGTACCAGGCGTTGATCGCGACCCGGTTCAGTCGCAACGACGAGAGCGAAGCCGATCGCATCGGCCTGGAACTCACTGCGCGCGCCGGCTATGACCCGCGTGTCGGCATCACGCTGTGGCAGAAAATGATGAAAGCCAACAGCGGCGGGCGGCCGCCCGAGTTTCTCAGCACCCATCCCGCGGAAACCAATCGCGTGCAGCAGATCCAGGCGCTGCTGCCGGTGGTGCTGCCGTTATACGAGGCGGCGCGTCGCAATCACTGACGTCAACAGACTCTTAGGGCGTAATTCAGAATAGAAATTTCAAACACTGTCATTCCGAGCGGAGCGAGGAATCTGCTTTTAATGCAAAGCAGATTCCTCAGCCTGCGGCTTCGGAATGACGTCTCTTGCCGTAGTCATTTTGAAACGACCCTAAGCCAGGACGCGCCTCAGCCAGACGCCGATATCGGCGATTTCCTGCGGGCACACCGAGTGCTGCATTCGGTACTCGTGCCACTCCACCGCGTAGGACTGCTGCATCAGCAGGTCACGCGACGCCTGCGCGCGGGCAAACGGAATCATCGGGTCGGCCGTGCCATGCGCCATGAAAATCGGCAGGTCGCGATTGGCCGGGCTGGCCTCGGCGGCCAGCGTATCGACCAGCGGCAAATAGGTCGAGAGCGCCATCACGCCGGCGAGCCGTTCGCCGTGCCGAAGTCCGGTCTGCAGCGCGATTGCGCCGCCCTGGGAGAACCCGGCGAGAATGATTTTTCCGGCTGCGACGCCGCGGGATTTTTCGCGCGCGATCAACGCTTCCATACTGCGCTGCGAGGCACGCACCCCGTCCTCGTCCTCGCGCCGGACGGCGGCATCGGTAATGTCGTACCAGGCACGCATCACATAGCCGCCGTTGATGCTCACCGGCATCATCGGCGCGTGGGGAAAGACATAACGAACGGCGACAGGCAATTGGATTTCATCGGCGCGCGGCGCGAAGTCGTTGCCGTCGGCGCCCAGGCCGTGCAGCCAGATGCTGCTGGCGAGCGGATGCGGCGCCGTCTCTATCTCCAGTGTTTCCAGCGCTGCGCTGCTCAAAGCGGCTGATCCTTTTTCGGTCGGATTGCGGATTTCGGGCGGAACGCCTTGATCACGGCTTCGTTGGTCTCGATGTAGGGCCCGCCGATGAGATCGATGCAATAGGGCACGGCGGCGAATATGCCGGGGACCAGCTGCTTGCCTTCCTTGTCCTTCAGGCCCTCCAGCGTCTCCTTTATCGATTTGGGCTGGCCGGGCAGGTTGATAATGAGGCTGCCCTTGGGCTTCGCCGCCTGACCGCGGCGATAGCGCACGACCGCTACTTGGCGCGACAGGATCGCCGTAGGCACGAACTCCAGGCTGATGCGGCGCATTTGCTCGCCGAATCCGGGCATCGGCTTGTCGGCGACCGCCAGTGTCGCTTCGGGTGTCACATCGCGCCAGGCAGGGCCGGTGCCGCCGGTAGTGAGCACCAGGTCGCAGCCGGCCCCATCGACCAGTTCGATCAGCGCCGCTTCGATCGCCGCCTGCTCGTCCGGGATCAGGCGCTTTTCCGTGCGCCAGGCGGGCGCGGCGATGGCCTTGCCGAACCAGTCCTCCAGCGCCGGGATGCCTTCGTCCTTGTACACGCCGGCAGAAGCGCGGTCGCTGACGGAGACGAGGCCGATCAGCAGTTCTTCTGGCTGGTCAGACATCTGCTGCAGGCTCCTTGATAGTCATTTCACGCAACACGCGGAATAGTTCGCGGTAGCTCTTCGGCGGCAGGGCCGCCGCTTGCTCGCGCCGCGCGTTGCGAATCAGGGTACGCAGTTGCTGGCTGTCGGCAGAGGGGAATGCCTCCAAGAAGCGCGCCAGTGCTGGATCTCCGGCCAATAGTTCGTCGCGCCAACGCTCCAGCGTGTGCAGTTGCGCGGTGTGCTCGCGTCCCTGTCCCTGCCACTTCGCCAGCCGGTCGCGTATCGGCTCGGGGTCGATGTCGCGCATCACACGACCGATGTATTGCATCTGCCGCCGCCGCGCTTCGTGTTTGGTCAGGCGCCGGGCTTCGAGCACGGCCAGCAGCAGGTCTTCCGGCAGTTGCATCGACTCCAGTTGCTGCTGGTTCAGCTCGACCAGCTGCACGCCCAGTTTCTGCAGCGCGAGCATGTCTTTTTTCTTGCGCGTCTTGCTGGCGGGTTCGTCTGGTTCGACTTGCATGGAGCCGGGTGCGGAGGGTTCGAACTGCTATGATAATGGTTTTTGGCTCTGGCAAAACGCTGTTCGCGCTGTTCTTCGCGCTTTTTGGCGCCGCCGAAAATTCGTTTTTCAGCCCCCCTACAATCCCAATGGAACCAGTTCAATGACGACAGCTTCAGTTACGCCGGCGCGCTTCACCTATCCACTGGACACGCTCAGGCAAATCGCCCTGGATCTGTTGCGCCAGGCCGCCGCCCAGGGCGCGAGCGCCTGCGAAACCGACGTGTCCGAAGGCTACGGCCAGACAGCCGTGGTGCGCAAGGGCGAGGTCGAGACGATCGAGTACAACCGCGATAAAAGCATCGGCGTGACGGCCTATCTCGGCCAGCACAAGGGCTTTGCCAGCACCTCCGACTTTTCGCCCAAGGCGCTCAGCGACACGGTGGCGGCCGCGGTCAGCATTGCGCGCTTTACCGCCAGCGACGACTGTGCCGGCCTCGCGGAACCCGAGATGATGGCGCGCGAGATCCACGATCTCGACTTGTTCCATCCATGGGATCTGCCGATAGAGGAAGCGATAGAGCGCGCGCGCGCGTGCGAGGCCGCGGCGTTCGCTCTGGATGCGCGCATCGTCAATTCCGAAGGGGCCGGCGTCTCGACGCAGCAGCACCAGTTCGTGGTGGCGAACTCGAACGGCTTCGCCGCGGGCTATCCGACCACGCGTCACTATCTTT
>QYQC01000143.1 GCA_007280315.1 Betaproteobacteria bacterium | reverse complement strand
CTCCACACCCTTGGGGAGCACCAGATCCTTGACATGCACGGTGTTGCCGAGCGCCATGTCCTTCAGATCCACCTCGATGAATTCGGGCAGGTCCGCCGGCAGGCAGCGTATCGCGAGATCGCTCAGCACGTGGCTGACGATACCGCCCGACAGTTTCACCCCTGGCGACTGCTCGGCGTTCATAAAGTGCAGTGGCACTTTCATCTGGATTTTCACATCCGCCTGGACACGCTGGAAGTCGATGTGCTGGACCTCCACCCTGAACGGGTGCATGTTGACCGAGCGCAACAGCACCTGCTCCTTCACCCCTTCCAGATTGAGCGTCAGAACCGAGGCGTGGAAGGCCTCCTCGCGCAACTGATGGTACAGCGCGTTGTGATCGAGCTCGATGACGACCGCGGGCTGGGTCCCTCCGTAAACTATCCCGGGGGTCTTGCCTTCACGGCGCAGGCGGCGGCTCGCTCCGGTGCCCTGCTTGGTGCGCTTTTGCGCGTTAACTTCGATTTGCATGTTGCACTCCTGGTTATGGCGGCCCCGCGACCAGGTACCGCCGTTTGAAAAACTTGAATTTTTCTGTTTCTCCCTGGCTATTCGCTAAACAGGGAACTCACCGAGTCCTCGTTGCTGATGCGCAGTATGGTTTCCGCCAGCAGATCGACCACGGATAGTACGCGTATCTTGCTGCACTTCTTCGCGTCTTCGCGCAGCGGAATGGAGTCGGTGACCACCACTTCGTCCAATGCCGAATTGGCGATGCGCTCCACCGCCCCGCCCGAGAGCACCGGGTGGGTACAGTAGGCGAGTACCTTGATCGCCCCCTCGTTCTTCAGCGCCTGCGCCGCCTTGGCCAGCGTGCCGGCGGTGTCCACCATATCGTCCATGATGACGCAGGTGCGGCCCTTGACGTCGCCGATGATGTTCATCACCTCGGAATCGTTTGCTTTCGGGCGGCGTTTGTCGATGATGGCCAGGTCCGACTCCAGGCGCTTGGCCAGCGCACGCGCGCGCACCACGCCGCCGACGTCGGGCGAAACCACCAGCAGGTCCTCGTAGCCGTGCTTCCACAGATCGCCCAGCAGGATGGGCGCAGCGTAGATGTTGTCCACCGGCACATCGAAGAAACCCTGAATCTGGTCCGCGTGCAGGTCCATGGTGAGCACGCGGTCCACGCCCACTGCCTCGAGCATGTTGGCGACCACCTTGGAGCTGATGGACACGCGCGCCGAGCGCGGCCGGCGGTCCTGACGCGCATAGCCGAAATAAGGCAGCGCGGCGGTGACGCGGGCGGCCGATGCGCGTTTCAGCGCGTCGATCATGATCAGCACTTCCATCAGGTTGTCGTTGGTGGGCATGCAAGTCGATTGCAGCACGAAGCAGTCCCGGCCACGCACGTTTTCCATCAACTCGATCATCACCTCGCCGTCGGAGAAGCGATCGACCACGACGTTGCCCAGACGAATATTCAGGCGTTTCGCCACCGCAGCGGCCAATTGCGGATTGGCGCTGCCTGCAAAAATCATCAGGTGATCGTAAGCCATCTAGATACTGGAAACCAGTTGCCGGAAACTAGATTCCCGTGCCCCCTTTGTCGTTTAACGCAACCAACTGCACATGCAGCTTGGTTTTTCCAGTATCTGGTTTGCAGACACTGGTCTCTAGCTGGCTGGGGAGGTAGGGATCGAACCTACGAATGCCGGAATCAAAATCCGGTGCCTTACCACTTGGCGACTCCCCAAACTCTATTTGCTCAATTCCTGCAGCGGGTGACGCTCCAGACCGCAAACCACGATCCCGCGCATTTCCGGCGGCAACTGCACATGAACCGCACGCGCCGCGGATTCGGTGGAAAATTCTGCATACACGCAAGCGCCGGAACCGCTCATGCGCGCGTCACCGTGCTGCCTCAACCAAGCCAGATGGCGCGCCACTTCGGGAAAGCGTTTGCACACTACGGGCTCGAGGTCGTTACGCAAGACGCGTCGTTTCAGCCCATCGAAAAAGGCCGTAATTTTGATGGGTTTTGTCTCCCGTGTCAATTCGGCCGCCGCAAACACAGCAGCTGTCGGCACCCGCACCGGCGGCACCAGCACCAGATACCAGGCGCGCCCGAGCTCGAGTGGCGACAGTTCTTCGCCTACGCCTTCAGCAAAAGCATTCTCGCCAAATATGAACAGCGGCACGTCTGCACCCAGTTTGAGCGCAAGTCGCTGCAATTGCACGCGATTCAAACCCAAACGCCACAGGTGATTGAGCGCGACCAGGGTAGTGGCTGCGTCCGAACTGCCGCCGCCCAGCCCGCCGCCGATGGGAATGCGCTTTTCCAGTTCGATTTCCACACCGCCTTCGTGCCCGGTTGCATCCTTAAGCGAAACGGCGGCGCGAACGCACAGGTCCTGCGCGGGCGGCACGCCCGTAAGCGGCCGACGCAGCGTGACCTGGCCGTCTTCGCGCGGATGAAATCGCAGCGTATCGGCAAGATCAATCAGGCGGAAAGCAGTCTGCAGGCTGTGATAGCCATCGGCGCGCCGCCCGGTGACATGCAAAAACAGGTTCAGTTTGGCCGGCGCGGGCCAGTCCGCCCGCCAGCCGGTCACTGCGCGACCCGCCACTGGTCGATCACCAGGCGAATTTCCACCTCTTCGCGCGACAGACGAAGCCGCGTCGGCAGGCCGCTGGTATCGCTGTAATCGAGAAATTCCACCAGCCAGCCAGCCTGCCTCAGCTCCGCCAGGCGCCGTATATGGTCCAGCCGCTCCTGCGCCGGCGATCCGGCGGCGGCGCGCCCGCGCACCCAGTCGGGCAGACCCGCGAGCGGCAGGCGCCAGCCCAGCACTTCTGCGGTCAAGGCCTCCACGTCGTTAGCTTCGTACACCTTTTGATCCGAGGTAGTCAGGGTCACCCGCGCATCGCGCCGGACGATGCGCGCCACGCCCTGGCCGAAGGGGTTCGAGATCAGCAAATCGTCGCCCGTTGGATCATGCTGCCAGCTGATCTTGCCGCTCGCAGCTTCGGCACCGAATTTCACCGACACCCGCCCCGAAAGATGGAAGGCATCGCCAACGGGCCCGGTAGGCGCCGCCTGCTGGTCGATCGTCGCGCAACCTGCAAGCAACACACAGGCACACAAAAACGCATTACGCATGAGGAAGACTTCGAATTCCGGCCGGAGGCAACCTGTTCGCGTACTGATCGCCCTATCTAACGCTTGAAGCGCTTGATCGTGCTGTTGAGGGCGTCGTTGTCCGGAGTTTTCTTGGTTGCATCAAGCCAGATCTTTTCGGCTTCATTGCGCTCACCTGCGACCCACAATACCTCGCCCAGATGCGCCGCAATCTCCGCGTCCGGGCGCGCGCCATAGGCCTTGCGCAGATATTCCAGCGCCCGTTTGCTATCACCCAGTCGATACAGCACCCAGCCCATGCTATCGATGATGAAAGGATCGTCGGGTGAAAGCTGCAGTGCCTTCTGAATCAGAACCTGCGCTTCGGGCAGGCGCAGATTGCGTTCGGCAAGTGAATACCCGAGCGCGTTGTAGGCGTGCGCGTGCTCGGGCTTGAGGCTGATCAACTTCTTCAAATTGGTTTCGAGCAGATCCACGAGATCGAGCTTCTCCGCCAGCATGGCGTAGTCATAGAGCAACTCGGGTTGGTCCGGCGTGCCCTTGAGCGCGTCGCCGATCAGATCGAACGCCGCGCGCGTCTGGTTGGCATCGCGCAGCATTTGCGCCTCGGTCAGCAACAACTGCACCCGCGCCTCGATGCTGCCGGCCTCGATCTGGTGCAGGTGAGCGCGCGCCGCGTCCAGCTTGCCTTGCTTGCCGAGCACCATGGCGTAGCGCATCTGCGCCCGCAGATATAAATCTCCACTGGCGATTTCGTCATACCAATGCAGTGCTTCCGGGTAATTCTTCTGGTCCTCGGCGATCTGCCCCAGATACATGCGCACCGTGTTCCGGTCGCGATAAGGCAGCGCAAGCAGGCGCTTGAAATTCGTTTCCGCCAGTGCATAGTCCTGCAGCTGCAGCGACAGCACGCCGACGGCAAAGACCACGTCTACGTTGTCGGGAAAGTCCCGGGACAAGGTCTGAAATTCGGCCCGCGCCTCGGTATATTTTTGATCGGCGACGAGCAAGCGCGCGTAACTCATGCGCACCTCCCGCGCCTTCGGATGCCGCTCCAAGTACACCGCCAGGCGCTGCAGCGCGGGCGCGTTCGACTGGCGTTGCAGCAGCTGGGCTTCCAGCATCACCGGCAAATCCCAGTCCTGCTTGAGACTCGCCGCTGCGCGCACTTCGACCAGGGCTAGATCATATTGTTCGGCGGCGCCTGCCGCCTGGGCAACGGCAAAACGCGCCTGCGCCACGTTGGCGTGCGGCCCGGTCAGTTGCTGCACCAGCGCAAGCGTAAGCGCCTTGTCCTGGTTGTTGGCGAGCAGGCGGCCGAGTCGCAGGAAGACCTCACCGCTGGCGTCACCATCGATCAATTTTTGCAGGTAGGGCAGCGCTTCATCCTGACGTTTGCCGTTGATCAGCAGGTTGGTGAGCGTTTGTAACGCCTGCATCGAGGACGGTTCGGTGTCATACCAGATTTTTGCGGCCTCGATTGCTGCCGCGGGCATGCGCGCGTACAACGCAACCTCGGTGGCGCGTCTGGCGATGCGCGGATCGCGCGTGCGCCTGGCGAGATCGGCGTAGGCCTGTGCCGAAAGACCGACGGAGCCGCGCTGCCCTGCGATTTCCGCCAGTAGATATTCATACAGCACCGCTTCGGTGAGTTCCTGTTTGGGCAGGTCAGGTTTCGCCGCGACTGGGTGCGGGGCGGGCGGCGCCGCAGCCGCGTCGGGCGCGGTCTGCCCGGCTTGGCTCTGAACCGGACCCTGCGCGGCGGGCGGTGCGGACTGTTGCTGCGGTTGTTGCGCGCAGGCGGCAAACGCCAAAACCACACCGGCAAGCGGCAGCAATCGAATCAAGCCAAATGTGGTCGGACGAGGAAAAGCCATTGTTGCGCGGATAGCTAGGCGTGGGGGGTACATCTTAGGTATATTTGTGCGCCAGTACAAGAACAACCGACCTGCGCATCCCATGCCCGAACTACCTGAAGTCGAAATCACGCGCCGCGGCATCGAGCCCTATCTGGCTGGCAGTACCATCACCGGTGTGCGCATGAGCGAGCGCCGACTGCGCTGGCCGATACCGCGCAATCTGGCGGCGCGCGTAACCGGCCGGCGCATCTCCAGCGTCGCGCGTCGCGGCAAGTACCTGCTTGTCGACTGCGGCACGCCCCAGCAACCCGGCTGGCTGATATTGCACCTGGGCATGTCGGGAAGTCTGCGCATCATGGATGCGGGAAGCCGAGCCGAAACGCACGAGCATTTCGATCTGCTGCTGGGTAAGCGGCTGCTGCGCCTGCGCGACCCGCGTCGCTTCGGTGCCGTGCTATGGCATGCGGGGGACATCGCCCGGCATCCGCTGCTCGCGGATCTGGGCGCCGAGCCGCTGGAAGACGCGTTCACCGGCCGCGTCCTTCATGCAGCCACGCGCACGCGCAATGCGGCGGTGAAGCTGGTGCTGATGAACGCGAGCATCGTCGTCGGCGTCGGCAACATCTACGCCAACGAAAGCCTGTACCACGCCCGCATCAATCCGCGAACTTCGGCTTCGCGCATTTCGCTCGCGCGCTATGAAACGCTCGCGGACGCGATCAAGTCGACCCTGAACCAGGCTCTGGCCGCGGGCGGCAGCAGCCTGCGCGACTTTGTCCACAGCGACGGCAGTTCGGGCTACTTCCAGCAGCAGCACTATGTCTATGGACGCGCCGGGCTGCCGTGCAGGAACTGCGGGACGGCTATCCGCTCGTTGCGCCAGGGTCAGCGCTCCACTTTTTATTGTCCCGCCTGCCAGAAGTAGCGGCGTCCAAAAGCTCTGAGACTGTCCCTCAGCTGCAGGGCTTATTCGCCGTCAGCTGCAGATACTTCTGCTGCAATACTTCCTTGGTCTCGGCATGGCCGGGATCTAGCGGAATACAGCTCACCGGGCAGACTGCGACGCATTGCGGTTCGTCGAAATGCCCCACGCACTCGGTGCATTTTGCTGGGTCGATGACGTAGATTTCCGGCCCCTGGGAAATCGCTTCGTTCGGGCATTCCGGCTCGCAAACGTCGCAGTTGATGCACTCGTCGGTGATCAACAGCGCCATGTCAACCCTCCGACTTCCTGACCTTCTCCTTGATGCAGCGCTCTACCGTCGGATGAACGAACTTGCTCACGTCCCCGCCCAGGGTCGCGATTTCGCGCACCATGGTTGCCGAGACGAACATATGCTGTTCTCCGGGTGTGAGGAACAGGGTTTCCACGTCCGGATAGAGGTTGCGGTTCATCCCCGCCAGCTGAAATTCGTATTCGAAGTCGGACACGGCGCGCAATCCGCGCAGAACGACGCGCGCGTCCTGAGTGCGGATGAAATTCATCAGCAGGCCGCGAAAACTCTCCACGCGTACATTGGCGTATCCCGACAAGACGTCGCGCGCCATGGCCACGCGTTCATCCAACGTGAAGAACGGCTGCTTGCCGCGGCTGTCGGCGACGCCCACGATCAGCTCGTCGAACACCATGGCTGCGCGCCGCACCAGATCCTCATGGCCGCGAGTGAGCGGATCGAATGTTCCCGGGTAGACTGCCCTATTTGCCATATGTCACCAAAGTATAGTGCACCTGTCCGGCGCGGCCGTGTTTGAGTACACGCCAGCCATCCGAGGCTGCGAATGCCGCAGCGCTCTCGACATACACCCGCGCTGCCGGCCGCAGCAGCGGTACCACCAGCGGCAGGGCCTTGACCAGCAAGTTCGAATGAAACGGCGGGTCAAGAAATACCAGATCGAACCGCGCCACCGCGTCTGCTGCAGCGTTGGTGGCGAATTCTAGCGCATCCATGCAGTGCAATTGCAGGTTTTTCGCCGCCAGCAATCGCGCGTTCTGACCCAGCGCATCGTAGGCGCGGCGGCTCTTTTCCACCATCACCAGCGAAGCCGCGCCGCGCGAAAGCGCTTCGAATCCGAGCGCGCCGCTGCCGGCGAACAGGTCGAGACAGCGTTCATTGCCGAATTCCTGTCCAAGCCAGTTGAACAGCGTCTCGCGTACCCGGTCGGCGCTCGGTCGCAGGCCCTCGTGATCGGGAAAACTGATGCGGCGGCTGCGCCATTCGCCGCCAATGATGCGGACCTGATTACTTTTCGCCACTGCCGACGACAACGGTCACCAGATGCTCCGCGCGCACGCGCCGCGCGAACGCCGCGCGCACCTCGGCCACGCTCACGTTCCCGACCCGGGCAGCGAAAGCGTCAAGCCAGTCTAGCGGCAGCCGGTAAAAGCCGATCATCGCGACCTGATCGAGCAGTTTGCGGTTGCTGTCTATGCGCAGCGCAAAGCCGCCAACCAGATTCTGCTTCGCCGCCTTCAGTTCAGCAGCAGTCGGGCCGCGCTCGAGAAATTCACCAAGCACTGCATGCACGCGCGTCAGTGCTTCCCCGGCCTGCTCTTTCTTGGTCTGCAATCCGATCTGGAACGGGCCCTCCTGCGCCAGTGGCAGGAAATAGCTGTAGACGTCATAGGCGAAACCGTGTTTCTCGCGCACTTCGAGGTACAGGCGCGAAACGAAACCGCCGCCACCGAGGACGTAATTTCCGACCAGCAGCGGAAAATAGTCCGGGTCGTTGCGCGCAATCGCCGGCAGGCCCAGCAGGATATGGCTTTGCGACGCCGGATGCGCAATGCGCTGCGTCTGTTTCGCCGGTTGAGTCACCGGCGCCAGCGCGACTGCCGCGCCAGTCGCCTGCGGCAGTCCCGCGGTGAGCTCGTCGGCGATGCGTTCGGCCAGCGCGCGGTCGGCGTCGCCGATAATGGTTACCACGGCGCGCCCGGCGACGTAGTGCGCGCGATAGAAATTCACCACATCGGCGCGCTCGATTTGCGCTACGGTCCCGGGCGTTGGAGAAAGTGCGTAGGGATGCGCCGCGTACAGCAGGCGGTAGAACGCCTTGCTGGCGATCGAATCGGGTTTGGTCTCGTCCTCGCTGACCGCATCGACCAGACGCGCTTTCTCCCGCGCGAACGCCGCCTGCGGAAATTCCGGCGTCTGCAGCATCTGCGCAAATGTCGCTACCGCCTGCACTCGTTCGCGTTCACTCGACAGGGTGCGCAGGGACAGGCCGGCGCGATCGCGGTCCACGCTGCCGCCCAGCTGCGCGCCGACATCTGCGATACGCCGGCTGATCTCCTCCTCCGAGCGCGCGGCGGATCCCGCCTTGATCAGCGTGTGCGTGAGCCCGCCCAGCCCGGCCTTGTCGGAGGCGGCGCGCCGTCCGCCTGCGTCGAAATCGACGTTGATATCGAGCATCGGAATATTGCGGCTTTCGACGAAAAAGACGCGCGCGCCGGAGGCCGCGGTCCAGTGCTGAATCGGCAGCGCGGCCTGCGCCGCACAAGCCGTGATCGACAATGCCAGCGCCGCCGCCAGCCGCAGCAGATTACTTTTCGCTCGATTCAAAGAAACTGGCATTTCAGTGCCTCGCACCAGGCATCGCCGGGCGCGGCGCTGCATTGTCCAGTGGCTGCGGGTCGAGCACCACCACGGTGAGTTGGTCGTCGACGAGGTACTGCTTCGCCACGGCGCGCACCTGCTCGGCGCTGACCGCCTTGACACCTTCGAGCACCCGGTCGATATCGCGGTAGGACAGACCGGCAGTCTCATACTGGCCGATCTCCATCGCCTGCCCGAAAATCGAATCGCGCTTGAACACCTGACTCGCGACCACCTGCGCCTTGACGCGCGCAAGCTCATCCTCGGTGACCCCGTCCTGCACCAGGCGCGCGAGCTCGGCGCGCAAACCCGCTTCCAGTTCGGCCGCGCTTTTTCCCTTGCTCGGCGTACCCTCGATCAGGCACAGGCCCGCTCCGCGGCCGATCGGGTCGTAGCCCGCGCCGACCTCGCCCGCGAGGCGGCTCTCGCGCACCAACGATTGATTGAGCCGCGCCGACTCGTTACCGTCGAGCACCCACATCAGCACCTCCAGCGCTTGGGGCTGCCAGTCCTTGTCCATATCGCGCAGCACCGGGCATTTCCAGCCCATCAGCAGATAGGGCAGCTCGGCCGGCGCCTTGACCACCACGCGGCGCACGCCGCGCTGCTCCGGTTCAATCTGGGGTTTGCGCACAGGCAAGGCCCTGGCCTTGATCCGGCCGTAATACCTCTGCGCCAGCGCAAATACCTCCTCCGCCATGGCATCGCCCACCACCACAACCAACGCGTTGTTCGGCACGTACCAGTGCGCATACCAGTTGCGCGCGTCGAGATAACCCATGTTGGTGAGATCGTTCATCCAGCCGATAACCGGCCGCCGGTAGGGGTGGGCGACGTAGGCTTCGGCATTGAGCGCTTCATATACCAGCGCGCGCGCCTGATCGTCGGTGCGCAAACGCCGCTCCTCCATCACCACTTTGATTTCGCGCGAGAACTCGGACTCGGTCACCAGCAGATTGGACATGCGGTCCGCCTCGAGCTGCAGCATTTGCGCCAGCGCGGATTTCGGAACCTGCTGGAAATAGGCGGTGTAGTCACGGTTGGTGAAGGCATTCTCGCGCCCGCCGGCGGCGGCGATTCGGCGCGAGAACTCGCCGCTCTCAACCGTCTTCGTGCCTTTGAACATCATATGTTCCAGAACGTGCGCCACGCCGCTGGTGCCGCTGACCTCATCCATGCTGCCGGCAACGTACCAGACCATGTGCACCGCGGTCGGGGCGCGATGATCTTCTTTCACGATCACGCGCAGGCCGTTGGCGAGTTTTCGTTCCTGCACGCCGCTCTGTGCACCGGCGGTGCTCACGGCCATGGCCATGACCAGCGCGGACAAACAACGACACAAACGGCGAAACGACTGGATTCTCATTCACACCCTTCTGCTAAAATCGGAGCGTATCTTAGCGGTTTTTGCAGCCAGCCGCGCAAACCTCCATGTTCAGTTTCCTCAAAAAGCCCGTCGAAGCAACACCTATCGCACCCTGGAGTGAACGGCTCAAGGCTGGATTGGCGCGCACGCGCGCCCAGGTCGGCGGCCTGTTCAGCGGTGGCAAGATCGACGCGGCGCTATACGAAGAGTTGGAGTCTGCGCTGCTTTGCGCCGACACCGGGGTGGCGGCCACCCGGTTCCTGCTCGATAGTCTGCGCCAGCAGGTCAAGAAACGCGGTCTGACCGAGCGTACGGAACTGAAGGCGGCGCTGCAGGAGGCGCTGGCGCTGCTGATCGCACCGCTTGAGCGAGCGCTCGCGGCCGACGGCCATCATCCATTCGTCATCATGCTGGCCGGAGTCAACGGCGCCGGAAAGACGACCTCCATCGGCAAACTGGCCAAGCACTTCCAGGCGCAGGGAAAGAGCGTGCTGCTCGCTGCGGGGGATACATTTCGCGCCGCGGCGCGCGAGCAGCTCGTCGTTTGGGGCGAGCGCAACCAGGTGGCGGTGATCACCCAGCAAGGCGGCGATGCGGCGGCGGTGATTTTCGACGCCATCCAGGCGGCGCGCGCACGCAACATCGACATCGTGCTCGCCGACACCGCCGGCAGGCTGCCGACCCAATTGCATCTGATGGAGGAAATTCGCAAGGTGAAGCGGGTCATCGCCAAGGCCGACGCGAGCGCACCGCATGAGGTACTGCTGGTGCTCGATGCCAATACCGGCCAGAACGCACTCAGCCAGGTAAAGGCTTTCGACGACGCGCTGGGGCTGACCGGCCTCGTCCTGACCAAACTGGACGGAACCGCCAAGGGTGGAGTCATCGCCGCCATCGCGAGGGAGCGCCCGATACCGATACGCTTCATCGGTATCGGAGAAGGGATAGACGACCTGCGCCCGTTTCTGGCGCGGGACTTCGCCAGCGCGATGCTCGACGCAGACTGAGCCTGAACCGATTCCCCGATCCGCGATGATCAGTTTCAGCCAGGTGCGCAAAAGTTATCGTGGCGGTTACGAAGCGCTGTGCGAACTTAGCTTCAGCATCGATACCGGCGAACTGGTGTTCATTACCGGCCGCTCGGGCGCGGGAAAGAGCACTCTGCTAAAACTGATCCCGGCAATCGAGCGTCCGACCAGCGGTACGGTGCTGGTGAACGGGCAGAACATCGGCAGCATGCGCCGTGCGGCCATCCCCTATCTGCGGCGCAATCTCGGCCTCATCTTCCAGGACCAGAAGCTGCTCTATGACCGGAGCGTCTTCGACAATGTCATGCTGCCGCTTGCCTTCACCGGTCATGCGCACAAGGACGCAGCGCGCCGGGCACGGGCGGCGCTGGACAAGGTGGGTCTGCTGGCGCGGGAAAAGGCAAACCCAATAACCCTTTCGGGCGGCGAGCAGCAGCGCCTGTGCATCGCGCGTGCGGTGGTGAACCGCCCCAGCATCCTGCTTGCCGACGAACCGACGGCGAGCCTGGACTCCGCCTCGGCCGCTGAAGTGGTGGAGATGTTTCGCTCATTCAACCAGGTCGGCGTAACGGTGCTGATTGCCACGCACGACGACGCCCTGATACAACGCCTCAATCCGCGCGTTCTGGCGCTCAATCAGGGAAGGCTGGCGTCGTGAATAACTGGTTGCGCCATCACTGGCAGAGCTTCGGCCTGACGCTCAGACGGCTGGCGCGAAATCCGGTTGCCACACTGCTCAATGTGACCGTGATCGGGGTCGCTTTGGCGTTGCCCCTGGGCGGCTATATGCTGCTGCAGAATCTGGGCAGAGTTGCCGGTCAGCTCCCGGGCAATCCCCACGTCAGTCTGTTCCTCGCGCGCGACGCCGGCAAGAACGATATCGCCGCGCTGGAAGCCAGCCTGAAGCAGATTCCGGGCGTGCGCGCGCTGCGTTTCATTTCGCGCGAGCAGGCGCTGGAGGGACTGAAGCGGTCCGAAAACCTGTCCGATGTCATCGCCGCGCTTCAGACCAACCCCCTGCCCGACGCCTTTGTGCTCGAAACCGTTGGCGGCGTTGCTGAAATGGAAAAACTGGAAGGGCAACTGCGGGCACTTCCCAAAGTCGCCCATGTGCAGCTGGACTCTGCCTGGGTGCAACGGCTGGACGCCCTGCTGAAGCTGGGACGGACGGCGGTGCTGATACTTGCCACGCTGCTCGCGTGCGGCCTGGTGGCGGTGACGTTCAACACTATCAGACTGCAGATCCTGACGCAGAAAGACGAGATCGAAGTGAGCAAGCTGATCGGCGCAACCGACGCGTTTATCCGCCGTCCCTTTTTCCACCTCGGGCTGGTGCAAGGCGTTCTGGGGGGGGTGGCCGCACTCGGAATCGTCTACGTGTGTATGCATATTCTCAACCGCAGCATCCTCGGACTTGCCCAGCTTTATGGCTCGGACTTCAGGCTCAGTTTTTTCGACTTACCTGACTGCCTTGCCCTCCTCACCTTTGCCGCCGTTCTCGGATGGCTGGGCGCGTACATGTCAGTAAGCAGACACTTAGCTGGAATAGAGCCAAGGTAGAGGGATTCGATTCCGCGCTGGCGGGAGTCCCGCGGGGATCTTCGGAACTTTTTCCACCGATTGGCACTCCAAGCGGTAGAGTGCTAAAATTGGCCTTACTGAATTCGAGGCGCTATTTCGCGCAAGTGCCTGCAGGATAAGCAGTCGGGCGCCTCGTCGAGAAGGAGTCAGAATATGAATCAAGTGATGACCTTGCCGGTGCCTTCCCTGGTCGGCAGCCTGGAAACCTATATTGCGACCGTGAACCGCTTCCCGTTGCTCACGGCAGAGGAGGAATTGCGCCTCGCACGCAAGCTGCGCGACGAAAACGACATCGACGCGGCGCGCGCCCTGGTCGTTTCGCATCTGCGCGTGGTGGTCGCCATCGCCCGCGGCTACCTGGGCTACGGTCTGCCTCACGCCGATCTGATTCAGGAAGGCAATATCGGTTTGATGAAAGCGGTCAAGCGCTTCGACCCGGAGCGCAATGTGCGCCTGGTATCCTTTGCCATTCACTGGATCAAGGCCGAAATACACGAGTTCGTGCTGAAAAACTGGCGCATGGTCAAGCTTGCCACCACAAAAGCGCAAAGAAAGCTGTTCTTCAATCTGCGTTCGATGAAAAAGGGCCTGGGTCCGTTGTCGCAGGACGCCGTCGACGACATGGCCAGGCAGTTGCGCGTCAAGCCGGCGGAAGTGCGGGAGATGGAAATGCGCATATCGGGCCAGGACGTAGCGCTGGAAGCCAACGACGACGACGAGGAT